>NZ_JBIBHM010000010.1:0-372077 GCF_042957025.1 Streptomyces sp. NPDC008139
CACACTCGCGATCCCCGCATCCCGGCAGGCACGGGCAACGCGGACAGCAATTTCACCGCGGTTCGCGATGAGCACCTTGCGCACGATGGCTCCCTTGGCTCATTTGGCTGGTTCGGCTTCCCCGACTCCGGCGGCTTCCCGGCTCCGACGCCCCGCGGCGGTCAGGGGCCGCGGGTCGGTCGGCCGCGCTCACGGCATCCAGCCGCCGCTCCGGCCGCCGCGCCGCCACTGGCCGGGGCCGCGGTCCGGGGCGGGGACTGTGCCCCGCCGCCACGATCGCCGCGAAGGCGACCGTCGCGCAGCGGGCTCGTCACCGATCGCGGCGCCCGCGCCCGCCCACACCGCGAGCAGCGCGGCCAGCTCCTCGGCGGTGGGCTCGCCCCGCACCACCCGGATGTCGGGGTCGCGCGCGCCGCTCACAGCGGGATGTTCCCGTGCTTGCGCGGCAGCCGCGTCACCCGTTTGTCGGCGAGCGCACGCAGCGCCTGGGCCACTTGCCCGCGGGTCTCGTGCGGCATGATCACCGCGTCCACGTAGCCGCGCTCGGCGGCGACGTACGGGTTGCACAGCGCCTGTTCGTACTCGGCGCGCAGCCGGTCGCGCTCGGCGGCCGGGTCCTCGGCCTGCTCGACGGCGCGGCGGTGCAGGACGGTGACCGCGCTCTCGCCGCCCATGACGGCGATCTCGGCGGTGGGCCAGGCGAGGTTGACGTCGGTGCCGAGGTGCTTGGAGCCCATGACGCCGTACCCGCCGCCGTACGCCTTGCGGGTGACGACCGTGACCATGGGGATGGTGGCCTCGGCGTAGGCGTAGATCAGCTTGGCGCCGCGCCGGATGATGCCGCCGCGTTCCTGTTCCAGGCCCGGCAGGAAGCCGGGGACGTCCACGAAGGTGAGGACGGGGATGTGGAAGGCGTCGCAGGTGCGGATGAAGCGGGCGGCCTTCTCGCTGGCGTCGATGTCGAGCGCCCCGGCCATGTGCGAGGGCTGGTTGGCGACCACGCCGACGCTGCGGCCCTCCACGCGGCCGAAGCCGCAGATGATGTTGCGCGCGAACAGTTCCTGCGTTTCGAGGAGCTCGCCGTCGTCGAGGACGGTGTGGATCACCTGGTGCATGTCGTAGGGCCGGTTGGCCTCGTCGGGGATCAGCTCGTCGAGCGCGAGGTCGGCGGCGGTGAACTCCTCCGCGCCGCGCACCTCGTAGTCGGGCGCGTCGTCCATGTTGTTCGACGGGAGGTAGCCGAGGAGCAGGCGGACGTACTCGAACGCCTCCTTCTCGTCGCGCGCGAGGTGGTGGGCGTTGCCCGAGACGGCGTTGTGGCTGTAGCCGCCGCCCAGTTCCTCGCGGTCGATCTGGTGGCCGGTCACCGTCTTCAGCACTTCGGGCCCGGTGACGAACATGTGGGAGATGCCCTCGACCATGACGATGAAGTCGGTGATCGCCGGGGCGTAGACGGCGCCGCCCGCGCAGGGGCCGGTCATCAGGGAGATCTGCGGGATGACACCGGACGCCTGGACGTGCCGCTTGACCAGTTCGGCGTAGAGCGCGAGGGAGACCACGCCCTCCTGGATGCGGGCGCCACCCGAGTCGTTGATGCCGATGATGGGGCAGCCGGTGCGCAGCGCCAGGTCCATCACCTTGAGGATCTTCTCGCCGTAGACCTCGCCGAGGCTGCCGCCGAAGACCGTGAAGTCCTGGGCGAACAGGCAGACCCGGCGGCCGTCGATCGTGGCGTATCCGGTGATCACGCCGTCGCCGAGCGGACGCTGGCGGTCCATGCCGAAGTCGTGGCAGCGGTGCCTGGCCATGGCGTCCAGCTCGACGAAGCTGCCCGGGTCGACCAGGGCGTCGATGCGTTCGCGGGCGGTGAGCTTGCCCTTGTCGTGCTGGCGCGCGACGGCCGGTGCGTCGGTCGCCAGCCGCGCCGACTCGGCCCGCCTGCGGGTGAGTTCGGACAGCCGCTCGGCGGTGGTTCCTCTTCCTGGGCTTGCGGACACGGTGTCTCCTCGGTGCGTCATGACCTGGCCGTGCGGGCGTCGCGGGGCCCGGACGTCAGCCGCTTCGTACGACGGCGTCGGCCAGCGATCCGTCCGTGTAGAGCTGTCGGCAGGCGCGGCGTCGCACCTTGCCGCTGGAGGTCTTGGGCAGAGTGCCGCGCCGCACCAGCAGTACGTCGTCCGCCTCCAGCCGATGATTGTCCCAGACCGCCTCGCGTACAAGCCTGTGCAGCCGTTCCGTACCGGTCTCGCGCAGGGTCCGCCCGTCGGCCTCCACGACGACGACCAGTTTCTCGGTGCTGCCGTCGTCCACGGAGAAGGCCGCCGCGCAGTTGGGGCGCAGGCCGGGGGCCGCGGTCTCGGCGGACAGTTCGATGTCCTGCGGGTAGTGGTTGCGGCCCGCGCGGATGACAAGGTCCTTGAGCCGCCCGTTGATGTACAGGGTGCCGTCGTGGAGGAAGCCGAGGTCGCCGGTGCGCAGGTATTCGTGGCTGTCGTCGGCGGCGGGGGCGGTGCGGGCCCAGAAGGTCTCCTTGCTCGCCTCCGGGCGGCCCCAGTAGCCGGCCGCCACGCAGGGCCCGTTGATCCAGATCTCGCCGACGCGGCCGTCGGGCAGCGGGTTCAGGGTCGCGGGGTCGACGATCCTGATCCGGGTCCCGGGCTCCGGCGCGCCGCAACCGACGATCGGCACGGCGCCGGGCGCGTCCGCGTCGAGCTGCCGGACCGCCCCGTCCCGCAGGGCGTCGTCGGAGACCCACAGGGCGGCGGGTTCCCGGTCGACGCGGTCGCCGGTGGCCTTCAGGGTGTTCTCGGCGAGGCCGTAGCCGGGGCACATCGCGCGCGGGTCGAAGCGCGCGGGGGCGAAGGCGGCGGCGAAGTTCTCGATGGTCCGCCAGCGCACCGGTTCCGCGCCGTTGCCCGCGACCTGCCAACTCGACAGGTCGAGGCCGGGGCCGATCCGGCCCTCCGCGGCGGCTGACACGCACAGGTCGTACGCGAAGCCGGGCGCGGCGGCGTGCGTGCCGCGGAACCGCGAGATCGCCTCCAGCCAGCGGGCCGGGCGGCGGATGAACGCCTCGGGTGTCATCAGATACGAGGTCGGGCCCGCCCACAGCGGCAGCACGATGCCGAACAGCATGCCCATGTCGTGGAAGAGCGGCAGCCAGGACACCACGGTGGCGCCGGGGCCGCAGGGCCACAGGTCGTCGGTCTCCCGCGCGTTGGCCATGAAGTTGGCGTGGGTGACCATCACGCCCTTGGGGTCGCCGGTCGACCCCGAGGTGTACTGGAGCAGCGCGGTGTCGCCAGGTCCCGGCAGGGTGCCACGCCACTGCTCCGGGTCCGCGCCCCCGGCGGCGTCCTCGGGCAGTTCGTCGGTGTGGATCAGCGTCAGGCCGGTCAGCTCCGGGCGGTCGGCGAACCGCTCCCGCAGCTCGCGTGCCACGGCGGCGGTGGTGAGGACGGCGTGGGTGTCCGCGTCGTCGGCGATGCCGCGCAGCCGCTGGAGTCCGCTGACCCGGCTGGGCACCTGGACGGGCGCCGCGGCGATGCCCGCGTACATGCAGCCGAGCAGGGCGCGGACGAAATCGAATCCTGAGGGGTAGAGCAGTACGGCGTTGCGGCCGGCGAGTCCCGCCGCGGTGAGCGCGGCGGCGTGCCGCCGCGCGTCGGCGTCGAGGGCGCCGTAGGTCAGCGGGTCCTCCGGCTCCTCGCCGTCGTGCAGGAAGACGAAGGCGGTGTCGTCCGGCCGCGTCGCGGCGCGCAGCCGCAGCGCGTCCACCAGGGTGCGCACCTCGGGCAGGGTGCGCAGGTCGAGCGGCGCGGAGGGGTGGGGGTACGGGGGCACGGCCTCGGCGACGGGCTGTCGCGTCAGGTCGATGCTCATGGTCAGCGCTCCTTGTCGAGCTGGGCGAGCCGTCCGCGGTAGAAGGTGAGCGGGCCGTCGTCCTCCAGCGTGCCGAGCGAGGTGACGGCGCCGACCACGATCCGGTGGTCACCGCCGTGGTACTCGTCGGCGACCTTGCACTCCAGGTAGCCGATGGCGTCGCGCAGGATGGGCGCGCCGGCGCTGCCGCTGAGGCAGTCCAGCCCGTCGAAGCGGGTCGGTCCCGGTGCGGCGAAGCCCATGGCGACCGGGCCCTGTGCCGCGCCGAGGATGCTCACGGCGAAGGTCCCGGTGGCGCGGACGGCGGCCAGCAGCCGGGAGTCGTGCCGCAGGCAGAACAGCACCAGGGGCGGTTCCAGCGAGACGGAGGTGAAGGAGTTGACGGTGGCGCCGACCCATTGCCCGTCGATCACGCTGGTGACGACGGTGATGCCGGTGGTGAAGTGCCCGCACACCTGGCGCATGGCGGACGGCTCCGGCGGCAGGGCCTGGGCGGGGAACCTCTTGGTTCCGGTGTCTGCTTCCATGTCCACGATCCCCAGGTGGGCGAGTCTGCGTCGAATGTCCTGTTCCTGGTCAGTCGTCATGGCCGAGGTCTTTTCCGCCGCCGCGCGCGCCGTAGGGCCGCACCAGGCGCAGCACTCCCGGTGGTGCTTCCTTGCGCGCCCACAGCAGGGTCCGCACCCGTTGCGGGGTGGTGAGGACGTACTCGCGGTCGGTGGGGTCGCCGAAGCCGTAGATGGGCGGCACCATCGGCTCGTTCCGCAGGCGGACGAAGATCCGGTCGGCGCTCTGGCGGGCGGTGGCGCGGCCTTCGGCGGTGTCGCGGCAGGCGGCGAGGGTGAAGTCGAGCAGCTCGCGGTATTCCGGCAGCGTCTCGTGGCAGACACCGGTGGCGGGGTCGGCGCGCAGCGAGGTGAGGGCGGCCTCGGCGGCGCCGGACGCCATCGTCTTGGCGCTCCGCTTGAGGGAGAGCGCATCGAACATGGTGCCCAGCAGCCAGACCCTGGCCGTCGCGCTCCACAGCGCGGGGTGCGAGCTGGCGGTCAACGCGGCGTCCACGAGGCGGTCCTGACGGTCCGCCATGCCGTGCTGCAATCGCTCCAGATAGCGGAAGCGGCCCGCCGACCAGTCGTCGTCCCTGGCCGCGGCGAGGATGTCGGAGGCCGCGGAGTAGACGAGTTGGGCGGAGGTGTAGAGGTCGCGACCCAGGACCGGGTCGCCGCCGAGCGCGGAGCCGTCGAGCAGCAGCATGCGGTCGCCCACGGTGCGCGAGGCGTGCCACTGGCCGGAGTCGGCCGTCCAGCAGAACATCGGCTGGGCGTCGGCGAGTTGGGCGGCGACGGCCGGGTGTCGGGCGGCGCGGGCGAGGATCTCCTCCCAGCCGTCGGTCCCCTGCCGGGGGAAGCGGGCGGCGTCCAGCGACAGGGTGACGGTGGCGAGCGCGGAGCCGGCCGGCGTACCCGAGCCGTTGCGGAAGTGGCCGACCTGTATCCAGCCGCCGTCGAAGACGTGGTGCAAGGTGCCCTGCGACCAGGGGTGCGAGCCCTTGAGGACCGGCGCGACCCGCTCGTACGGCCGTACGCCGACGGCGTGCGCGCCGATCACCCGCGTGCCGGTGCCCCCGGAGACCCGCTCGGCGCCGAGCGCGCGGGCCACGGCCGAGTCGGGGCCGCCGGTGTCGACCACGAAGCGGGTGCGTATCTCCTCGCCGGAGGTCAGGGTCAGGCGTACCCGGTCGTCCTCGGCGACGGCCTTGTCGACCCCGACCCGCTGCCGTACCCGGGCGCCGTATCCGACGGCGGCGGCGAGCATCCAGGCGTCCAGGTCGGGCCGGTAGAACCGGCTCTCGCCGTGCTCCGAGGGGATGTTGAACTGGAGGGAGTCGGCCCGCCGGTGCCCGGCGCCCTCGTGGTGGTGCACGAAGCCGAGGGTGCGCTGCACGCCGCAGTTGTACGACAGTTCGCGTCCGACCCGTCCCGCGTCGGCGAGCAGCGCGATCTCCGGCACCCGGAAGCGCTCGGCGATCACCTCGTAGAGGAACGAGGTGCACGGCAGCGTCATCTCACCCGGCTCGCTGCCGGACGTGTCGTGCTCGCCGAGCAGCAGGACGCGCAGGCCGTGCCGGGCGAGGATCACGGCCAGCGAGGTGGCCGTGATCCCGGTGCCCAGGACGGTGACGTCCGGGTCACGCCGGTCGTCTCCGATGTGGTCGGGGTCGGTTCTCATGGTGCCCATCACCTGTTCGGGTCGGATACGGATGGGTCAGCCGCCGTGCGCGACGCGTTCCATGGCGAAGCCGCGCATGGCGTGGGTCACCGTGCCCGCGATGTCGGCGGGTGCCTTGGTCCGGGCCCAGGCGACGGTGCGCGCCATGCGCGCGGGGGTCGCGTGGAAGAAATGGTTGCCCGGCTTGTCGAGGTTGAGCGGCGGCGGGATGAAGTCGGCGGCGGAGAGCTGCGCGAACAGCCGCCGGGTCGCCTCCTGCGGTGTGATGGTGCCGTTCTCCACCTGCTCGCTGACGGCGGTGGTGTGGCGCAGCAGTTCGTTGCAGCCGTCGTGGGTGGGGAAGGGCGAGCCGAGGTACTTGGAGTGCTCCATCTCGCGCAGCGGGCCGGTGTCGCCGCCGCGGCGCAGCCGGTCGTAGACGCCTTCGAGGTGGAAGGTGCCGAGCACGGTGGAGATCGCCCAGGTCCTGAAGACCGCGTTCCACATCTCGTAGTCGCGGAAGGCGATGAAGGAGCTGTTGACCAGGTCGTCGTTGGCGCTGAGCAGGCCCTGCTCCAACTGCTCGACGAAGGCGAAGCGTTCGCGGGAGAAGTCGTCGTCGCGGATCGCGTCGAGCAGCCGGTAGCCCAGGACGTTGACGACTTCGAGGGTGTTGGTCAGACCGCGGGAGTAGAGCGCGTCGATGAATCCGGCAGCGTGCGCGGTGATGCAGAAGCGGTCGCCGACGGTGCTGGTGGTCGAGTACTGCAACCGGCCGGTGGAGACCCACTCGCGGACCGGGCGGGCGTTCTTGAACTGCGGTGCGATGTCGGGGAACCTGCTGAGGAATTCGTCGAATTCCTGCTGCGGCGGGCCGTCGGGCCGCGGGTGGCGGCGCGGGTCAAGGGTGAGGCCGACGCTGCACAGCCGGTTGGTGCCGCCCTTGTTGTTGTCGAAGGGGATCACCCACAGCCAGCCGCCGTCGAAGACGTGGTGCAAGGTGCCCTGGTGCCACGGACTGGGGTTGCCGTACTGCGACGGGTTGCGCATGACGTCGTCGTACGGGGTGACGCCCACCATGTGCGTGAACAGCGAGCGCGAGTGGTGCTTGAAGCGGGTGGGCTGTTCGCGCAGGCCGAAGTGCTCGGCGACCGGCGAGCGGTGGCCGCTGGCGTCGACCACGTAGCGGGCCTGGAAGGTCTCGCCGCGGTCGGTGGTCAAGGTGACGCCCGAGCCGTCGATGTCGACGTCCTGGATCCGGGTCTGCTGCCGCAGGACCGCGCCGTAGGAGGCGGCGGTGTACGCCATGTAGGCGTCGATGTCCTGCCGGTAGAAGTGGTTCTCGGTGTGCAGCATCTTCGGGATGACGAACTGGTTGACCTCGTCGGGCCGTTGGGCCTGGCCCTCGCGCTGGTAGACGAAGCCGAAGTTGCGCTTGACGCCGCAGGCCCCGGTCACGTGCTTGCGTACGCTCTGGAAGCTGGCGAGGTGGGCGATCTCCGGCACGTCGTAGCGGGCGCTGACGACCTTCATCAGCACCGAGGTGTAGGGGATGGTGGACTCCCCGATGGCGAACCGCGGGTGGGTGCCGGCGTCCAGCAGCAGCACCTTGGCGCCGTTGCGGGCGAGTACGGCGCCCAGGATCGAACCGGCGATGCCTGCGCCGAGAATGGCTACGTCGTGGCGGGTGTTCATCTGCGACCTCCTGGGATACGGCGGTGTGTCCTGGGGCTTCGGCCGGTGCAGCCGGATCGGTGGGTCAGTGCTGACGGGCGACCTCGGCGGCGAGCAGCCGTGCCCAGTGGACGGCCGGTTCCTCGAAGAAGGGACGGGGTTCCAGGCGCAGGGCCAGGTCGGCGCGGTAGCGGGCGATGACCTGCGTCACCCCCAGCGAGTCCAGTCCCAGGTCGAGCAGGCTGATGTCGTCGGTGATCTCGGTGAGCGCGACGCCGAGGTGGTCGGCGAGGACCGTTCTGACGTAGCTGTCGAGCAGCGGTTCGCGCTGGTCGGCGGGCGCGTCCAGGACGGCCCGCAGATGTTCGGAGGGGCCCTGGTCCTGGCCGGGACCGGCGCTGTCGGCGCGGACCTCGGTCAGCAGCGGGCGGGCGCGGCGCGATTCCAGCAGCGGGCCGAGCGTCGTCCAGTCGGCGCCGGAGACCACGGCGTGCGCGGCGTCGGACGCGAGCAGCGGGCCCAGGTGCCGCAGCCCGGTCTCCGGGTCGATCGCCCGGAGCCCCAGGGCCTCCAGACGGGCCATCAGCTCGTCGCCGCCCAGGCCGCTCGCCACCCGCCAGGGGCCCCAGCTCACGCTGAGCGCGGTGGCGCCGGTGCCGCGCCGGTAGGCGGCGAGCGCGTCGAGGAAGCGGTTGGCCGAGGCGTACGCGCCCAGGTGCGCCGAACCCCACACGGAGGCGATGGACGACATCAGCAGGAAGAAGTCCAGTGGTGTGCCGTCCAGCAGCCGGTGCAGCGTCCAGGCTCCCTCGACCTTGGGCAGCAGCACGGCGTGCAGCGACTCGGGGTCGGCCTCCGCGATGTTCTGCGCCCCGGCCAGGCCCGCGGCGTGGATGACGCCGCGCAGCGGCTGCCCGCTGTCGGCGATGTCCGCGAGGACCGCCGCCATGCCCGCCTCGTCGCCCACATCGGCGGCGGCGACGGTCACCCGCGCGCCGTGGGTCTCCAGGGCGCGGATGGCGGCGACCCGCTCGGCGACGGGCGCGGGGAGCGCCGGGTCGTCCCAGCTCTCGCGCGGGGGCAGGCCCGCACGGCCGGTGAGGACCAGGTGCCGGACGCCGAGGCCGACCAGCCACTCAGCCAGCGTCAGCCCGAGGCCGCCGAGTCCGCCGGTGATCAAGTAGCTTCCGTCGCCGGTCACTTGGAGGCGCGGGGCGTCGCCGGGCGGGGGGCCGGAGCGGATCAGACGGGGGACGAGACGGGCGCCGCCGCGGTAGGCGACCTCGTCGTCCTCGTCCCCGAGGAGCAGTTCCTCGGCCAGTTCCGCGGCGCCGCTGTCGGCCGCGCCGCCTTGCGGGTCCAGGTCGACGGCCCCGCCCCACAGGTCGGCGTGTTCCAGGGAGACGACCTTGGCGAGGCCGGTCAGCAGCGATCCCGCCAGGCCCTCGGGGGCCTCCTCCTCGCCGGTGGCCTGCGCGCCGCGCGTGACCAGCCACAGCCGGGGCGGCCGGGCCCCGGCGGTGGCGGCTTCGGGGGCGGAGCCGGCGGGCGCCTGGGCGGCACCTTCGGCGAGCGCCTGGATCAGGTGCACCACGGTCTCGGGCCCCGTCACACGGGCCCGCGCCAGGTCCTCGACGGTGGTCTTGTCGCCGCCGGGCGCGTCGAGGGCCGCCAGGTGCACGATCCGGTCGACCGGGCCGATGTCGGCCAGCAGCGCCCGCAGCGCGGCGGGATCGCCCGCGGGGACGCTCCGGGCGCCCGGCAGCCCGGCCGGGCCGTCACCGATCCTGGCCAGCACGCACTCCCCGCCGAGCGAGGACAGCTCCGCCGCCAGCCGCTCACCGACCCCCGTGGTGTCGGTGAACAGCAGGGTGCGCCCGGCAGGATCCGCGGCGCGGCCCGCGCGCGGCGAGCGGCGCCACTCCACCGCGTACTGCGGGTAGTCCCCGGCTTCCGGGTCCGCGACCGCCCCGCCGGGTCCGGGCAGTACGGGAGAGGTGTCGTCGGCCAGCGGGAAGTTCAGCCGCAGCCGCTGGAAGGCGTACGTGGGCAGCGGCACGTGCCGGTCGGCGGTGGCCGCGTGCACCCGCGACCAGTCGACGGGTACGCCCCAGGCGTGCAGCGCGCCCAGGCTTCCCAGGACCTGCTCGGCCTCGGGCCGGCCGCGCCGCAGGGACGGCAGCCACAGCAGGTCGGGGTCGGGCAGGGCGCGGGCGGCCAGGCCGAGCAGGGTCCGGCCGGGGCCGATCTCCACGAAGGCGCCGACGCCGGTCTCGCGCAGTGCCAGCACGCCGTCGTGGAAGCGGACGGGCTGCCGGGCGTGCCGGGCCCAGTAGCCGGGGTCCGCGAGGGTGGCGCGGTCCAGCGGCCGGCCGGTGAGGTTGGAGATCAGCGGGACGCGCGGCTCACGGAAGGTGATCTTCGCCGCCGCCTCCTCCAGCGGGGCGAGGACCGGGTCGAGCAGCGGCGAGTGGAAGGCGTGCGAGACGGTCAGCGGTTTGGCGGTCACACCCTCGCGGGCCAGCTCCGCCCGGATCTCCGCGATGGCGTCGGCGGCGCCGGAAAGGACCGTGTCCTGGGGCCCGTTGACGGCGGCGACGGCGACCAGGTCGGCGCGGGAGCCGATGGCCCGCTCGGCGGCCTGGGCGTCCAGTTGCACGGCGAGCATCGCGCCGGGCGCGGTCACCGACTCCATCAGCCGGGCCCGCAGGGCGATCAGCCCAAGCGCGTCCTCCAGGTCCACCGCTCCGGCGACGCACGCCGCCGCGTATTCGCCGACGCTGTGGCCGATCACGGCGGCGGGGCGGACGCCCCAGGACGCCCACAGTTCGGCGAGCGCGAATTCGACGGCGAACAGCGCGGGTTGGGTGTAGCCGGTCCTGTCGAGCGAGCCGTCGGGCTCGACGGGGTGGACGACCTCCAGCAGCGGTCGGTCCAGGACCGGGTCGACGATCTCGGCGCAGCGCTCCAGAGCCCGCCGGAACACCGGCTCGGCCTCGTACAACTCCCGTCCCATGCCTGCGAACTGGGCGCCCTGGCCGGTGAACATGAAGGCGGTCTTCACGCGGTGCGCGGCCTGGGCGCGGCGGGGGGCGGGGCCGCCGTCGCCGGTCCCGAAGTCGTGCAGCCGGTCGGCGAGCGAGGCGGTGTCGCGGGCGGTGAAGGCGGCGCGGACCTGCTGCGGTGAGCGGCCGGCGGCGATGGTGCGGGCCACGGAGTCCAGCGGGGTCGCCGGGTTGGCGCGCAGGAAGTCGGCCCAGCGCAGGGAGAGTTCACGCAGCGCCGGTTCGCTGCGGGCCGACGCGACGAACACTTCCGCCTGCCGCCCCGGCTGCGGGTTCGGCTCGGGCTGCTCGGTGGTCATGGCGGGCGGTTCCTCGATGACGAGGTGGACATTGGTGCCGCTGGCGCCGAACGAACTGAGGCCCGCGGTGCGCGGCTGCCCGTCGGACGGCCACGGGGTGTGCTCGGCGGCGACCCGCAGGTGCAGCGCGTCCCAGTCGACGTTGGGGTTGGGCGTGCGGAAGTGCAGGCTCGCCGGGATCTCGCCGTGGCCGACGGCGAGCACGCTCTTGATCAGCCCGGCGATGCCCGCCGCCGCCTCCAGATGGCCGACGTTGGTCTTCACCGACCCGACGTAGACGGGGTGATCCGCCGAACGGCCGGCGCCGAGGACGGTCTCCAGGCTGCGCAGTTCGATGGGGTCACCGAGGGCGGTGCCGGTGCCGTGCGCCTCGACGTAGCCGATCCGGTCGGCGGTGACTCCCGCGTCGGCGAGGGCCGCGCGGATGACCTCCTGCTGCGCCTTGCCGCTGGGTACGGAGATGCCGCTGGCGTGGCCGTCGTGGTTGACGGCGCTGCCCCGGATGACGGCGAGCACGCGGTCGCCGTCGGCCACCGCGTCGCTGAGCCGCTTGAGCACCACCAGACCGCAGCCCTCGCCGCGTGCGTAGCCGTCGGCGGAGGCGTCGAACGCCTTGCAGCGGGCGTCGGGCGAGACCGCCCCGGCCTTGCTGACCAGCACGAAGCCGTACGGGGACAGGATCACGTTGACCCCGCCCGCCAGTGCCAGATCGGTCTCGCCCAGGCGAAGGGCCTGGCACGCCTGGTGGACGGCGACCAGTGAGGAGGAGCAGGCGGTGTCGACGACCTGCGCGGGTCCGCGCAGCCCGAAGGTGTGCGCGATGCGTCCGGCGATGAAGCTGTTCTCGCCGAGGAGTTGGTAGCCGTCGATCGCGGCCGGGTCGCCGTACTGCTGCCGCAGCCGTACGTAGTCGCTGGTGCTCGCGCCGATGTAGACGCCGGTGCGGGAGCCGTCCAGCGAGTCGTGCGGGATGCCGGCCCGCTCCAGCGCCTCCCACGCGACTTCGAGCGCGATTCGCTGCTGGGGGTCCATTCCGAGTGCTTCGCCCGGCGCGATCCCGAAGAGCTGTGCGTCGAAGGTGTCGGCGCTGTCCAGGAAGCCGCCTTCCACGACGTACGCCTTCGCGGGCGCCTCGGGGTCGGGGTCGTAGTACGGGTCGGTGTCCCAACGGTCGCGCGGGAAGGGGCCGATGGCGTCCACGCCGTCGCGCAGCAGGTCCCACATGCGCTCGGGCGAGTCGGCGCCGCCGGGGAAGCGGCAGCCGACGCCGATGACGGCCACCGGGCTGTGCAGCGCGGCCCGTTGGTCCTCGACCATCGTGCGCAGCCGCCCGATGGTCTCCAATGCCTGGGCGAGGCGGGACCGTTGGTCCGGTGCGCGCTCCGGCGTACGGTCCGATGCGCGGGGTCCGGCACCGTCGGTGGGCTGGTTCATCGCTTGTCTCCCTCGATGAGGGCGTTCACGGCGGCGACTTCGGCGTCCAGACGGGCGAAGAGGTCCGCGTCGTCGGGGTCGTCGTAGTCGTCTTCGTCGGTGAGGTCGCCGGTGACGGTGGCCTTGTCCGCGGCGCCTTCGGTGCTTTCGGCGCGTCCGGTGGTCGCGGCGTTTTCGGCGGGTCCGGTGTCTGCGGTACGGGTGACGCTGTCGGCCGCGGGCTGCGGCGCGTGAGACCGCTCGTCGCCCGATCCGCCAACCACCTCGGCGGCGAGGAATCCGGCCACGGCGTCGCCCGTCGGGTATTCGAAGGCGAGGGTCGCGGGGAGCGCGCTGCCGAAGCGGCGCTCCAGCCGTACCTTCATCTCCAGCGCCGTGATGGAGTTCAGGCCCAGCTCGAAGAAGCCCTGCCGGGGCTCCAGTTCGCCGGGTCCGTCCAGGCCGAGCACCACCGCCACCTCCTCCAGGACGCACTCCAGCAGCAGATCGCCGCGCGCCGCGTCGGGCAGTGAGCGCAGTTTGTCCAGCAGCGCGCCGGAGTCACCGGGCGCAGCCGCCGCCTCGGCGGCCAGGGCGTCGAAGAGCGGCCAGGGGCGGGCCTGTTGGTAGAGCGGCAGCAGCAGGCCCCAGTCGGCGTCGGCCGCGGCGGCGCCCGTCAGGCCCGCCGCGGTGATCCGGTCGAGCAGTTCCACGGCGATGCCGGGCGGGAGCGGGCGCATGCCGCTGCGCGTGAGCCGGTTGGCGCTGTCGCGGTCCAGCAGATCCACGTCGAGCCAGGGCGCCCAGGCGATCCCGCAGACCGGCAGGCCCAGGGCGCGCCGGTGCCCGGCGAGGGCGGTGAGCAGCGCGTCCACCGGGGCCTGCACGCCCGCCCCGATCGCCGCCCAGGCCGACGCCACGGTGCCCCACACCTGGAAGAGGTCCAGGTCGGTACGCGTGTCGAGCGCTGCTTGGTGCAGCAGCCACGCGCCGCGGGCGCGGTCCTCGACCGCCTCGGCGATCGCGGCGGCGGTCGGCTCCTGGTCGATCGGCAGATTCCAGCCGACGCCGAGCCAGACCACGCCCGCGACGGGGTGTCCGGCCGCGGCCTCGTCCTCGATCAGCCGGGTCGCCTGCTTGGCGTCCTCGACGCGGGGCACGACCAGCGTGCGGCCCGCGCCGCGCGCGGTCAGCCAGGCGGCCACCCGGTCGGGCAGCGGTCCTTCCGCGCCCGCCACCAGATAGCTGCGGTCGGCGGCCAGTTCGACCGGCTCGAACAGCGGCGGCGGGGCCGGGGCACGCAGCACCCGGGCGGTGAGCCTGCGTCCTGCGCGCAGCGCGATCTGGTCCTCGACGTCCTCGCCTCCGGCGCGGTCGGCGCCGTGGGCGAGCAGTTCGGCCGTGACGGCCGCCGCGTCCTCCTCCACGCCCGAGGTCAGCGGGTCCAGGTCGAGCGCGGCGCCCCAGGCGGTCGGGCGTTCCACGCCGGAGACGATCGCGGACTGCCGCAGCGGTGCCTGTGCGGCGGCGGGCAGCTCCAGCTCGTCCACCGCGACCGCGCCCCGCGTCACGTACAGCACGCGTGCGCCGCTGCCGACCGCCGCCGTCACGGAGGCGACCGCCGTCACCCCCGCGCACGCGTCGGCCACGGCGAGGGGGTCGGGCTCGTCCCGCTCCGGCAGGTCCAGCGCCCCGAGGTGCACGACGTCCCGGCAGCCGGGCCCGGTGCGCAACTCCCGCAGCGCGTCGGCGAGTCGCTGCCGTACGGCGTCGGGCTCGCCGTCGGCCGCCAGCAGGGTCGTGGGCCGCCCTTGTGCGGCCAGTGCCCGTGCCAGTTCTTCGGCGACGCCGCCGCGGTCGGCGAGGACGACGGTGACGGGCCCGGTCAGGGGCGCCCCCGCTCCGCCGGCCGTTGTGGACGGGTCGTCGTCGGTCCGCGAGCCGCCGAGGCCGTCCCGCTGGGCCGGGACATGGGCGCTCAAGCTGCGCTGCGGAGTTCCGGCGTCGAGCCGAGCCGGGGTCTCGGCCGGCCGCTGTTCGGACTGACGGACCGTCAGCGGGCGCTCCTGCCAGCCGAGTACGTACAGGCTGGTGGTGAGGCGCGCGGTCTCCTCCTGGTTGAGGACGCGGCCTCGCGGCGGGGCGAGGCGCAGGCCGGTGATCTCGGCGAGCGGCCGGCCCTCGGCGCTGGTGAGGCGGATGTCGGCGGTCGGGTCGCCCGCGGTCTTGGGGCGCAGGGCGGCGGTGACGAGGACCCGGTCGTCGGGGGCCGCGTACAGGGTGAGGCTGTCGAGGGAGGCGGGGAGCGGCGCCGGGTCGGCGGGGTCGGCGGACAGCAGGAACGTGGGCAGCCGCAGGGCGAGTTCGAGGAGGTCGGGGGCGAGGTGCCAGCGCATGGTGGCCGGGCGCAGCCGCAGTTCGAGTTCGATGCGGCCGTCGGCGGTCCGTGCCGATTCCGGGGTCGGCGCGCAGTCTCCGGTGGCGTGCCGTGCCACCCAGGCGCGCAGGGCCTCGTCGACCGGGCCGCGCGGGTGCGGCGGGGCCTCCGTGGCGGTGTCGGACGGCGCGCGTCCTGGCAGGGCGCGGCCCGAGGCGAGGCGGCGGGGGCGCGGCGCGGTGTCGGTGGCGGGCTCCCACAAGGTGAGCGCCAGGCCCGGCCGGTCGCCCGACGCGGCGCGTTCCAGGGTGAGTTGGGTGGTGACGGAGCCGTCGACCGGGACCAGTAGGGGGCGGTCGAGGGTGATGTCCTCAAGGCGGACGGGGCGGCCGGGGCCGAAGGCGGTCCGGGCCGCGGCGACGGCCAGCTCCAGCCAGGTGGCGCCGGGCACCCGCAGTGCGGCGCCCACAGCTTCGGCGCCGAGCCGGGTGGCGGTACGGGCGTCGAGGTCCGTCTCCACGACGCGGCCCGACGGGGTGCGGACGTCGCGGGTCAGCAGCGGGTGGGCGCCCTTGTTCGCGGGGGCGGCGTCGCGCTGGTCGACCCAGTACCGCTTGTGCTCCCACGGGTAGGTCGGCATCTCGGCGAGCGGGCCGTTCCCCGGGTGCAGCCGCGGCCAGTCCACGGCCTGGCCGCCGACGTGCAGGGCGCCGAGCCCGGTGAGCAGCGACTCCGGGCCGTCCTGGTCGCGCAGCAGCGACGGCACGAACAGTCCGTCGGTGCCCGCGGCCCGCAACTCCTGCTCGATGGGCACGAGTTGGATGGGGTGGGCGGACAGCTCCACGAAGGTGTCGTGTCCGTCCGCCGCCGCTGCCCGTACGGCGTCGGCGAACCGTACGGTCTGCCGCAGGTTCCGGCCCCAGTAGGCGGCGTCCAGGGGGGTATCGGCGGCGAGCGGGGCGCCGTCCACCGAGGAGTACATCGGCAGGCGCGGGGCGGCCGGGGCCAGGCCGGTCAGGGCGTGTACAAGCTGTTCGCGCAGCGGCTCGGCCCAGGGGCTGTGGGCCGGGCCGCCGGCGTTGACCGCACGGAAGAACACGTTGCGCGCGCGCATTCGGGCGCCCAGTTCCTCCAGTGCGGTCGTCTCTCCCGACACCACGGTCGACTGTCGGCTGTTGACCACGGCGACGCACAACCGGTCGCCGTACGGTGCCAGTTCGTCCTCGGTGCGGTCGGCGTCGAGGCCGACCACGGCCATGCCGCCCTGGCCGACCAGGGCCCGCAGCAGGTGCGTGCGGCGCACCATGATCTCCGCGGCCTGCGCAAGGTCGAGCGCGCCCGCGCACAGGGCGGCCGACACCTCGCCCATGCTGTGGCCGAGCACGGCGGCGGGCTCGACGCCCAGGGCGCGCCAGCTCGCCGTCAGGCCGTACTGGGTGGCGAACAGCATGATCTGCTGGTCGAGTTCGTTCGAAGGCTCGCGCGCGGATTCCAGCGCTTCGCGCACCGACCAGTCCAGGTGGCGGGCGAGCGCGGCGTCGCAGTCCGCGATCGCGTCCCGGAACACCGGGTCGGCGGCCAGCAGGGAGCGGCCCATGGCGGGCCAGTAGGAGCCGTGGCCGGAGAAGACGAAGACGGGGCCGCGTGCGCGTGCGGCGGCCTTGCCGAGGACGGTGCCGGGGACGCTGTCACCGTCGGCGACGGCGGTCAGTCGTTCGGCGAGCGCGGCGCGGTCGCGGCCCACGACGACCAGCCGGTGGTCGAGGTGGGAGCGGTGCACGGCCAGGGTCCGTGCCACGGCGGCCGGTTCCGCGCCGCGCTCGTCACGTATCGCGTCGCCGTCCGGCTCGGCGGTGAGCAGTGAGGGCAGGGCGGCGGCCCGGTCGCGCAGTGCGGCGGGGGACGCGGCGGACAGCGGCAGGACGTGGAGGCGGGCGGTCAGGGCCGCGCCGTCGTCGGCGTCGGAGGTGCCGGGGGCATCAGAGGCGTCGGAGGCGTCGGTCGCGGGGGCCTCGGCGAGCACGATGTGCGCGTTGGTGCCGCTGAAGCCGAAGGCGCTGACCCCGGCGACCCTGCGGCGCTCGCCGCGGGCCCACGGGCGGGCCTCCGTCGGGACGTCCAGGGGCAGTTCGTCCCAGGGGATGTCGGGGCTCGGCCGCGTGAAGTGCAGGTGCGCGGGCACCGTCTCGTGCCGCAGGGCCAGGACGGTCTTGATGAGTCCCGCGATGCCGGACGCGGCTTCCAGATGGCCGATGTTGGTCTTCACCGAGCCGACCAGGCAGGGCTGCTGGGCCGTCCGGCCGGCCAACGCGGCGCCGAGCGCCCGCAGTTCGATCGGGTCGCCGAGCGGGGTGCCGGTGCCGTGCGCCTCGACGTAGTCCATGTCGTCGGCGCCGACGCGGGCGTCGGCGAGTGCGGCGCGCAGCAGTGTCTCCTGCGCGGGACCGTTGGGGGCGGTGAAGCCGCTGCTGGCGCCGTCCTGGTTGACGGCGGAGCCGAGGATCAGCGCAAGGACCCGGTCGCCGTCGCGCCGGGCGGCGGACAGCGGCTTGAGGATGACGGCTCCGCAGCCCTCGCCCCGCGTGTAACCGTCGGCGGTGGCGTCGAAGGTCTTGCACCGGCCGTCGGCCGCGAGGGCCCCGGCGGCGTCGCTGGCCCGGTGGATGGTGGGGCCGAGGATGAGATTGACGCCCGCCGCGACCGCGAGGTCGCTCTCGCCCGAGCGCAGACTGGCCACCGCGAGGTGCACCGCGACCAGCGAGGACGAGCAGGCGGTGTCGACGGCCAGGCTCGGGCCGCGCATGCCGAGCAGGTACGACAGACGGCCGGCGGCGGCGCTGAAGGAGGTGCCGGTGCCGTAGAAGGCGTCCACGTTGTCGGGGTGGCTGCCCACGATCTGGGCGTAGTCGGTGGAGTTCATGCCGAGGAAGACCCCGGTGCGGGACTCGGCGAGGGAGGTCGGCGGGACGCCCGCGTGTTCCAGCGCCTCCCAGGCCACTTCGAGGAACATCCGCTGCTGCGGGTCCATCACCTTGGCCTCGCGCGGCGGGATCCGGAAGAACGGTGCGTCGAAGCCCGCCGGGTCGTCGTCCAGGAAGCCGCCCCACCACACGCGCGGGTCGTCGAAGCGGCCGTCGGGGGCGCGGCGTACGGCGTCGCGGCCCGCGGTCAGCAGCCGCCAGTAGGCGTCCGGGCCCTCGGCGCCGCCGGGGAAGCGGCAGCCGACGCCGATGACGGCGATCGGCTCGGGCGCGCCGGGTGTGCCGGTCGGCGCGGCCGGCGCGGCGGGCGTGTCGGTCGTACGGGACACGGCCGCCGTGTCGGTCGTACGGGATACGGCGGGCGCGGGCGCCGGGGCGTCGCCGAGCAGTCCGTCCAGGTAGTCGGCGAACCGCCGCACGGTGGGGTGGTCGAAGGCCGCGGTCTTCGGCAGCCGCAGCGGCACGGACCGTTCCAGCACCTTGCACAGCTCGACGGCGCCGAGGCTGTCCATGCCGAGGTCGGTGAAGCCGCGACCGCGCGCCACGGTGGTGCCGGAGGCCAGCCCCAGCACCTCCGCGGCGGCGTCCGCGACCAGGTCGGCGAGCTGGTCGCGGCTGGGGCGCGCCGGGGTCGCCGGAGCGGCGTCCGCCGGCGCGGGCAGGGCGGGCGGCGCCGTCTCGGACAGCGGCGCACCCGGAGTGCTCAGGCGCAGCCCCACGGTCTCGGCGACGAGCCGCCCGGCCTCGTCGTACAGCTTCAACTCACCGTGCAGTGCGCTCAGTTGCGGCAGCGTCTCGGCGTCGGAGTGCGCGTCGGGCGCGGGGATGTCGAACCACAGCTTGTCGCCCTGCCACGGGTAGCCGGGCAGGTCCGTGACGGACGTGGGTCCCGGATTGACCTCGGGCCAGCGGATGTCGACCCCGGCGGCGTAGAGCCTGGCCAGCGAGGTGCGCGCGGTGGCGACATCGTCGGTGTCGCGGCGCAGAGTGGGGACGACGAGCCCGTCGACGCCCCGGTCCTCCAGGCTCTGGACCACGGGCTGGGCGAGCACCGGGTGCGGGCCCAGCTCCACGAAGAGGCGGTGACCGGCGTCGAGGGCGCGGCCGAGCGCGGCGGAGAAGCGGACCGGCTGGCGGAGGTTGCGTCCCCAGTAGTCGGCCCCGAAGGGGCCATCGGCGCCCGGCTCGCAGGTGAGGTGGACCGGCACGCGCGGCTTCGCCGGTGTGATCTCGTCGAGCAGTGCGACGAGTTCGTCCCGGTAGGGCGCCATCTGCGCGCTGTGGAAAGCGTATTCGCCGGGCATCGCGCGGTAGCCGTGGCCGAGCTCGGCCAGTTCGGCGCCCAGGGCCTCGACGGCCTCGGTGCGTCCGGAGACGACGGTACTCGCGGGACCGTTGACGGCGGCCACGGTCACGTCGTCGCCGTATGCGGCGAGCAGCGGCAGCAGGTCGGCTTCGGGGAGGGCCACGGAGGCCATCCGGCCGCCGCCCTCGGCCCGTTGAAGGAGGCGTCCGCGGTGCACGATGACGCGTACGGCGTCGGTGAGGGTGAGGGCGCCCGCCACGTGGGCGGCGGCGATCTCGCCCATGCTGTGCCCGATGACGGCGGCGGGCTCCACGCCCCAGGAGCGCCAGAGTGCGGCGGCGGCCACCTGCACGGCGAAGACCACGGGCTGGGCGAATTCGGTCCGGGTCAGCCGGGAGTGCTCGGCGTCCGCGGTCAGTTCGCCGATCACCGACCAGCCCGCCTCCGCGGCGATCAGCTCGTCCACGCGGGTCAGTTCGGTCCGGAAGGCGTCCTCGTGGGCCAGCAGTTCGCGGCCCATGCCCGTCCACTGGCCGCCCTGCCCGGAGAAGACGAAGCAGACCTGCGGCAGGTCGTCGCCCGGGTCGCCCGGGTCGCCGAAGTCCCCGGCGTCCGTGCCGCCCCACTGCGCGCCGCCTCGCTCTTCCGCTGCCAGGTCCGGCACGGCGGAGTCGAGAGACGTCTCCAGCAACGCGCCGAGTTCCTGGGCGAGTTCGGCGGCGGTCCTGCCGGTGACGGCGATGCGGTGCTCGCGGTGTTGGGTGCGCCGGGTGCCCGCCGCCGTGACATACGCGGCCAGTTCGGCCTCCGGCTGGTCGAGCAGCCGGTCGCGGTGCGCACGGGCCAGCTCGCGCAGCGCGGCGCCGGAGCGCGCGGAGACCGGCAGGAGCAGCCGGGACGGCCGGTCCTGTACCGCCTCGGCGGGCGGGGCGACCGCGGGCGGCGCCTCGACGATCACATGGGCGTTGGTGCCGCTGAGCCCGAAGGCGCTGACGCCGGCCAGCCGCCGCCCGCCGCCGTCCGGCCACGCGGTGAGGTCCGTCGGCACCCGCACCGGCCAACGGTCCCAGCGGATACCGGGGTTGAGCCGGTCCAGGTGCAGATGCGGGGGGATCTCGCCGTGCTGTGCGGCCAGTGCCGCCTTGAGGAGACCGGCCGCGCCCGCCGCGCCGTCGGTGTGCCCGAAGTTGGTCTTCAACGAGCCGACCAGCAGCGGGTGTTCCGCGTCGCGTCCTTCGCCGAGAATCCGCGCGAGCGCGCTCATCTCGATGGGGTCGCCGAGCGGGGTGCCGGTGCCGTGCGCCTCGACGTAGCCGATCTCGTCGGGCCGTACGTCCGCGGCGGCCAGGGCGTCCCGCAGCAGCGACTGCTGGGCGGCGGCGCTGGGCACGGTCAGTCCCGCGCTGTGCCCGTCGTGGTTGACGGCGGAGCCGCGGATCACGGACAGCACGCGGTCGCCGTCGGCGAGCGCGTCGGTCAGCCGCTTGAGGACGAGCACCACGCAGCCGTCGCCGCGGACGATTCCGTCGGCCGCCGCGTCGAAGACCTTGCAGTGCCCGTCCTTGGCCATGGCGCCGACCTTGGACATGAACACCGTCAGCTCGGCGGAGAGCAGCAGATTGACGCCGCCGACCAGCGCGGTGTCGGACTCCCCCGTGAGCAGGCTCTGCCGCGCGAGGTGCACGGCGACCAGCGACGAGGAGCATGCGGTGCTCAGCGCCACGCTCGGGCCGTTGAGGCCGAGCAGGTACGACAGCCGGCCGGGGCCGAAGCTGGCCTCCTTGCCCGAGGCGTACCAGGGGTCGATACCGCGGACGCCCGCCTCGCGGGAGTGCCGCAGGAAGTAGTCGACGCTCAGGCCGCCGGAGAAGACGGAGGTACGGGTGCCGGCGAGGCTGCCGGGGACGATCCCGGCGTGTTCCAGCGCGTCCCAGGCGACCTCGATGAGCATCCGCTGCTGCGGGTCGATCTGCCGGGCCTCGCGAGGGGCGATACCGAAGAACTCCGCGTCGAAACGCGTCTCGTCCTCGATGAAACCGCCCCAGCGCGTGTACGTCCGGCCTGGCGCGTCGGGGTCCGGGTCGTAGTGCCGGGCGAGGTCGGAGCGGGACGGCGGGATCTCGGTGATCACGTCCGTGCCGTCCCGCAGCACCCGCCAGAATCCGGCCAGGTCCGCCACGCCGCCCGGGAAGCGGCAGCCGGCACCGATGATCGCCACCGCCTCCGGGGCCTGATCGGTCATCAGAACAGCGCCGCCGCTGAGGGCGCGGACAGGCTGCCCAGGTGCTTGTACCAGAGGTGGTCGGGATCGTTCTCGACCGTGGCGACGATCTTCCGCATCGCGGCGAGCGCACGCGGTTCGTCGTCGTCGTAGACGTCGCCCTGGAGCATCTTGAGGACGTCGAGCCGGTACCTGGGGTCCTGCACGAAGGCGGTGAACAGGATGTTCAGCCGGTAGTAGATGGAGATGAACTCGTACCAGTTGCTCACCCCGCGCCGCAGGGTCCGCTCGTACTCGGTGAAGCGGGACTTGCTGAAGTCCCCGGCCTCCGCCGCCGCGATGATGTCCTTGGTCGCGATGCGGGCGCTGTTGAGCGCGACGCTGACGCCACTGGAGAAGATCGGGTCCACAAAGCGCGCGGCGTCGCCGATCAGCACGAAGTTGTCGCCGGTGATCTCCTTCATGCCGTAGCTGTAGTCGCCCTCGGCCTTGAAGGGGCGTACGCGCTCGGAGTCCTCGAGCGCGGCGCGCAGTTCGGGGCGGCTTCCCACGCACTCCCAGAAGAAGCCCTCCAGGTCGTCCTTGGAGGCGGTGAAGTGCTTCTTCTGCGTGACGACGCCGACGCTGGTGATGGTGTCGGTGATCGGGATCTGCCAGACCCAGGTGTCGGTCAGCGGCAGGAAGTGGATGAAGATGTAGTCGGCCTTCTTCTTGTCGTGCGAGAGGGCCGTACGGTCCAGGCCGTCGAACCAGGTGTGCACCGCGTACTGGTTGAACACCGGGTCGGGAACCTTGAGTTTGAGCTGGCGGCCGAGCATCGTGCCGCGCCCGCTGGCGTCCACGACCATGCGGACGGTGACACCGGCGTCCTTGTCGCGGACGGGGTGGATCACCGGGTGCTCGCCGGAGAAGTCGACGCTGCCGATGCGGGTGTTCTCGAAGACCTTCGCGCCGCAGGAGGCGGCGTGCTGGAGCAGGAGCTGGTCGAACTTGCCCCGGTCCACGTGGTACGTGTGGGCCTGGAGCACGCCGGGCTGGTCGCGCTCGTCGAATTCGATCTCGGCGGCGCCGAGGCCGTGCGAGAGGCCGCCGAAGCCCATGGTGGGGATGCCGGCCGGTGCCGCGGACGTCCAGGCCGCGCCGAATTTGCGGGGGAATCCGGCCTGCTCGACGAGGTCGAGCGCGCCGATGTCGCGCAGTACGGGGGTCGTGGCGGGCACCAGTGACTCGCCGACGTGCTCGCGGGGGAAGGTCTCCCCCTCGAAGACCGCGACGGTGAGTCCGGCCCTGGTCAGGTATGAGGCCGCGGTGGAGCCTGCCGGGCCCCCACCGATGATCCCGATGTCATAGTCGACTGCGGACAAGACTGCTCCTCTTGAGTCGGATCGGACGGGCCCTGCCTCGGCACGGGCCGCGCTTGCGGTCGGGCGGTTCGCATCCGCGTCAAAGCGGCGGCGGCACAGCGGCGGCGGACAGAGCGTCAGGCCATGGCGGCGGGGTCGGTCTGGATCCGGACCACGAGCTTGCTGATGGCGTCCAGGCTCTTGAAGTTCCTGCCGACGATGTACTCGGGCGGCATGAACAGCCCGTACCTGTCGTGGATATGGGCGATCAGCTCGGTGGTGTTCAGCGACGTGAGGATTCCGAGCTGGAGCAGGAGGGAATCGGGCTCGATTCCCTCCTCGCCCTCGGGCAGGAATCGCGTTTCGATGAACTCCTTCAGCTCCGCGAGGACTTCGTCGTAGCCGAGCTGCGGATCAGAACTGTCGGACATGCGTAGCGACCTTCCGGAGTCCGGGGTTGACACGGCGGAACCCCCGACTCCACGAAGTCGCGGTCGGCTCGGCCAGGGCCCCAAACGTAGCTACGGGCGCCGCCGGAGGACTTCACCAGACCTGATGAATTACGCCCGCGCACACACGCCCCGAAGTGCGTACCTACGGGGGAGGCGCCGCTTCCGCTTCACGTGCGGGTCCTCATTAATGATGAGTACTCACGGCCGTGGCCCCGTGCCGCCGCAACGGCGAGGATCGAGGGACCATCCGGTGCGCCCGATCACAGGAGGTCCGCGGCCGTGCTGCTTCCCGCCCTACGGCCCCAGTTGCTGTGCCTGCCCCATGCCGGTGGCAGCGCGGTGATGTACCACGCGTGGCGGCCCGGCCTCGCCGAGGTGGCGCGGGTCCGCCCGGTCGATCTGCCGGGCCACGGCAGCCGCAGGCGCGAACCGCTCGCCCAGGACATCGGCACGCTGACCCGTACCCTCGCGGCCGAGCTGGCACCCGGTATCGAAGGACCCTACGCGGTGTTCGGGCACAGCTTCGGCGCCGTGGTCGCCTTCGAACTGACCCACCGGCTCTCGCAGTTGGTCGGCCCGCCCGCCGCCCTGATCGTCTCGGGACGCAATTCGCCCCGCACCCCGCACGCGCTGCCGCCACTGCACAACGCGCCTCCCGCACAACTCCTGAGCGGACTGCGGACGTTGGAGGGCGCGCTGCCCGCCGTCGAGGACAGTCCTGAGCTGCTCGACCTGTTCCTCCCGCCGCTCCGCGCCGACCTGCGGATGACGGAGACCTACCGCCGTCCCACCGAACTGCCGCCGCTGTCCTGCCCGGTGCATGTCTTCGCCGGCGACCTGGACCCGGTGGTGGACGCGCCGGGGCTGGCCGCTTGGGCGGCGGAGACCACCGGGCCGTGCCGAGTCACCACCGTGCGGGGCGGCCACATGATGCTCGCCAGCGCCGAACTGCGCTCCGCGCTCGCGGACCTGCTCACGGTCGGCGCGATGTGATCCGCGACCCCTGAGCGCGGAGCCCTCGGCCCCGAGCCCCAGCGCTGAGCCCTGAGCCCTGAGCCCTGAGCCCTGAGCGCAGCACCCCACCTTCCGTCTCTCCCTCCCTCCCGATGCAGGAGCCAGCGTGGACTTCAGTTGGAGCACCGAGCAGACCGCGCGGTACGAGGAGACCGTCCGCCGGGCCGCCGACGCGTTCCCCGCGGACCGTCCGCGGCGCCCCGGTGAACGGTCCGACTGGCGGGAACTCGGCCGGATCGGCGCCCTGGGCGCCTGCCTTCCCGCCGAGTACGGCGGGGACGGCCTCGGCGCGCTCGACACCGCGCGGGTCATCGAGGCCGTGGGCCGCGGTTGCCACGACACCGGGCTTGTCTTCGCGGCCAGCGCCCACCTCTTCGCCTGCGCCGTGCCGATCGCGGAGTTCGGCAGCGCGGACCTCAAGAAGCGTTTCCTGCCGGAGCTGGCGTCCGGCCGGATGATCGCGGGCAACGCCATGACGGAGCCGGAGTCCGGCTCCGACGTCTCGCGGCTGCGGGTGACGGCCACCGAAGTGCCGGGCGGATTCGTCCTGGACGGCGAGAAGAGCTTCGTCAGCAACGGCCCGGCCGCCGACGTCCTGGTCACGTACGCGACCAGCGACCCCGACTCGGGACACCTCGGCCAGACCGCCTTCGTCGTGCCGGCCGACGCCCCCGGGGTGCTGCGCGGTGAGCCCTTCGAGAAGATGGGCCTGTCCTCCTGCCTGGCGGGCACGGTGACCTTCCGTGAGTGCTTCGTCCCCGACGACCAGGTGCTGGGCGTCGAGGGGATGGGCGCGACGATCTTCCAGACGTCCATGGGCTGGGAGCGCGCCTGCCTCTTCGCCGGCTATCTGGGTCTGATGGACCGGCTGGTAGAGGATTGCGTCCGATTCGCCCGCGAGCGGCGGCAGTTCGGCCGTCGCATCTCCGGCTTCCAGGCGGTCTCGCACCGCATCGTGGACATGAAGCTGCGGCTGGAGAGCGCCAGACTCCTGCTCTACCGGGCCTGTTGGGAGATGGACCGCGGAGGCAGGGCGACCCTGCCGGTGGCGCTGTCGAAGCTCGCCGTCTCCGAGGCCGCGGTGCAGAGCGCGCTGGACGCCGTACGGATTCTCGGCGGTCGCGGATACCGGTCGGAGTCGGGTGTGGAGGCGGCGCTGCGGGACGCGGTGCCGAGCGTGCTGTTCTCCGGTACCTCGGAGATCCAGAAGGAGCTCGTCGCGAAGGAGCTGGGACTGTGAGGCTGCACGAATTCGTCACCGCCGCCGCCCGCAGGGCGCCGGATTCCCTCGCGGTCGACGCCGTCGACGGACGGCTGACGTACGGCGAACTGGACGCGCTCGCGGCGCGTTACGGCGCGGCACTGGCCGCGAGCGGGGTGCGGCCGGGCGACCGGGTCGTGCTCTGGAGCGCGAAGAGCCTGCACGTCGTGGCGCTGATGCAGGCGTGCCTGCGCGGCGGAGCGGTCTACGTACCGGTGGCGTCCTCGAACCCGCCGTCGCGGCTGGCGCGGATCGTCGCGGCCTGCGGTCCCGCGCTGGTGGTGACCGACGAGGACGGCGCGGACGCGGCGGCCGACGCGGGCTGGGACGCGGCGCCCTGCCGTACCTTCGCGGACCTGCTGGCGACGGGCGAGGGCCGGCCCGTACCGTCGCCGGTCGAGGGCTCGGAGCACGATCCGGCGTACATCCTGTTCACGTCGGGTTCGACCGGTGAGCCCAAGGGTGTGTGCCTGAGTCACCTCAACGCGCTGGCGTTCGTGCGGTGGGCCGCGGCCGATCTGCGGCTGGTCCCGTCGGACCGGCTCTCCAACCACGCGCCGTTCAATTTCGACCTGTCGGTCTTCGACCTCTACGCGGCGTTCCTGGCGGGCGCCAGCGTCCATCTGGTGCCCGAGGCGCTGGCCTACGCGCCGGCCCAGCTCGTCCGCTTCATGGACGAGCACGCGATCACCGTCTGGTACTCGGTGCCCTCGGCGCTCACCTTGATGATCACCAAGGGCGGGCTGCTGGACGGGCCGCCGCCGCGCGCGCTGCGGGCCTGTGTCTTCGCGGGCGAGGCGTTCCCGATCGCCCATGTGCGGCGGCTGCGCGCGGCCTGGCAGGACGTCAGGCTGCTCAACTGGTACGGCCCGACCGAGACGAATGTCTGTACGTCGTACGAGGTCTCCGCCGCCGATCTCGACCGCTCGGGCGCCCTGCCGATCGGCGCGGTCTGCTCGGGCGACACCCTGGAGCTGGGCCCCGAGGTCGCGGGCCAGGCGGGGCGGGAGCTGCTGGTCTCCGGCCCCACGGTGATGCTCGGGTACTGGGGCCATCCGCCGCAGAGCGGCCCGTACGCGACCGGCGACCTCGTGCGGTACGACGACGCGGGCATGCTGGAGTACCTGGGGCGCCGCGACCACATGGTGAAGATCCGCGGCAACCGGGTGGAGCTGGGCGAGATCGAGAGCGTCCTGAGCCTGCACCCGCAGGTCAGGGACGTGGCCGTGGTCGTGCTCGGGACCGGGCTCACGGCACGGCTGCACGCCGTGGTGGTCCCGGCCCCGGACAGCGCTCCGGGCCTGCTCGCGCTCAAGCGGTGGAGCGCCGAACGGCTCCCCACCTACATGCTCGTCGACAGCCTCAGCCTTTTCGACGAGATACCCCGAACCGGGAACGGCAAGAAAGACCGCTCCCAGGTCGCGAAAATGGTGTCACATACTGGTACCGACTAAAGATTCTAAATTGCCGCCGGCTCTGACAATTCCTTTTTCGTAGGCATATATAACGGCGTGTACTCGATTGCGCAGAGCCAGCTTGTCCAGCATGCGCTGAACGTGTGATTTCACGGTGCTCTCACTCAGAAAAAGTGCCTCTGATATTTCCGCGTTCGAATAGCCGCGGATGATGAGCTGGAGCACGTCGCGCTCACGCCGGGTTATTCCACTGGACACCAGATCGGTCTCCGATGTTTCCGCTCGCGGCGGTTCCGGCGTGATGGCCGCCGCGGCGGCGGCGGCAGTGGCGGCGCCGACGGTGGGAATCACCAGTCGGTAACCGGCGGCGACCATCCGGACGGCGGCGATGATCCGCTCCGGACTCGCCTGACTGTCGAGCACACCCCTGGCGCCGGCCGCCTGCCAGTGCTGAGCGCACTGCTCCAGGCTCTGGACCAGGGCTAATATCTTAGGGCAGCCGTCGGCGCCGCCGACGATGAGCTGCTGGATGGCATGCGGAACATCCGGCGCCATGTCCAGCGCGTCGATGATCACCACATGCGGAGACAACCTTGCCACGCAGGGCAGAGCGTGCCGAATATCGGCAACCTCGCCCACGACTTCCAGATCGGTTTCCCTGCTCAGCAGGACACTGAGTCCCACACGGGAAACCGCTCTGGAGTCGACGAGAAGAACTCTCGTGATTCCATCCTGAAGCATCGAGCCCCCGACCTTCAGCAAACAGCACGTTATTTCGACTCTAGCACGCACGCCTGACCAGCATCAACATGGAACATTTGAGCTCGTTATGATTGAAACTTAAATCTATAGCCCTTTCGGGCAATGCCCCGAGCCGCCGCACAGGTCACGGCGCGCCGATAAACTCCCCTCGCGGACAGGTCGCCCGTTTGCGTCCCAAAGAGGTTTCAAGCGGCCCTCGCGGGTAATTCTTCCGGGTTCGGCGAGGCGTGTCGAGCGCCCGACTGGCGGCCGGGCCGCGTCGGCGCCGGACCGGACCGGCGCCCGGTCCGCGCCCGCGGCTCCGACGGTGGCCGGCGCACGGCCGGCGGGTGGTTGGCGTTTCACCCCGCCGAGGCTACTCTCATAAATCACCGAACGGTGAATTTACGTGACAGGGCGGCGGTCATGGGAGAGGCGGTCACCGGACGGCCCGGCCGACGGCCGGGCCGCAGCGGCAGCAGGGAGGCGATCCTGCGGGCGGCGCGGCTGAAATTCGCCGAGTACGGCTACGAGCGGACGACGGTGCGCGGCATCGCCCGCGAAGCGAAGGTCGACGCGGCGCTCGTGCACCACTTCTTCCGGTCCAAGGAAGGGGTGTTCGCCGCCGCCGTCCACGAGGCGGTGCGCCCGATGGAGTTGCTGCCGGTGCTCGCCGGGGATCCCGCCACCTCGGGCGAGCGGCTGCTGACCACGGTCCTCGGACTGTGGGAGTCGGCCGAGCGGCACGACGCGCTGCTGGCGGTGATCCGGTCGGCGGTCTCGCACGAGACGGCCGCCGGGATCCTGCGGGAATTCCTCGGCCGCGAAGTGCTCGGCCCACTGGCCCAGGCACTGGCCGAGCCGCAACGCGCGCTGCGCTCGGCCCTGTTGGGCTCCCAGCTCATCGGTCTGGTCATGGCCCGCTACATCATCCGCGTCGAGCCGCTGGCATCCGCGAGCACACCGTCGCTGATCGCCGTGTACGCGCCGGTGATCCAGAACTCCCTCACCGGCGACCTGCCACTCCCCCGCACGGCCGACCGTCCGGGCGGCGCGGGCTGAGCCGCACCCGGCCCAGTCCTCCACCATTCGCCGCGCAGTACACCGGTTCGTGATTCACCATCGCCACGCAAAGCCTTTACGCGAGCTACGCGATCCGGGCCGGTGATTCGCCGTCACAATGGTGATTTAGCGT
Source organism: Streptomyces sp. NPDC008139 (assembly GCF_042957025.1). Taxonomy (NCBI): domain Bacteria; kingdom Bacillati; phylum Actinomycetota; class Actinomycetes; order Kitasatosporales; family Streptomycetaceae; genus Streptomyces; species Streptomyces sp. NPDC008139. Next base: position 28,848 of record NZ_JBIBHM010000010.1, read on the forward strand.
CATATCGAGTCGGCCCGGGGCCCGTTGGCCACGCATCGACCGCGCGCGAATCTTGGTGTAGCGTCTGCCGCCAAGCAGCGTGTCCTTCAGGGGAAAGGGCCCGAAGAGAAGCCTGCCCCGAACACCTTTGCCGCATTCATCGGCGAATGCACAAAATGGTAACGGGACAGCTCGACTCCGGGTATCGCCCCAGGTCTTCGCCCTGCGCGTGTCGCAGTCGCGTCGATACGAGGAGTCACAGGATATGGTCACGGTCGCGGCATTCGACAGCCGTAAGAAGGCCCCCGCGCTCAGCGGTGCTTCCCGTCTTCTGCTAGTGCTTTTCTCGGTATTGGTGCTTTTCACGGTGGGGTTGCTCCTGGCGCGCGGCACTTCCGCCGCCGCTCCCATCCCCGGTTCCCCACTGGACGCTTACGACAAGCAGGTCCCCTACGACATGGGCGTCCACAAGATCGCGAGACTCGCGGCTCTGATCGCGTATGTGCTGATGGTGGCCACCGTCGTCCTCGGTGTGCTGCTGCGGCTGAGATTCCTGCAGCACGCGGTCAACCGGGCCACCTTCTACGGCGCGCACATGACGCTGGCGCTCTCCGCGATGATCTTCGGTGTCGTGCACGGCGCGACCTTTCTCTACCAGCCGATCTGGCGGATCGGCGGCCGTGAGCTGACCGTGCCGTTCACCGGCGGTGTGCAGCGGCTCCCGGTGGGCTTCGGCATCCTCGGCACCGAACTGGCCATCGCCGTGGGCTGTTCGGTGTGGCTCCAGCGCAGACTGGGCTACCACCGCTGGCTGAGAACCCATCAGTTCGCCTATGTAGGCTTCGGGTTGATCTGGCTGCACGTCTTCCTGGTGCACCCGGAGCCGCGCCATCTGAATCTGGTGTCGGTCGGCATCGCCACCGGCGCGAGCACCGTGTTGCTGGCCTTCCTGATCCGCGCCTTCCCGTCCCGCTCCCGGCTCAGGCAGCGCACCTACGTCGGCAGGCCGGGAGCCGCCGAATGATCCAGCCGCCTCCCCCGGGCCGTGTCCCCCCGGCGCCCTGGCCACCGGGTCAGTCCCCCGCCGCCCGGCCCACCACACCGGTCGTCGTCCACCAGGGCCGGCCGCCCGCGCGCACCGCGCCGCCGCTCCCCCAAGCCCCCATCGCCGCCGAGTCGTTCGCGCCCGCCAGGCCCGTACTGGTGCCCGAGGCGGAGCCGGTACGGATCAGCGTCGACAACAACCGGTGCCACATCTACGGCATCTGCCAGCAGGAGGCGCCCGAGGTCTTCCGGATCGCCGAGAGCGGTTCGCTGCACTACACGCGCAGCGTGCCCGCCGACTACGCGGCCAAGGCCCGCCAGGCCGTGCGGTGTTGCCCGATGCAGGCCATCGCCATCCACGGCGGGCAGAGCCCCTCCGGCGGTCCCGCCGCGATCGGGCGGCGGGCGGCGCGTCCGCTGCGCAGCGGCTCCGCGGCGCGGGCGAGCCTGCGGCGGATCGTCGTCGCGGGCGCCGGACTCGCCGGGCTGAGCGCCGCGACCCGGCTCAGAGAGCGCGGTTTCGACGGGGAGTTGGTGATGGTCGGCGAGGAGCCGCACCGGCCGTACAGCCGTCCGCCGCTGTCCAAGCAGTATCTGTCGGGCCGGCTCGCCGAACAGCAGTTGCCCTTCCGGGCGGACGCGGCACTGGACGCGCACTGGCTGCTCGACACCCGGATGACGGGGCTGGACCTGGCGAAGTCCGCGATCGAACTGCGCGGCGGGGAGTATCTGCCGTTCGACGGGCTGGTGTTGGCGACCGGTGTGGACGCCAAGCGGCTCCCCGAGGCGCCGGTGTTCAGCGACCGGGTCCGTACCGTCCGCACGATCGAGGACGCGGCGGCGATACGGCGGGCGATGCACGCGGCGCGCGCCCGCCGGGTGGTGATCCTCGGCGGCGGCTTCATCGGCTGCGAACTCGCCTGCACCGCGCGGGAGAACGGGATGGACGTGACGCTCGTCGTCCACAGCGCGCCGCTGCTGCGCCGGGTGCTCGGCGCCAGGGTCGGCGCGGTGGTCGGCTCGCTCCAGCGCCGCGCGGGGGTCGACGTCCGCCTCGGCACGAAGATCACCGACTGGCAGGACCACGGCGACGGGCTGCGGCTGCGGCTCGACGACGGCGCGGTCCTCGACTGCGACTTCGTGGTGCTCGGACTCGGCGGCCAGCCCCGTACCGAGTGGCTGCGGGGCAGCGGTCTGGAGATCTCCGACGGCGTGCTCTGCGGGCCGACCTGCCACGCGGTGGACCAGTGGGGCAGGACCACGCCGCATGTGGTGGCGGCAGGGGACGTGGCCCGCTGGCCGAACCCGCGCTTCGACACCGAGCCGCGCCGGGTCGAACACCTCATCCACGCCGTGGAGATGGGGCAGCACGCCGCCGACTCGCTGCTGCGCGGCCCCGGACGCGCGGCGCGCTTCACTCCGGTGCCGCGCTTCTGGTCGGAACAGCACGGCATCCGGATCCAGGCGGTGGGCATCCCCGCGCTCGGCACGGACACCGAGGTCATGGCGGGCTCGATGCGCTCCGACCGCTTCCTCGTCCGCTACTCCCGGCAGACCGCGTACGGTCCGCAGATCGTGGCGGCCGTCGCCTTCGACATGCCGCTGGAACTCCTGCGCTACCGCGACCAGATCGGCCGCACCCTGGCCCATACGCCGCCCACCGGCGGAAGGGGACGCCGATGAGCCGTCGCGGCGTCAACCGCGGGAGTCGTTCCGGGCTGCTGCTGTCCGGCGGGATGCTGTCGTGGCTGCTCAGCGCCCCCGCCCGGCTGCACCTGCGCTGGCTGATGATCCTGATCGTGATGGCGGCGGCGCTGGCGGCGTACGGCAGGGTGCTGATCACCGCGGCGCCGATGCCGCCCAGCAAACCGCCGGGCGTCCGCTCGGGTTCCCCCGCGTCCCCCACCTACTCGATGCCGCCCGCGACCTCCAGCCCGCCGGACGTGCACTGAGCCGGCGCCGGCGCGGACCGCCCCCGCCGCCCCCGCCGTCCCCGTCAGGACGGCGGGTTGCCCGTCGTGCCCGCGTTGAAGGGGGTGACCACGAACTCGTTGTCGCAGTTGGTGATCTTCCCCGGGAAGACCAGCGACGCCCTGCTGCCCGGCGGGTAGATCCGCAGGCTCGTGGAGGTCGGCAGGCAGGTCCCCTGCTGGTTGACGGTGTGGATGGTGTCGCTCGCGGACTCGCCGGGCCGCAGCACCACGGGCCCGTGCGGGAGATTCTGGTACGTGGCGGGGGCGCCGATCTGCTTGCCGTTCGCGTCCAGCAGCGACAGGCCGGGGAAGCCGGTGACATGGCAGACCGTATCGCTGTGGTTGGTGAGCAGCAGGTAGCGGTAGAGGTTGCCCGCGCCCGCGTCGCCGTCGCCGAGGGAGGCGGTGAGCTGCGCGGCCGTGCACAGCGGCGTGGCGGCGGAGCCGGTGCCGGTGCTGGTCGGCGAGGTGGGCGGGATGGTCCCTGACGGCTCGGACGTGACGGTCGTACCGTCGCTCGGGCCCTTGGTGGGCGTGGTCTGCGTCGGGGTGGGCGCGGGCGGCGGTACGACGGGCGGGGTCGTCGGCCCGGGGGCCGTGGTGACGGGCCCGCTGCTGTTGGCCGGTGTGGGGACGACCTCCTGCGAGTCCTCCCGGTTCAGCGCGGCGGCCACGTAGAAGGCACCGGTGATGACGGCGGCGGCGAGCGTGCCGCCGACCATCGCGCGGGAGCGGCGGCGCCTGGCCGCGCGGCGGCGGATCAGCTCGAACGAGCCCGCGGGCGGCGGCAGATAGACCGCGGGCGGGCGCAGCAGCGGCTCCAGCGGGTCGAAGGGCTCCCCGCCGGGACCGTCGTCAGACAGTCCGGTCATGGTGTTCCCCCAGCCTGGCGCGGAGCAGTTCGCGAGCCGCGTGCAGGTCGGCCTTGACCGTGCCCTCGTTCCGGCCGAGCAGCGCGGCCACCTGCTGTACGGGCAGGTCCGCGTAGTAGTACAGCAGTGCCGGGTCGCGCAGTCGCTCCGGGAGGGACTGGACGAGCATGCGCACCGAGGGGTCGCTGCTGTCCTGCTGCTCCTTCACGGCTTCCTCCGTGGTGAATCGGCGCATGGCGCGGCGCTCGCGCTCCAGTCTGCGCCAGTGGTCCCTGACCAGGTTGGCCGCGGTCACATAGAGGTATCCGCTGGGCTCCTCGACCTTGGTCCAGCGCGCCCACAGCCGGGTGAAGGCCTCGGCCGCGATCTCGTGCGCGGTCCCGTCGTCGTCCACCAGACGGCGGCACCAGCCTGCCAGGCGCGGGTAGACGGCCTCGAACAGCTCGGCGGCCGCGCGCTCTTGGGACCGGATGGCCGCTCTCCTCACTCGTCGTCCTCGTGGTGATCGTCGTCTGCCCCGGTGGCGCCGGGGCAGACCTCCCGGGCCTCCCGGTGCCGCCCGCCCCGCGCCGGCCCCGGATCGGGGCCGGCGCCGGGGACGTACGCGCGGACCGGGTCCGGTGCGTACGCGCGGTCGGCGTCCGGACGGCGGACGGGTGCGGGGTCCGGTTCAGGTTCCCGCTCCCGACGACAGGGACGCGTAGACGATCACGTTGTCCTGATAGCCGCTCCCGGTGATCCGGGTGCCGCCACAGGTGATGAGACGCAGAGCGGGGTGGTCGACGTTCCCGTACACGCGGTCCGTCGGAAATCGCGCTTTGGCGACCGTCTGGACGGAGTCGACGGTGAAGGCGGCCGTGGCGCCGTCCTTGAGGCCGATCTCGATCCGGTCGCCGGCGGCGAGCTTGGACAGGTGGCGGAAGACGCCGTCGCCGTACTGTCCGACCGTGACGTGGCCGAGGATCACCGAGGGTCCGGTGACGCCGGGCGTCGGCGAGCCGCTATACCAGCCCGCGGGCGAGTGCGCCTCGATCGGCGGTACGGCCACGGTGCCGTCGGAGTTGAGCCCCAGTGACATCACCGGGGTGTCGACGCCGATGGCCGCGATCCGCAGCCGGACCGGGACCGAGCGGGCCAGCGGTACGGCCCCGGTGGTCGCCGGGGCCGTGCCGCCGGACGACGGCGTCGAGGTCGCGGACGCCGAGGCGGACGGTGTCCGCTCCGTCCCGCCCGGGGTGGCCCGAGCGGGCGGGTCGGACTGGCAGCCGCTCAGCAGCACCAGTACGGCGGCGGCGAGCACGCACCGGGCCCGTACCGGGACGGAACGGCTGAGGGAGGTGACGGTCGGCAACGGTCAGTCCTGTGCCCGGCCGTGCGACCTGCGGCGCATCCCGGTGACCAGACCGAGGGCGCCGACGGCCAGCACACCGGCGCCGGCCAGCGCGAGGGTGTCCTTGTCGTGGGTGCCCGAGGAGTGCGCCGTCTCGGCGAGGCCGGTGTCGGGGGCGCCGCTGGGTACGGCGGTGACCTGCGAGCCGGAGCCGGAGGACGTGGTGGTGGGCGTCGGCGTGGGCGCGGAGTTGGAGGGGTTGCCGCTGATGCCCGCGACGAGCGGGGTGACGGAGAACTGGTTGTCGCAGTTGGTGATCTTCCCCGCGAAGACCAGCGACGCCTTGTTCCCCGGCGGGTAGATCCGCAGGCTCGTGGAGGTCGGCAGGCAGGTGCCCTGGTGGTTGATGGTGTGGATGGTGTCGCTCACCTTGCCGCCGGGGCGCAGCACGACCGCCGCGTAGCCGTTGTGCTCGCGGGTGGCGGGCGCGCCTATCTGCTTGCCGCTCGCGTCGAGCAGCGACAGGCCGGGGAATCCGGTGAGGTGACAGGTGGTGCCGCTGTGGTTGGTCAGCACCAGGTAGCGGTAGAGGTTGCCCGCTCCGGCGTCCTCACCGCCGAGGGAGGCGGTGAGCTGGGAGGTGGCGCACATCGGAGTGCTCGATGTGTCGCTCGCGGGGGCGACGGCGGTCGCCGGGGACGCTCCGAGTACGGCGAAACTGGCCGCGGTCGAGAACGCGGCGGCGCCGACGGCGAGTGAACTCATGCGCATGTCCGGTCTTCCCTTCTCCCCCCGGCTGCCGCGCTCCGGAACGAGCGCCGGCCGGGCCGTAAGGGGATTCGCAGGGGAGAGACGACGCGGGGTGGGGCCGGGTTGTAAAGAGATTGCCAAATCAATCGAGCGGCGAGCGGCGGCACTTCACTCACCGGGTCTCCCGCGCCGCCTCCCGGCGGGTCCAACGGCGGGCCTGGCAGGATCGGTTGCCATGGGCGCGAATCAGTGGGGCACGCACGCGGTGACGCTCGCGGCCGGGGGCGTGACCAAGCGGTTCCCGGCCACGGCCCACGAGCGCGCCGTGCGCGAGTGGCGGGCGTTGACGCTGCTCGACCGGCACGCGCCGGGGCTGGCGCCGCGGCCGTACTCCTGCGACCTGGGCGACGCGGAGCCGGTGGTCTCGATGTCCCTGCTGCCCGGAGTGCCGCTCCGGGGCGCGCCGTTGGACGGCGAGCGGCTGACACGTCTCGCGGGGACGGTGAACGCGCTGCACAGTGCGCTGCCCGCCGACGTACTGGCGCAGGTGCCCGTACGGCCCGAAGGTCCGGCGGAACTCGGCGCGCGGCTGCGCGGTTGGGCGCCACGGGTGCGGGGACGGGTGGACGCGGCCGTGGGGGGCGCTGTCGACGCGGGGCTCGCCTGGCTGGATGCGTCGGGCCTGAACCGGACGGAACAGGCCGCCGTGCCCGCGGTCTTCGGCCCCGGTGACGGCAATCTCGCCAACTACCTCTGGGACGGCTCGCGTGTGCGGGTCGTGGACTTCGAGGACTCCGGCCGCAGCGACCGCGCCTATGAACTGGCGGAGATCACCGAGCATGTGGCGAGCTGGGTGGAACACCCGCTGGACGTCACGGCGTTCCTGTCCCACTTCGAGCTGACGGCGGCGGAGACCGTACGGCTGCGGGACTGCCGACGGCTGATCGCGCTGGTGTGGCTGTTTCTGCTGTCCTTCGAGGACCTGGCCTCGGGGGACCCGGCCGCCCGGCGCAATCCGCCGGGTACGGCGCGGCGGCAGGCGGGCCGTCTGCTGGCCCTGCTCGGCTGACCGGGCGCACGCCCTCGCGTGGACGGTCCGCCGATCGCGGTCTCACGGCCGCGGCCACTGCCGCCCTTCGCGGGACTCGATACTGCGGTTGAAGCGGGCGAGCATGTCGCTGAGGAGTTCCACGTCCCGCGGAGACCAGTCGGTCAGGACGCTGTCGATGCCCGCGATGTAGAACGCGCGGTCGGCCGCGAGCCGTTTGGCGCCCTCTTCGGTGATGCGGAGCTTGCGGGCGAGGCCGCCGTCGGGGTCGGGGACGCGCTCGGCGAGGTCGGCCCTCAGGAGTGCGGCGGTCTGCCGGTTGACCGTCGAGGTGTCGAGCGCGAAGGCGTCGGCGAGCTGTCCGATGGACATCGGGCCCTCCGAGTCGAGGCGCGCGAGCAGCAGATACGCGGACTTGTCCAGCCGCTCGGCCGAGCTGTCCCGGCGCGTCAGCACATGGTGGCGGGCCACCAGCATCAGTTCCCGCTCCAGCCGCTCCAGCACACCGCCTCCGCATGACGTATTGACGCACGACGTGGGACGTACGAACCCGGGGCGCGCGCCGTGACGTCCGTGCTCCCGCCTTCCGAGAGTACCCACGACCTGGGCAATGTGCATGACGCACATCCTATGTATCATGCACATCTCCCTGTTCGCGTCGTCCACGGCCGCGGCCCGACGACCCCCACCGAAGGCGACGACATGTCCGACTCAGCAAGCGGCACCGGCATACCGGCAGCCGGTCACACCGCCGGTGTCCACCGGCCCGCGAGTGGCGCGGTCGTCGCCGTGCTGGCCTTCGCGGGCATCGTGGTCGCCCTCATGCAGACGCTGGTCGTCCCGCTGCTGCCCGACCTGCCCGGCCTGCTGCACGCCTCGGCCTCCGACACCTCATGGGTGATCACCGCGACCCTGCTCGCCGGAGCGGTCGCCACCCCGGTCACCGGACGGCTCGGCGACATGTACGGCAAGCGCCGCGTCCTGCTGCTCAGCCTCGGTCTGCTGGTCGTCGGCTCGCTGGTCTGCGCCTTCACCTCGTCGCTGGTCCCGATGGTCGTGGGCCGGGCGCTCCAGGGCGGCGCGACGGGCGTCATCCCGCTGGGCATCAGCATCATGCGCGACGAACTGCCCGCGGAACGGCTCGGTTCCGCGATGGCGCTGATGAGCTCCTCGCTGGGCATCGGCGGCGCGCTCGGCCTGCCCAGCGCCGCGCTGATCGCGCAGCACGCCGACTGGCACGCGCTGTTCTACACCTCCGCGGGTCTCGGCGTGGCGGCGATGGCGCTGGTCCTGTTCCTCGTGCCGGAGTCCCCGGTGCGCACGCCGAGCCGGTTCGACGTGCCGGGCGCGATCGGGCTGTCCGTGGGCCTGGTCTGCCTGCTGCTGGCGATCTCCAAGGGCGGCGACTGGGGCTGGGCCTCGGGCACCACGCTGGGACTTCTGGCCGCGGCCGTCGTCGTACTCGTCGGCTGGGGCATGTTCGAACTGCGCACCACCGCGCCGCTGGTGGACCTGCGCACGACGGCCAGGCCGCAGGTGCTGCTCACCAACATCGCCTCCGTCATGGCCGGTTTCTCGCTCTTCGCGATGTCGCTGGTCCTCCCCCAGCTCCTCCAGCTCCCCGAGGAGACGGGATACGGGCTCGGCCGGTCCATGCTCGTGGCCGGTCTGTGCCTGGCCCCGTCCGGGCTGGTGATGATGGCCGTGTCGCCGCTGTCGGCGCGGATCTCGGCGGCCCGCGGCCCGCGCGTGTCCCTGATGATCGGCATGGCCGTGGTCGCCGTCGGCTACGGGCTCGGCCTGTTCCTCACCCACGCCGTGTGGCAGGTGGTGGTCGTCGCCTCCGTCATCGGCTGCGGGATCGCCCTCGCCTACGCGGCCATGCCCGCGCTCATCATGGGCGCGGTGCCGCTGGCGGAGACCGCCGCCGCCAACGGGCTCAACACCCTGATGCGGTCCATCGGCACCTCGTCGTCCAGCGCGGTCGTCGGCGTGATCCTCGCCCACATGACCACCTCGTACCACGGTGCGCCGCTGCCCTCGCTCAACGGCTTCCGCGTCGCCTTCGCCGTCGCCTGCGGCGCGGCCGTCGCGGCGCTGTTCATCGCCGCGTTCATCCCGGCGCGGCACGTGCGCGCCACGGGCGGCGGTACGGCGAAGGTCCCGGCACCGGCGCCGGCGGACGAGCCGGTCTGAGCGGTCCTCGGCCGTACCCGGTCCGGGGGTCTCAGAAGGTCTCACAAGCTCAACGTGAGGTTGACCTTCAGGGCAGGATCACCGCGCGGCCGTTGATCTTCCCGGCGTGCAGCCGCTCGTAGGCCAGCGGAGCGTCGTCCAGGGAGTACGTCTCGACGTGGACCTCGACCGCGCCGGAGCGGGCGAGGTCGAGCACCTCGATCAGCTCCGCGCGCGAGCCCCAGTAGGGGGCGCGGACGGCCGCGTCGTAGGCGATGGTCCCGAAGCCGACCGTGGCGCTGCCGCCGCCGATGCCGACGATCGTCACGTCGGACTCGACGGCGGCGCACGCGGTGGCGGTGGCGACCGTGGGGGCGGCGCCCACGAAGTCGAAGACGGCCTGGGCGCCGACGCCGTCGGTCAGCGCCCGGACCCGGTCGGCCGCGTCGGCGTCGGACAGGACGGTCTCGTGGGCACCGACCGCGCGCGCCAGCTCCAGCTTCTCGTCGCTGACGTCGAGGGCGATGACGCGGGCCGGGCTGAGCACGCGCAGCAGCTGCACGGCGACGTGGCCGAGGCCGCCGGTGCCGATGACGACGGCGGTGCTGCCGGGGACCAGCTTCGGCAGCGAGGTCTTGATCGCGTGGTACGGCGTGAGGCCCGCGTCGGTCAGCGGCACCGAGGCGACGGGGTCGAGGTCACCGAGCGGCACCAGGTGCCGGGGGTCGTCGACGATCATGTACTCGGCGATGGCGCCGGGCGCGCCGAGGCCGGGCGGGCGGATGCCCAGCTCCTCGGCGCGCAGGCAGTAGTTCTCCTTGCCCTGCGCGCACATCAGGCAGCCGCCGCAGCCCCACGGGCCGTAGACGGCGACCGACTCGCCCGGCTCCAGGCCGCCGACGCCCTCGCCGAGCGCGGCGACGGTGCCCGCGCCCTCGTGGCCGAGGGTGAGTGGCAGCGCGAAGGGCAGGGACTCGGCGGGCCAGCTCATGACGGCGATGTCGGAGTGGCACACCCCGGCCGCCGTGACCTTGAGCAGCACCTGGCCGGGGCCCGGCTCGGGGCGCGGGACGGTCACCACTTCGGGGGCGGCGCCCACGGTGCGGTACTGAACCGCCTTCATCTCGGCCTGCGGCTCCGCTGTCGTCCCGGCCTGAGTCGTGGCCGTCGTCCCCTGAGGGCTTGCTGATGTCGACATTCGGTGACCTCTCTCCGGCTCTCGCTCCCCCGTTTCGGCTCCCGGTCCCGCCGCCGGGACCCCGCTCCCCGCCCTTCGATCTTCCCCCGGTCCTGTCCACTCCGCTCAGCGAACGCGGAAGGCCCCCGGCGGGTCGCCGGGGGCCTTCGGGCCTACGAGGTCGCTGGTGGGGTGCTTACGCGACGGTGCCGGATGCGGAGATGACGACCTTGGCGGAGGGCGTGCCGCTGCGCGAGCCCTTGCCCTCGATCTGCTTGACCAGTTCCTCGCCCTCGACGACCTCGCCGAAGACGACGTGCTTGCCGTCGAGCCAGTCGGTGACCACGGTGGTGACGAAGAACTGCGAGCCGTTGGAGTTCGGCCCGGCGTTCGCCATCGACAGCAGGAACGGGCGGTCGTGCTTGAGCTTGAAGTTCTCGTCCGCGAACTTGTTGCCGTAGATGCTCTTGCCGCCGCGGCCGTCGCCGCTGGTGAAGTCGCCGCCCTGGAGCATGAAGGACGGGATGATCCGGTGGAACGCCGAGCCCGCGTAGCCGAAGCCGTGCTCGCCGGTGGCCAGCTCACGGAAGTTCCGCGCCGTCTCGGGCACGACGTCGTCGAAGAGACGGAAGACGATCCGACCGGCCGGAGCGCCGTCAATGGAGATGTCGAAGTACACGTTGTCCATGGGCACCATCCTTGCATCCCCAGCGGGCGACGCCGCGCCCAGAGCGGCCCAAGGCGGCAGATTCGCAGGTCACAGCCATGTCGGAGGTGCCCCAGCGGCTCCGGGGGCGTCGGGGCGCCTCGGAAGGCCGACCGGGTCGACCTCGTCGTCTTGCCCGTGGGACCGGTGGCAAACTGCGCGGGTCCGAACTGTGGCGGATGCGTTTCGGTCATGGCACGTCGGCAAGACGCCCCGTTGACGACAGACCCGGGAAAAACGTCCGCAGGTGTCACCGCGCACCGCGGCCGACCTCCCCGGACCGTCGCCGTCCGTTGCGACCCGATGTCGAGTTCCTGGAGACCAGATGGCCGCTGACAGGCCGCCGCCGGGTGGTGGGCAGCGTTCCACGCAAACGCCCCCCACCGGTATGCGAGCGCTTCGGGCCCCCTTCACGGCCGCCGCCGTACGCGCTCTGGTGCGGGAGACCGTGGCGGCCGACCCCGAGCCGTGCGATCCCAGAGCCATGGGCGACGCGGTGCTCGCCACCTCGGAACTCGCCACCAACGCCATCGTGCACGGCGGCGGTATCACCCACTGCCAGGCCCGCCTCGTACCGCTCGGCGTCGAGGTGAGCATCGACGACCTGAGCCCCGCGCTCCCCCGCCTCACCGAACGCCCGCCGGGCACCGAAGCCCCTTACGTGGGCGGCGGATTCGGCTGGCGTCTGATCCAGCAGCTCGCCCTGCGGGTGACCGTCACCCCGCACGACCCCGCACCCGACGGCACCCGGCGCGGCAAGCGGATCACCCTCGTCCTGCCGCTGTACTGAACCCGGCGCGCGCGGCGGCCTACGCGTCCGGCGCGGCGCGCACGAATCGCCGCAGATGCGCGCGGACGGCGCCGGGTGCCTCCAGCCACGGCTCGTGCCCGGCGCCCTCGATCCGGGTCAGCGGAAGGGCGAGCCGGAGCGCGAGCGCTTCGAGGGCCGCCACCGGGCGGGGATCGTCCGCCCCGGCGAGGAGTTCCGCCCGCTCGGGCAGGCACGTGCGCAGTTCGGCGATGTGATCGTCCAGCGGGTCCGCGCGGCCTTCCGCGCCGAGTTCGGCGTTCATGGCCCAGTTGACGGGGCGCCGCCGCAGAGCGTCCCGCGCCGCCCACCGCCGCCCCCGTACGAGGTCGGCGTGGTCGGTGAACCAGGACAACGTCAGCAGCTCGACCTCCTGCTCCTCCGTGCGGCGCGGCAACTCCGCCAGCTCGGCGCGCCGCCGGTCCTGCGCCGGCGACATACGGCGCGCCCGCTCGGCCCGGTACCCGGTGCGCCAGTCACCGACGAACGGCCCGCACATCAGCAGGGCCGCGGCCACCCGGTCGGAGTGCTCCAGGCAGAAACGGCTCGCCAGATCGGTGCCGTAGGAGTGCCCTACCAGCACGGCCTCGGGTACGCCCCACGCGTCGAGCAGTTCGGCGAGGTCGGCGACGTGCCGGGCGAGGGTGTGGCGGCCCTGCCACGGCGAGTGGCCGGTGCCGCGCTGGTCGTACCGGTACACCGGCGCCAGGTCCGCCGCCATGGCGGCCACCTCGCCCAGATAGTCCGGCAGCCCCGGACCGCCGTGGAGCATCACCACGGGCGTCCGCCGCGTGGTGTCCCCCAGCGCCGTCCACCGCAGCCGCGCCCCGTCCGTCATCGGCACCAGGCCCCGCGTCTCGATCAAGGTCACGACGCAGAAGCTATCGGTGTCCCTGACGGTTCACCGAAGGGTTGAAGAACGGCGGCGCCCGCCAAAGCCCTTGACCTTGACCGGAGGTGAAGGTCGACAGTGCCGGTGGAGACCAGCCGACGAGCGGAGCCCACGCGGCTCCGACGGGAACCGGACGAGACGAGAGGACCCACTCCATGGACGACGACGCCCTCGTGGCGGAGCAGATGGCGTACTACCGGGCGCGGGCGGGCGAGCGCGCCGAAGTGGTCGGTCAGCGTCCGTACCAGGGCCGGATTCCTCGTCGGCGTCGCGGAACCGCCGCCCGGCGCGGGCCCCGCACCGACGGCGTAATCGGCGTGACCGGAGGTCGGGCGGGCTTGAGACTGGCCGCATGACCGTAACGGATGCCAAGACCGACCTGCGCTTCTACCTCCAGTCCGCGCGCGACGCCCTGCTGTGGAAGCTGGAAGGCCTCTCGGAGTACGAAGTGCGCCGCCCGATGACGCCGACCGGCACGAATCTGCTGGGCCTGGTGAAGCATGTGGCCAGTGTGGAGTTCGGCTACCTCGGCGACACCTTCGGGCGGCCGTCGGGCGAGCCGTTGCCCTGGCTCGACGCGGGGGCCGAGGCGAACGCGGACATGTGGGCCGCCGCCGACGAGTCACGCGAGTACATCGTGGGCCTCTACCACCGGGCGTGGGCCCAGGCGGACGCGACGATCGACGCGCTGGCCCTGGACGCGACCGGCCGGGTGCCGTGGTGGCCCGACAGCCGGGACGAGGTGACGTTGCATCACGCCGTGGTGCGGGTGATCTCCGATACCCACCGGCACGCGGGGCACGCGGACATCCTGCGGGAACTCACCGACGGGGCCGTGGGCATGAACGAGAACAACGGCAGCCTGCCGCCGGGCGACGCGGCCTGGTGGGAGAACCACCGTGATCGCCTGGAGCGGGCGGCCCGGGAGGCCGACGCGTGAGGCCGTAGGACCGTCGTTCACCGACCGCCCGGCGTGACGGCACGCGCGCGGCCTCAGTCGGCCGCGACCGCCTCCGGCAGGTCCGCGGGGCGGTCGCGGATGCCCAGGCGCAGGTGCTCGACGTGGTAGAGGGCCTGGTCGAGCAGTTCGGCGACGTGGTTGTCGTAGAGGGCGTAGACGATCGAGCGTCCGTGGCGTTCGCCGGTGACCAGGCCGAGGTTGCGCAGCAGGCGCAGTTGGTGGGAACAGGCGGAGGCTTCCATGCCGACGGCGTCGGCGAGGTCGCCGACCGCGCAGGGGCCCTCCTGGAGCCGGGCCAGGATGTGCAGCCGCGAGGGCGTGGCGAGCGCCTGGAGGGTGGCGGCGACGTCGGCGGCGCCGACCGCGTCGAGACGCTCGCGCGGGGTGGCGGTGCCGGCGGCGTCGTTTCCATGGCCCATGCCCCCATCATACGGATGACAACTGAAGACCTGTTCAGATGTTCCTGTACGGTGGGGGCTGTCAGCTCGTCCGCCCGTGAAGGGTTGTTCTGTCATGCCTTCCGTCCTGGACCGGCGGCCCGCGCCGGTCACCGCGGGGCGTCCGCGACCGGCTCTTCCGCGCCGCCGCACGCGCGTCCTCGCACTGCCGGAGGCACGGTGGGCGTGCGCGGCGCTCGCCCTGTTCCTGCTCGCGCTTCCCCCGTACCTGCTGGGCGCCCCCGCCTGGTCATGGGGTCCGCTGTTCGCCGCCACCTACGTCACCGGCGGCTGGGAACCGGGTTGGCAGGGGCTGAAGGCGCTCAGGGACAGGACGCTGGACGTGGACCTGCTCATGGTCGTCGCGGCGCTCGGCGCCGCCGCGATCGGCCAGGTACTCGACGGGGCGCTGCTGATCGTCATCTTCGCCACCTCCGGCGCCCTGGAGGCCGTCGCGACCGCGCGGACCGCCGACTCCGTACGCGGGCTGCTCGACCTCGCACCCGCGACCGCGACCCGGCTCCTGCCGGAGGGCACGAACGGTGGTGTCGGTGGTGTCGGCACAGACGGCGCTGTCGTCACCGAGGAGAGCGTCGAGGCCGCGCGGCTGGCGGTCGGGGACGTCATCCTCGTCAGGCCCGGCGAGCGCGTCGGCGCCGACGGCGTGGTCCTGGACGGCGCCAGCGAGGTCGACCAGGCCACCATCACCGGCGAGCCGCTGCCGGTGGTGAAGCAGGCCGGGGACGAGGTGTTCGCCGGGACCGTCAACGGCACCGGGTCCCTGCGCGTACGCGTCGAGCGCGATCCGGCGGACTCGGTGATCGCCCGGATCGTGCGGATGGTCGAGGAGGCAGCCGAGACCAAGGCCCCCACCCAGTTGTTCATCGAGAAGGTCGAGCAGCGCTACTCGATCGGCATGGTCGTCGCCACGCTCGCCGTCTTCGCGCTCCCGCTGGCCTTCGGCGCGGCGCTCCAACCGGCCCTGCTCCGCGCGATGACGTTCATGATCGTGGCCTCGCCGTGCGCGGTCGTCCTGTCCACGATGCCGCCGCTGCTGTCCGCGATGGCCAACGCCGGTCGGCACGGGGTCCTCGTCAAGTCGGCCGTCGTGATGGAACGCCTCGGGCAGACCGACACCGTCGCGCTGGACAAGACCGGCACGCTCACCGAGGGGACGCCCCGCGTCACCGACATCCGGCCGCTGCCCGGCAGTGGCCTCGAAGCGGACGCTCTGCTCCGGCTCGCCGCGTCGGCCGAGCACCCGAGCGAACACCCGCTGGCCCGCGCGGTGGTGGACGCGGCCCGCGAGCGCGGCCTTCCGCTGTCCGCCGCCGACGGCTTCGCCTCCGCCCCGGGCCAGGGCGTCACGGCCACCGTCGACGGCCGCACGGTCCAGGTCGGCTCCCCCGCCCGCCTCCTCGGGACCGGCGAGGCGGTGCGGGATGGGGTGCGCGAGGCAGTGCGGGAGGTGGAGGCCGCCGGGCGTACGGCCGTGGCGGTGCTGCGCGACGGTACGCCGCTGGGAGTGCTGGGCATCGCGGACCGACTGCGCCCGGACGCCGCCGCCACCGTCGCCGCCCTCGCCCGTATGACGACCGACCTCCCCCCGATCCTGCTGACCGGCGACAACGTACGGGCCGCCCGGCAGTTGGCCGCCGAGGTCGGCATCACCGACGTACGCGCCGGCCTGCTGCCGCAGGACAAGGCAGCGGCCGTACGCGCGTGGGAGGCGCGCGGTCGCAAGGTGCTGGTCGTCGGCGACGGCGTCAACGACGCGCCCGCGCTGGCCGCCGCACACACCGGCGTCGCCATGGGCAGGGCCGGGTCCGACCTCGCGCTGGAGACCGCCGACGCCGTGGTGATCCGCGACGAGTTGGCCACGGTCCCGGCCGTCGTGAAGCTCTCGCGCGCCGCCCACCGTCTGGTGATCCAGAATCTGACGATCGCCGCGGTGTTCATCGCCGCCCTGGCCGTCTGGGACCTGACCGCCACTCTCCCGCTCCCGCTCGGGGTCGCGGGTCACGAGGGCTCCACTCTCGTCGTCGCCCTCAACGGCCTCCGGCTGCTGCGCGACACCGCCTGGGCCCGGCCGTGAGGCGGACCGGTCTCGGCGCGCCTGCTCTGCCGACAGCGGGTGTGTTAGCGTCGCTCGCTCACTTTCACAGAGCGATCAGCGCGGGGGCGTCATGAAGCTTCTCCTTACCGACTCCGGTGTCAAGAACGCCAGCATTCTGGCGGCGCTCCTCGATCTCCTGGGCAAACCGATCGCCGAGGCCAATGCCCTGTGCATTCCCACCGCGGGGTACGGGGGCCCGTACGGGGATCCGGGCGGGCCGTGGCGTTTCATCAGCGGACAGTCCCTTCACCCGATGACCGCGCTGGGATGGAAGTCGGTCGGCGTCCTGGAGCTCACGGCGCTGCCCGGCATCGACAAGGAGCGGTGGGTCTCCTGGGTCCGGGAGGCGGACGTCCTGCTGGTGAACGGCGGCGACGCGCTGTACCTGTCTCACTGGATGCGGGAGTCCGGCCTGGCCGACCTGCTCCCCTCACTGCACGACACGGTCTATGTGGGGCTCAGCGCCGGGAGCATGGTGCTGACTCCCCGCGTCGGGGAGCACTTCGTCGCCTGGCAGCCGCCCACCGGTGACGACCGCGCCCTGGGAGTCGTCGACTTCTCCCTTTTCCCGCACCTCGACAGTCCGGGCTGCCCCGAGAACACCATGGCCGAGGCGGAACGGTGGGCCGCCTCGATCAAGGCACCGGCGTACGCCATCGACAACCAGACCGCCATCAAGGTGACCGACGACGGCGTCGAAATCGTCTCCGAAGGGAACTGGAAGCTGTTCAACGCGGCGCCGTGACCTGGGCGACCGTGAGCCACGATCTTGCCCTGGAGGTGTCCGTGGGCGCCCCGTACGCGTCACCGTCCACGCGGGCTCGGCGATGCGGCCGCACAGGAGCGGGCCGTCAGCGGATCAGCAGCAGCATCGCCGCGATCGTCGGAGGCGGGCCGGCGTCGTACGGGTCACTTGGACTCCAGGTGTCCCAGCGGGTGGGCGGCGGCGAGGACGGAGCGGGCCGTCTCCCAGTCGGTGTGGTCGTCGCCGGTGATGTGGCGCAGGTAGGCGAGGGTGACCTGCTGGACGAGGGCGACGCGGCCGGGTTCCTCGTCGGTGGTCTCGGCCGACCGGTAGCCGGAGATGCCGCCGAGGAAGTGCTCGCCGCCGCGGACGGTGAGCAGGCTCTTGTCGCCTCGGCTGAGCGTGTAGGGGTCGGTGGTCCACGCCGGACCCCGGGTCGAGAGGGGGAGGTCGTCCTTGTCGCCCGCGACGACGAGTCCGGGGGCGGTGATGTGGGAGAAGTCCTGGTCACGGAGCCAGGGAAGGTGCTCGTGGGCGAAGGGGGTGAGTTCCGCACCGCCCTTGCCCGCGGTGGCGAGCTGGAGGCTGGCCGTGACCCGGGGGTCGGACAGGTCTTCGGCGAGGCCGGTCCGCGGGTCCTTGACGCGCAGCCCCACCAGGATGCCCGCGGTCTGACCGCCGAAGGAGTGTCCCGCCGCGACGACACGGCTGTGGTCGGCCCGGCCCGCCAGGCCCGGCACGGACGCCTCCAGCGTTCCGAGTTCGTCCAGGACGCGCTTCATGTCCTGGACGCGGTAGCGCCACAGGTCGGGCGTACGGGGGTCGTCGCCGGCGAGGCCGAAGCGCTTGGAGTCCAGATGGGTGGCCTGGACGGTCACGAAGCCGTGCGCGGCCCAGTGGTCGACCAGCGGCGCGTAGCCGTCCAGGTCGGAACCGAAGCCGTGCGCGAACAGCACGATCGGCAGACGGGTGCCGGTGACCGGGGCGGAGATCCGTACGCGCAGGTCCGCGCCTCGGTGCGGCGCGGGCAGGACGAGCGGCTTGACCGAGACGGTCGGGGTGGGCGCGGGGCCGGTGAGGCCGGTCGCCGAATACATGGTCATGCGTGTCTCTTTCGGAGGTGCGGACGTGCGGACGTGCGGAGGTGCGGGCGTGCGGGCGTGCGGGCGTGCGGGCGTGCGGGCGTGCGGTGGCTCGGGAAGCGGGGCTCTCCGGAAGGAAGTTCCGGGAGAAGGGCGCATTGGTTACGCTAAAACCTGACGTTGACGTCAAAGGCAAGTAGCTGTGACGCGGATCGCAGGGACGTGGAGTGGGACATGCGCATTGGGGAACTGGCTCGTCGTACGGGCGTCAGCACCAGGGCGCTGCGGTATTACGAGGAGCAGGACCTGCTGGTCTCCGAGCGCAGCGACAGCGGCCAGCGCCACTACGCGGAGGCCGCGGTCGACCGGATCAATCTGATCCGGGAGCTGTACGCGGCCGGTCTGTCCAGTAAGACCATCGCCGCGCTCACGCCCTGCGTCATCGACGGCCGGGCCACGCCCGAGCTTCTGGATCGCCTCACGGTCGAGCGTGATCAGATCGATCGGCACATCGCGGATCTGACACACACCCGCGACCGGCTCGACTCGGTCATCGCCGGCGCCTCCGTGAACCTGCGCACCGGCGTGTCCTGCCGACAGGACACGCCAGGCTAACGGTGTCGCGCCGGTCTCGCGGTGGCACTCTTGATCACCCCATCGCCCGCCAGCCGACAAGCGGCCTGGTGCGATTCCACGGTGCGACGGTGACACCCACGCGTCACGCGGACGACCGCGCAGAGTGCCTGCGCCGCCACCCAGGGTGCCGCCACGTTCGCGCAATGTCGCTGTCGTAATTCCCCTGCATGGTTGGTGACTGGTCCGGCGCGAAGATCGCCGCGCTCTCGCTCGCCCTGGCACTGATGGTGAACCGGCTGCGGTACGCGCAGGCATTCTTCCGTTCGGTGTTCTTCCTGCCGGCCGCCTGCTCCTACGTGGTGGCGGCACTGATCTGGAAGCTGTCGATCTTCAACGGCGTGCGGTTCGGCCTGGCGAACACCGTACTGGGCTGGTTCGGCGCCGACCAGACGGCGTGGCTGTCCACCACCCACCCGCCGTGGTACTGGCTGGTGATCGTGACCGTACGGCTGTGGTTGCGGGCCGGGTTCTACATGGTCCTCTTCCTCGCCGGACTCCAGCGCATCCCCGCGCAGTTGTACGAGGCGGCGGCGGTGGACGGCGCGCGGCCCGGCTGGCAGGTCTTCCGCCACATCACCTTGCCCCAACTGCGGGCCACATCCGTGGCGGTGGCGCTGCTGCTGGTCATCAACGCCTTCCAGGCGTTCGACGAGACGCTGCGCGGCCTGATCATCCCGACGATCTTCTCGGCGTCCGCCTGCTTCATCTTCCGGCAGTACTTCCTGGGCTTTCCCGGTGAGTTGGAGGACGCGGCGAAGGTCGACGGTCTCGGCTACTGGCGCACCTACTGGCGGATCGTGGTGCCCAACTCCCGGCCGGTCTTCGCGGCCGTGTCCGCGATCGTCTTCATCGGCGCCTGGAACGCCTTCCTGTGGCCTCTGGTCGTCGGCCAGGACACGTCGTCCTGGACGGTGCAGGTGGCGCTGTCCACCTTCACCACCGCCCAAGTGGTCAACATCCACGAGCTGTTCGTCGCGGCGGCGGTGTCGAGCCTGCCCCTGCTGCTGGTCTTCCTGCTCTTCCAGCGGCACATCGTGGCGGGCATCGAACGCTCCGGCATCGACGACTGAGCCCCCGCCGGGGAGTCGCGGCGGTACGCCAGCGAGCCGGTCAGCGGACGCCGCGGACCGCGGCCAGGCCGCGGTCGTAGAGGTCGAGGATGTCACCCTCGCCGTCGCCCTCGATCCACGTGGCGGTGGCGGCGTCGAAGCAGCCGAAGGCCGTCGCGAGGACGGCGCGGACCTGTACTCGGTCGGCGCCCGAGGGTGCCAGCCTGGCTTCGAGGAGCGGGAGCAGTTCCTCCTGGCAGCGCACGCGCTTTCCGAGGTAGGCGGCGCGCAGCGAGTCGGTGCGGTGGATCAGGCGGAAGCGCTCCAGTGCCTGTTCGGGACCGGTGTGGACGGAGAGCGCGGCCTTGAGGGCGACGCGCAGGGTCTCCCAGGCGTCGGCGTCGGCGGGCTGCTCGCGAACGGTCTCCGTCAGGAGGGTGACGAACTGCTCCTGGCTGCCGCCGATGAGGTCTTCCTTGGTGCCGAAGTAGCGGAAGAGGGTGCGCTGCGAGACACCGGCCTCGCGGGCGATCTGCGCGATGGTCGTCTCGTCGTACCCCTGCCGTGTGAACAGCCGCAGGGCGGTGTCGAGGATCTCCCGGGCCGCGAGCTGCCGCGTCCGGTCCCACAACGTGGGCACGGTCGGCCCGTCGCCCGATGTTCCCTGCGTCATGACATCAGCTTAGCGCGGCCTGCCATTATGGCATTCGCACGAGATTTGGCAGTCGCTGCCAATCGGGCGTACGGTGACGATCAGTGGGGCCGTCCACGCGCCCCACGCGTCGACAAGGAGAGCGACCGTGGCAGCGAAGACAGCACTCGTCACCGGCGGCACCAGCGGGATCGGCAAGGCCACCGCGGAACTGCTCCACGCGCGCGGCTACCGCGTCATGGTCACCGGCCTCGGCAGCGTCGACAGCTCCGGCCTGCCGCACGACGTGGTCGCCGTCAGGGCCGACGCCGGTTCGCTCACCGACATCGATCAGGCGGTGGAGCGGGCGCGTCGGCACCTGGGCTCCCTCGACCTGCTCCACCTCAACGCGGGCATCTCCCGTCCTGGACCGATCGAGTCCACCGACGAGGCCGCCTTCGATGCCCTGTTCGACATCAACGTCAAGGGGAACTTCTTCACCCTGCGCAAGGCGCTCCCGCTGCTGAACGAGGGCGCGTCCGTGGTGTTCACCATCGGCGCGGGCGAGGGGCTCGGCGCGGCCATGACCGCCGCCAAGGGAGCGCTGCTGCCTCTGATGCGCTCGCTCGCCATCGAACTGGCCCCGCGCCGTATCCGGGTCAACGCGGTGAGCCCCGGCCTGATCGACACTCCCGCGTACGGCAAGCTGGGCATCGGCCGGGAGACGGTCGCCGCGTGGGGCGAGGACGTTCCCCTCGGCCGGGTCGGAGCTCCCGCCGATGTCGCCGAGGCGGTCGCCTTCCTCGCCTCGGACGCCGCCGGTTACATCACGGGCGACAATCTGATCGTCTCCGGCGGCATGGGGATCCACGCCCGCTCCGCCTAGGGCCTGTCCGCCGCCGCGGGCCCATCGGTTTGCGACTGGTTCCGACTGCTTGCGATCAGTTTCTGACCTGGGATCGGGCTCCACCGGCGCGCGTCGACGGGGGCGCACTCGGGTTCGCCCTGATCCGCTCTTTCCTCTCCCCCGTGACGCTGGACATACTTGTCATATGTCGACACACCACGACGCGCATAGGGACCCGGTCGTCGGCGACCTCCCGCGCATTGTCACCCCGCACGGCGACCTCGACGCGGACACGCTGGGGCCGTTGCGGCAGGAGCTGACCGAGGCGGCCGAGGCCGGCCGGGTGCTGGTGCTCGACGCCAGCGGGATCACCTTCGCCGATTCCAGCTTCCTCAATCTGCTGCTGAGCATCCACCAGCACGGTGACCTGCGAGTCGCCGCCGTGCCGCCGCAGTTGGCGCGGCTGCTCCGTATCGTCGGCGTGGACCGCGTCCTCAAGGTGTACTCCACGGCGGAGGAGGCGCTGCGGGCGACGGCGTGAGCCACCGGGTCCGGATCAGCGGGTGACGGTGAGCCCGGCGCACTCCCAGTGCAGCAGGCTCGTGCGCGCGTCGGGCGGGGTGTGCCCGTACGCGCCCGCGGACACGCTGATGTTCACCACCGGCCAGGCGCGCCAGGCGGGGCCGACGCCGTGGCCGTCACGGAAGACGACCTCGTCGTCGATGGACCAGCAGACGTCGTCGGCGTCGAAGCGGACCCGGAGTGCGAACGGGCGGCCCGGCGCGATCACGTCGGCCGCCTCGAACCCGCCGGGGCGTACGTGGTTGGACAGTTCGAGCAGCCGCGGGTTGGTGGGGTGGTACTCGAAGAGGTCGATCTCGCCGTGGCCCGGCTGGGGGCGGCCCGCGTCGCTGTCGCGGCCCCAGGTCCAGATCGCGGGCCAGGCGCCCTGCGGGGCGTGCACCACGCAGGTGGCGGTGAGTTCGTCGCCCGGCAGCAGCTCGAAGCCGCCGGGGGCGTACTCGGTCGACACCAGGTCGGTGTGCCAGAGGCCGCCCGCCGCCCGCCGGGCGCGGAAGACGCCACCGGCGGTGGGGGCGTAGGCGGGGTCGATCTGGTCGAGTTTGTTGTCGCCGGGATTGCGGCCGCTCTCCGGATAGGCGGAGGTGCGCCCCGCCGCCCAGGCCGCGCGGTCGGTGAAGGGCGCGTCGAAGACCACGCGCCGGGGGCGCCGGGGCGGCGGCGGACCGTGGGGCGGGGCCTGCGGCGGGTCATGAGGGGTCGGTTGCTGAGGGGGCGGCTGAGCCGCGTTCTGGCCGGTGGTCACGGTGCTCCTGGTGGCTCGGCGAGATCCGGCCGAGAGTTCAGGCGGGCAGCTCGCTCCGTACCCAGTGAAGATCACCGCGCGGCTCGCGAACAGGAGCGTGCGGAAGCGCGGGCGGCGCGTAGCGCCTCAGCCCACGCCCCCTGACCGGGTCAGGCGCTCACGCTCCGAGGGCGACGCGCACCTTGATCCGCTTGCCCACCGGCTCGCGCCGGACGTCGAAGCCCTCGCAGACCGCGAGGATGATCTCCAGGCCGTGCTGGCCGATCCTGCCGGGCTCCGCCGCGCGCGCGAGCGGCATCGACGAGTCGGTGTCCCACACGGTGATCACCAGATCCGCGCCCTGGATCTCCAGGTTCAGCGCGCAGGGACCCGGGGCGAATTTGCACGCGTTGGTCACCAGTTCGCTCACCACGAGTTGCGCGTCGGCGACGACGACTGCGGGGATCGGCCGGGCGCGCCCGCCCGTCACACCGGCCAGGAAGTCGGCGGTGAAGGCGCGGGCCGCCGCGATCGATCCGGTCTCGCCGTCGTACGCGGCTCCCGCCCAGATGTCCTGCCCGGCCTGCTGATGCGGGCCGTTCACGGCCACCGCGCTGGAACGCATGTTCTTGCCCCTGTCCGGTTGTCCGGCACAACCGTCAGGGCTTCTGCCCCACCCCAGTCGCTTCACACCCATCTTTTTTTCGGTTTCTCCTTCTGGGCCGGACGCGGGCCTCGGACGGGCGGCGCGTTCGGGCTACGAGCGGGTGGTGAGCGGGCCGTGAACGGATGTCGCCCGGAGACGGCCGCCCGGCAGGACGGCCGCCGCGCGGCCCGGTGGGCGTCACAGCTCCAGGTCGTTCTCGATCCGCTTCAACTGGTGCCGGGCCATCGCCAGGTTGGCGCGCGACTTGTCCAGCGCCAGGTACAGGAAGAGGCCGTTCTTGCCCCGGCCCTTGAGCAGCCGGATCAGGTGGTACTGCGAGCCCAGGGTGATGAGGATGTCCTCGATCTCGTCCTTGAGGCCGAGCAGTTCCATGGTGCGCGCCTTGGCACGGACCACGTCGGTGTTGCCGGCCGCCGCGACGTTGAGGTCGAGTTCCTTGCCCCCGCCGAGGGTGCCCAGCGCCATTCCGCTGGTGTAGTCGACGAGTGCGACGCCTATGACGCCGTCGACCGAGGTCATCGCGTCCTTGAGGGCGGTTTCGGTGTTGGCCATGATGGCTGGGCTTCCTTCCGGTCGGTTCATGTGCGGTGCTGACGTGGATGCGGTGGATGCGGTGGATGCGGTGGATACGGTCGATGCCGTTGCCGCGTCGGGGGCGGCGGGCCCGCGGTGGCGGGCGCCGCCGGTCCGGGTGGGTCGGGTGGTCATGGTGTGGGGGCGTCCTCCCGTGGCTCGGGGTCGCCGTCGACCAGGTGCGCGATGTGCGCGCCGGAGCGGCGGGCCTCCATGTGCAGCCGGCCCACGTTGACCTGCGGTCCGGCCAGGACGGTGAGCACGCAGGCGGTGCCTGCGGCGTAGATGGCGACGTAGCCCTGCTCGCCGCGGACCAGCAGTTCCCGGAAGGGGCCGTGGGACGCGGTGTCGGTCAGCCGAAGGCCGACGCCCAGCGCGGCGGCGGTGAGGGCCGCCACTCCCTCGGCCTCCACGGTGTCCGCCTCCTGGGCGAGCACCATGCCGTCGACGCCCGCGGCGAGCGCGCCCGTCGCGTGCGGCAGCCGGGCCCGCAGCCGCCGCAGTTCCTCGCGTATCTCGGCCTCCTGCGCCATCAGATTCCTTCTCTCCTCTCTCCTTCCGACCTTCTTGTCGGCGCGTTGTCGCACGACGCGCCTCATGTCTGTGCGGTCCCGGTCCTGCGGGCGGGAGTGCGCTTCACGGTCGTGCCTCCAAGGCGTCGAGGACCCTGCGGAGCGTGCCGACGTCGGGAGGTCCCGGCAGGTACCCGGCGCGGTCCGCGGTGGCCGGTGCGGCCGCGGCTTCCTGTGCCCGTCCCGGTGGCCGGCCCTGCCCTGGTGGCGGTGCCGCGCGCCGCGGGGTCTCGCAGTGGCCGGCGGCGGCCAGCCGCCGTACGTCGACCAGCGCGTGGAAGGTGGGTCTGCCGAGCACGGTGGCGATGGCGGACGGGGTGCGTAACCCGTCCGCGAGGTCCAGCAGGGCCCGCTGCCGACGCGGTACGGGCGGCAGGCACGCGGCCCTGCGGCGTACGACGGGGGCGGTGTCGAGCTGCGGATACGGCCACAGGGCGTCGAGGAGTCCGCGGCGGCGGCGCGTCTCGCGCTCCACCTCGGCCACCCGCACCGGGCGCACGGGGCCGAACCAGTGGACGACGCCGTGCCGGAAGCGGGTGGGGCCGCTGCCCGCCGCGAGGACGAAGAAGGCGGCGTCGTAGAGCGCGCCGAGGTGGCTGATCTCCAGTTCCGCGGCGGAGATCCTGCGGTGTTCCAGGAGGTGGCGGGCGGTCCGGCAGCGGGCTCCGGCGGCGTCCACCGCCTCCTGCCACACCTCGACGGGCAGGCGGCCACCGGCGGTCAGCAGGACGTCGATGCCGGGGGTCGCCGGGCTCTCGGCGTGCACCACGACACCGTCCGCGAGGTAGAGCGCCCCGCTGTCCCGGAGCAGCGCGCCGGTCGCGCCCTCCTCGGCCAGGCGCAGCAGCATGGGTGACAGCGGCCCGGTCATGCCAGCACCAGCCGTTCGGCGAGGTCGCGTACGCGCATCATGGCGAGGGCGAGGTTGGCGTGCTCGCGGTCGAGCCACAGGTGCAGGAACACCCCGCCGTCGAAGGGTGCTTCGACGAAACGCAGCAGGTGGTAGCCGGTGCGGGTGACGACGATGACGTCCTCGACCGGCAGTCCCTTGGCGGTGTCTGCGGGTCCTGAGCGAGCGGCGGGTCCCGCGGTCCCGCCGCGCGGTAAGCCGCGGGGTTCCGCCGGTTCGAACGCCGAGTGCTCCACGGCCATGCGCGCGAATTCCGCGGTCTCGGCCGCCGCCGTCTCGGGGTCACCGCCCGGCGCGTCTCCGGCCTGTCCGAGGGAGAGCCCGCTGATCCACTCCACGAGAGCCGCGCCCCGGGCTCCCGGCAGCGTCATGGCCTCGCGCAGGCACTCGTCTATCCCGGACACCCGACTCCCCTGCGTGAGGCCCCTGTTGGCCCGCCGACGGATCGGCAGTGACCGTCACGTTACGCACGGTGGCACTCGCGCGAAGGACTTCTGGCAATTTCCAGCGGTACATGACCGCACTGGGCATAAAATGCTCCCCCTCCGCCCGGCCGTCCGCGCTGGCCGCCGTCCCCGGAGCGCCACCGGCCCCTCGCGTATCGCACGCGAGGGGCCGGGCCGGTTGCGCTCAGGGGCGTCCGGCCAGGTCGGGCCGGGTCGGAGGAGGTCAGTCCGGGTCAGGTGTTCCAGACCTGGAATTCGGAGATCTGCCCGGCGGGCCAGCCGGAGTTGGCGGTGACCGTCACCCGGAAGTACCGCGCGGTGGCCGCGGTGAAGGTGAGGGTGACCGTGTTGTTGGAGGCGGGGTCGAAGGAGTAGGAGGCCGAGGGCTTGAGGGTGGTGAACGTGCTGCCGTCGGTGCTGCCCGACAGGGACAGCGTCTGGTTGCGGGCGCCCCAGCCCGCGGGGAGCTGCAGGACGATCTTGCTCGCGCTCTGCGCGGATCCGAGGTCGACCTGGACCCACTGCGGGAAGGCGTTGTTGGCGCTCTCCCAGTAGCTGTTCTGGCTGCCGTCGGTGACGTTGGAGGACCCGTAGACGTCGGAGTGGCTGGACTCGCTCGTGGCCTTGCCCGCCGCCAGGTTGGTGCTCACCGTGCCGCTGCCGGTGCCGGTCAGGGCCACGGTGGTGGGGCTGTTGGAGGCGTTGCCGCTGATCGTCAGGGTGCCGGTGCGGGTGCCGGAGGCGGTGGGGGTGAACTTCACCGCGACCGAGCAACTGGCGTTGGCCGCGAGCGACGTGCCGCAGGTGTTGGTCTGCGAGAAGTCCCCGGAGGCGGTGACCGAGCTGATCGACGCGGCGGCCGTACCGGTGTTGGTCACCGTCACGTTCTGCGCGCCGCTGGTGGTGCCGGGCGCCTGGGAGGCGAAGGTGAGCGAGGTCGGAGTGACGGACAAGGTCGCGGACGACGGGTTGGTGCCGCCGCTCGGGTAGACCTGGAGGCCGGACAACTGGGCCGCGCTCCAGCCCGAGTTGGCGGTGACGTTGATCCGTACGTAGCGGGCGGTGGCCGAGGGGAAGGTGAGGGTCACCGTGTTGTTGTTGGCGCTCGGGTCGAAGGTCTGCGCGGCGGACGGCGACAGGGTGCTGAACGAGGTGCCGTCCGTGGAGCCCTGTACGGACAGGGTCTCGGTACGGGTCGCCCACGCCGTGGACGGCGGGAGTCGCAAGGTCACCTTGCCGACGGCGTAGTTCTGCCCGAGGTCGACCTGGACCCACTGCGGGAAGGCGCCGTTGGCGCTCTCCCAGTACGTGGACGCGTCCGCGTCGGTGACATTGCCCGCGACGAAGGTGCCGTTGGCGGAACTCGCCGTGGCCGGGCGGCCTGCGGCGATGTCGGTGCTGCTGTCGATTCCGGCGCCGCTGAGCGCGACCGTGGTCGGGCTGTTGTTGGCGTTGCTGGTCAGTGTCAGCGTGCCGTTACGGGTGCCGCCGGCCGTCGGCTTGAAGGTGACGGTCACCGCGCAGGACGAACCGACCGCGAGCGACGAGCAGTTGTTGGTCTGGGTGAAGTCGCCGGTCGCCGCGACGGCCGAGACGGTGGCCGTGGTGGTGCCGGAGTTGGTGACGGTGACGGTCTGCGGAGCGGCCGTCGCGCCGACGACCGTACCGCCGAAGGACAGGCTCGCCGGGTTGGTGCCCAGGATCGGGCCGGGCGCGGTGCCGGTGCCGGACAGGGCGACGGTGCTGGTGTTGCCGCCCGCGCCGACGGTCAGTGTCCCGGCACGCGCGCCGGTCGCCGTCGGCGCGAATTTCACGCTGACGGTGCAGGAGCCGTTGGCCGGGATGGAGGTGCCGCAGGTGTTGGTCTGCGAGAAGTCGCCGCTGGCGGTGATGGCGGAGACGGAGGCGGCCGAGCCGGTCGGGTTGGTGACCGTCGCGGTCTGGGCGGCGCTGGTCGAACCGGTCGCGACCGAGCCGAAGTTGAGCGCGCTCGGGCTGGCGGTCACGCCTTCCGCCGGGTAGGGCGGGAAGACGGGGGTGGGGAAGCCGCCGCAGAAGGGGGTACCGCTGATGCCGGAGTTGCCGCCGCCGTCGGTGACGGTGAAGTTGTTGCCCTCGCAGCTATAGATCGGTGAGCTGGCGCCGATGCCGGTGGCCGTGACGTTGGTGAACTTCGCGGCGCCGCCGGTCTGTTCCTGGAGGGCGAAGGTGCCGGCGCCCGCGATGGTCACGTTGTTGAGGCTGACCCCGCTGACGGTGCCCTCGACCCACTGCACCGCTTCGTAGGGGCTCTGCTGGATCAGCGCGTTGGTCACGTTGATCGGGCCGGTGATGGCGCCCTGGCTGCCGTCGAACCACAGCGCGCCGACGCCGAACTGCCAGTTCGGGTCGAGACTGCCCGCCCTGACCAGGGTGTTGTTGGAGATCGTGGTGGTGCCGACCGGGGTGGAGGTGAAGCGCTGCCCGACGTGGATGCCGCCGCCCTGGGCGAGTCCGGTGTCCCGTACGAGGTTGCCGCTGACGGTGTTGTCGTGGCCGCCGTAGATCGCGATGGCGTTGGCCAGGATCTGCGTCTCCACGGTGTTGTTGGAGATGGTGTCGTTGGCGTCGGCGCCGAGCGCGGCGTCGGCCCAGGTGGCGATGCCGTCGTCGCCGGTGTTGCGGATCTCGCTGTTGGTGACGGTCGAATTGGTCACTCCGCCGTGGAAGTTGACGCCGTCGGCGGTGGTGTCACGGATCCGCAGACCGCTGAGGGTCAACTTGTCCATCGGCCCGTCCATCCAGGCGCCGACCTTCAGGTGGTCGATCCAGAGGCTGGAGACGGTGGAGTTGCTCATCGCGCCGCCGATGCCGTTGACCTGGTCGCAGTCGTTGCGCTCGCCGACCTGGCCGAAGATCGCGAAGTTGGAGAGGTGGACGTTGCCGCTCACCCCGCGGTTGCCGCCGACTCCGCAACTGTCGGGCTCGCCGAGCCCGTAGAAGCCGGGCGCCGCGCCGGTCACCGTCGAGTACCACATGCCCGCGCCGGTGACGGTGACGTTGTTGACCGTGATGTGCCGGGGGATCTTGAAGGTGCCCGGCGGGATCCACACCGTGCCGCCGGGGCCCGCCGCGTTGATCGCCGCGTTGAAGGCGGCCGTGCTGTCGGCGGCGCCGGTCGCGTCGGCGCCCTGGCTGGTCACCGAGACCGAGCCGGACGGCTGCGGGAGGGCGGCGCCGACCTGCTCGAAGTCGGCGAAGTCGATGGTGGTGGCGGCGCTGGAGCCACTGGTCTGGAGGGTGAAGGTGGTGCCGGCCGGATACGTCTGCGGGAGCAGCCGGTGGACCTCGTCGTAGAAGTGGTGCGGGTTGCTGCCCGGTGTGTTGGTGAACGGGTAGCTGCCGTAGTACCAGCTATAGGCGTTGGTGAGGGTGAAGTCGGGCTGTGCGGCGCCGTTGATGGCGAACGACAGCGGGGCGGTGTAGACCGAGCCGCCCGAGCCGTCGGGGATGCTGTAGCGGAAGTCGATCGAGTTGGTGGCGACCGGGGTGGTGAAGGTGACGTACTTGCCGCTGCCCGAGAGGGTCACCGCCTTGCGGTACGACGCCTCGTCGGCGAGCTGTCCCGCGGCGAAACTCGGGCCGATGGCCGTGCCGTTGGTGGCGGAGTTCTCCGCCTGCACCTCGACGTAGGGAAGGCTCGCGCCGCTGCCGCCGGTGGCTGCGGCGGCCGATGCCGGTGGGGCCGCGAGGGCGATGACGCCCGCGGCGGCGATCAGCGCGGTGGTGCCTCCCACGGCGATGGTGCGCCTCAGGGATCTGATGGGCTGGAACAACGTCTGCTCCTTTTCGACACGGTATGCCGGACCTGCGCCGTGCGGACAGCCGTACGAGGGCATGGGGAAGCGAGGTGGCGCGGAGCTGGGCCGCCGACGCCGGAGCGGGCCTGGGACACGGCCCGTCGCGGTGGCGGTGAAGGGGGATGGCGACTGGGGCGTTGCGCTGAAGCGGTCGGCGGGTGGGGGGTGACGGCGCAAGGGGAACCGTAATGTCGTGGACACGGCAGCGCAATATACGAACTTATCTTTGCTCAATCTCTACTTTCTCTCGCAAGATCCAATGTTGCCTGTCCGTGGATTCAGGAGACGGTTGCCGCTCGTCCCGTGTGCCATCCGATCGACGGGCACCTCGTTCACCTTCTACAACGTGTAGTAGATTCGCGGGCAGCCCCCGGCCGGGGCCGTCCGCCGAGGTCACCGCGGGGCGCGGGTCCGGCATGCCCGGCTCCCGCTGCCCACGCCCGCCCGCAAGGAGGCCGATCACCGTGACTCCTCATTCCGACCGGCGGATCGTCGCCCGCACCGTCCTGCGCACGGGCGCGGTGGCCGCGTCCGCGCTGGCCGCCGCGTACGCCGGGCCCGCGCTGTCGACCTTCGGGCCGCTGCGCAACCGGCTCATGCCGCGGCTGTCGGGACGCGGACGGCCCGACAGTGTGGCGCTCACCTTCGACGACGGCCCCGACCACCTGTCCACCCCGCACTTCCTGCGACTGCTCGACGCCCGCCGCGTGCGGGCCACCTTCTTCCTGCTCGGCTCGATGGCCGTCCGCTCCCCCGGCCTCGTCACGGAGATGTACGAGGCGGGCCACGAGGTCGCGATCCACGGCTGGACCCACCGGCCCGCGCTGCTGCGCGGCCCCTGGACCACGTACGAGGACCTGGCCCGCGCCCGCGACCTCGTCGGCGGCCTCACCGGCAGCGCGCCGACCCTCTACCGGCCGCCGTACGGCGTCATGACCGCCGGTACGCATCTGGCCTGCCGCCGCCTCGGGCTCACGCCGGTGCTGTGGACCGCCTGGGGCGAGGACTGGCGCGGGCGCGCGACGCCCCGGTCCGTCCTCGACACCGTCACCCGCGACCTGCGCGGCGGCGGCACCGTCCTGCTCCACGACTCCGACTGCGCCTCGGCCACCGGGTCGTGGCGCAACACGCTCGGGGCGCTCCCCCGCCTTCTCGACTTCTGTCAGGAACGCGGCCTGACGGTCGGCCCGTTGCGCGATCACGGGGGTCTCGCGGTGGCCGGCTGGTCGGGCGGCCGGGGCCGGGGCGGCCAGGTCGTGCCGTAGTACCGTGAGGATTTCTACGAAGGAGCGGGAAGCGTGGCCGAGCAGGAAGGCCCGGCCGCCGGGCGACGCGCGCCGGGCGAGCTGGAGAGCGAAGTCCTCGCGGCGCTGTGGGCCGTCGGTGAGCCGGCCGGGGCGGGCGCCGTACGCGAGCAGGTCGCGGGCGAGCCCGCCTACACCACCGTCCTGACGATTCTCACCCGCCTCCACGACAAGGGCCTGGTCACCCGCGAGCGCGCCGGACGCGGCTACCTCTACTCCCCCGTACGCGACGAGGCGGGCCACGCGGCGGCCGGCATGCGCGACCTGCTGGAAGCCGGCGGCGACCGCGCGACCGTCCTGGCCCGCTTCGTCTCCGAACTGCCCGCGGAGGACGAGAAGTTGCTGGAGAGGTTGCTGCGCGATCACGCCGCGGAGCAGGCCACTGGCACCGCTCTCGACACCCGCCCGGCGCGGCGCCCGCGCGGCCGCCGATCCTGACGACGTCGGGCACAGGCGTGCGTGCCAGGGGCGAAGGAGCCGAAGGGGTTGTTCGTGAGCCGCAGGACAGGCCCCTAGGGCCTGTTGTGTGGGTCTGGGTGGGGAAGGAGCGGTGTCCGGTGCGTGCGGATGCAAGGCGGAGGAGGGAGGCGACGCGGAGCGTCGTCGACCGACGACAACGCGGCAGACGTGCGTGCCGGGCGCCGGGACGCCGCGGACACACCGCACTCAAAGGCCAACCACCCGTCAGCCGCGTCCCCAACCTCACAGGGCAATACACCTAGCCCGGTGGGAGTGTCACCTGGAAGCGGGCTCCGCGCGGTGCGGGGACCAGGGTGATGTCGCCGCCTGCCGCGCGGGCGAGGCGGCGGGCCAGGGGGAGGCCGAGCCCGGCGCCGTCGTGGGCGTCCGCCTCCGAGCCGAAGCGGCGGCCCGCCTCGAAAACGGCCTCGGCGTGTTCGGCGGGGACGCCGGGGCCGTCGTCGGCGACGAACACCCGCGCGCCGTCGGGGAGTCGGACGCATTCGAGGGTGATCGCGCGGGCGGCGTAGCGGCGGGCGTTGTCGAGCAGCGGGGCGAGGACGCGTTCGAGGAGTTCGGGGGTGACGCCGACGTCCACCGGCTCGCCGGACGCCGTGACCGGGGGCGCCTCGGGGTGTTCGGCGCGGCTGCGGTCGGCGACCGCGCGGGCGACGTCGAGGGCGGCGCAGCGGCCCGCCGCCGCCGCGGACGGCTGCCGGGCCTCGCTGAGCAATGTCCGGCAGATCTGCGCCATCTGTGTGGCCGCGGCGGCGATGGCCCGGTGGGAGGAGCGGGACTGGTCCGCGGTGCGGGGGCGGGCGGTGAGCCAGTCCGTCTCCGCGGTGATCCGGGCCAGCGGATTGCGCAGTTCGTGGGAGAGCTCGGCGGTGAGCTGCTGTTCGTGCCGCAGGACGGCCGCCTGGCGGTCGAGGAGCTGGTCCAGATTGGCGGCCAGCGCGGCCAGTTCTGTGGGCCTGGCCTCCCGCGCGCCGAAGCGCTGCGCCGCGCCGTACCGGCTCCAGCGGGACGCCTGGTCGCTCATGGTGCTGACCGGGCGCAGGGCGCGGCCGATCACCATGCGGGTGACCAGGTAGACGCCGCCGACCAGCAGCAGGGCGAGGCCGAGCGAACCGGCCAGCGCCGAACGGGCGGTGAGCAGATACGGCTCCAGGCTCGCGGCGGCCACGACGGTGGCGACCTGAACTCCCCCGCTGCTCAGCGGCATCGCGTACAGCCGGGTCGAGCGCGGGGTGGAGGTGTCGGCGAATCGGGTCCCCTTGCCCGCGAGGGCGTCCGCGCCGCGCTGGAGCGGTTCCGGAGCGGCGGGGCGTTCGACGACGTGGCCGCCGCGGTAGATCCAGATGCCGCTGTCGAGCGCGCCGTCGTCGCCCGGTTCGCGGACGGCGATGGTCCCGTCGGCGCGGATGTCGACGGTCGCGGCGACGGCTGCGGCGCGGGTGCGCAGCAGGTCGTCGGCCTGGCGGCGCAGTATCTCGTGCAGCGCGACGTTGAACGCGGCAGTGAGCAGCGCCACCCACAGCACGGTGGTGACGAGGGCGAGCAGCGCCAGTCGGCCGCGCAGGGTCGCGGGCAGCGTGCCGGACAGACCCCGGCGGCGCGGACGCCCCGCGCGCGGCGGCTGCTCGGCGCGGCTCGGGCGTGCCGCCCGGCCCGGACGTCGCAGGCGGGCGGGCGGCCTCACGCGAACCGGTATCCGATGCCGCGCACGGTGTCGATGCCGCGTGTGCTGCCCGTCTCGCGGAGCTTGCGGCGCAGCCGCGACACGTACTGGTCGAGGGTGTTGTCACTGACCTGGGCGCCGTGCGGCCACGCCGCCCGTACCAGGCTGTGCCGTCGTACGGCGGCGCCGGGCGCGGCCATCAGGCAGGCCAGGATGCGGAATTCGGTGGGGGTCAGGGGTACGGCCGCGCCGCCGTCTGCGGACAGCGCGTGCGTGACGGGGTCCAGGCGCAGTCCCTCGACCTCGCGGGCCGCCACGCGGTTGCCGCGGCGGAGCGCCGCGTGCAGGCGGGCGGTCAGCTCGGCCAGGTGGAAGGGCTTGGCGAGGTAGTCGTCGCCACCGGAGGAGAAGCCCGACAGCCGGTCGTGCAGGGCGTCGTGCGCGGTGAGGAAGAGCACGGCGGCCTCGATGCCGACGGCGCGCATGGCCTGGCAGACGTCCCGCCCGTCGGAGTCGGGCAGGCCGACGTCGAGGACGACCGCGTCCACGCGCGGGCCGACCGTACGCAGCGCGCTCGCGCCGTCGGCGGCGGTCAGCACTTCGAAGTCCTCTTCGCGCAGGCCGCGGGCGAGGACGTCGCGCAGTCCGTGGTCGTCCTCGACGATCAGGACGCAGTGGGCGGTCATGGGCCCAGTATCGACGACCGGGCACGTCGGGGAAGGGCGGGGCGGCCGGAGGCGGGGCGGTGCTCAGGTTGTGTTCAGGCGCCGCGTGCCAGCCTGCGCGGCATGACAACGACCATGGAACGCTCGGGCTCCGCGCCCGGGGTGCGCACGATGCTCAACAAGGTGCCGGAAGTCACCGTCTACTTCTGGCTGATCAAGGTCTTGTGCACCACGGTCGGCGAGACCGCGGCGGACTATCTCAACACCAATCTCCACATGGGCCTGACGAACACGACGTACGTGATGTCGGTGCTGCTGGTGGCGGCCCTGGTGGCGCAGTTCCGGGTACGGCGGTACGTGCCGGGCGTGTACTGGCTCGCGGTGGTGCTGATCAGCGTGGTGGGCACCTTGGTCACGGACAATCTGACCGACAACCTCGGGGTGGCGCTGACCACCACGACCGCGGTCTTCGCGGTCGTCCTGGCGGCGACCTTCGCGCTCTGGTTCGCCGTCGAGCGGACGCTGTCGATCCACAGCATCCGCACCCCGCGCCGTGAGGCTTTCTACTGGCTGGCGATCCTGTTCACCTTCGCCCTGGGCACGGCGGCGGGCGACCTGGTCGCGGAGCGGATGAACCTCGGCTACTGGCTCTCCGCGCTCGCCTTCGGCGCGGTCATCGCGGTGGTCGCGCTGGCGCACTTCCGGCTGCGGCTGAACGCCGTGCTCGCGTTCTGGCTGGCGTACATCCTGACCCGGCCGCTGGGCGCGTCCCTGGGCGACTACCTCTCGCAGCCGCGAGCGGACGGCGGTCTCGGCCTCGGCACGGTGGGCACCAGCGCGCTGTTCCTGGCCACGATCCTGGCGCTGGTCGTCTATCTGACCCGGACCCGCAAGGACCAGCGGCCCGCACCGCACACGCCGCTGGACGAGCACACCCAGCAGGACCAGCGGGCGGCGGAAACCGCCTGATGACGTACGCGGCTGCCACCGTCCTGTCTGCGCTGATACGCGGCCCGCGCCGGTCACCGGCGTCCCCCGGTCCCCCGTGCCGTATCGCAGCAGACAGGAACGACAGCCCGTGCGTGCCCCCTTCGTCCCCCGCGCCCTCACGGGCGTCCAAAGGTCCCTGACCTGGCTGATGGCGTTGGCCTACGCCGTCGCGACGGTCGCTCCCGCCGCCGGTCTGTGGCTGCGGCACCTGCGGTGGAGCGTGCCGCGCGGGGCCGGCGTACCGGCCGCCGCGCTGTCGCCGCCCTCGGCGCTGCTGGCGTTCGTGCTGTTCACGGCGGCCCTTCAGGTGCCGGTGCGGCGGCTGCCCGCGCTGGCCAGGCGCCCGGGGGCGCTGATGACCGGTACAGCGGTGAACGCGGCCGTGCCGCTGCTCGTCCTGCCCTTGCTGGCGGGACTGTTGCGGTTCTCGCCCGACACCGACGGCGGCAGCGGGCTGCTGACCGGGATCGCGCTCGTCGGCGCCATGCCGGTGGCCGGGGGCGCGACGGTCTGGGGCGGCCGGGCGGGCGGCAACCACGCGCTGGTGGTCGGCATCGTGCTCGCCTCCACGCTGCTCAGCCCGTTGACCACCCCGCTGACGCTCTCCATGGCCGCCGTCTTCGCGCACGGCCACTACGCCCACGATCTGGGGCGGATGGCCGGTTCGAGCAGCGGCGTCTTCGCGCTGGCCGGGGTCGTCGCGCCGTGCCTGGCCGGGCTGTTGGCGCAGCGGATGACGTCGCGGGAGCGGCGGGACCGCGCGCTTCCCGGTCTGAAACTGGCCGCCCTGCTGGCGTCACTGCTGTTGACGTACGCCAACGCGTGCGGTGCGCTGGGCGGTCAACTGCGGCACCCGCAGGTGGCGTTCATCGCCGCGTCGGTCGGTGTCGCGGCGCTGGCGTGCCTCGCGGCGCTGGCCGTCGGCTGGGGTCTGGCGCGCGGTATGCGCAGTGACCGGGCCGACACGGTCGCGATCACGCTGGCGTCGGGGATGAACAACAGCAGCGCGAGCGCGGTGCTCGCGGCGACTCATCTCCCGGCGCATCCGCAGGTGTTGATGCCGGTGCTGGCGTACAGCATCGTCCAGAAATTCGGCGCGGGGGCCGTGGACAGCTTCCTCGGCCCCCGCGCCGCCGCCGGATCCCGGCGGCGGCGCGCGCGACCGCGCGCCACGTCCGGCGCTACGCGCCTGCGTTCGCGGGCACGTCGCGGTGACTGACCGCCAGGAAGCCCACCAGTGCGGCGATCAGGACGGTGAGCACCAGGCTGACCGGTCCCGTGCCCCAGCCGAGGCCGCCGCGGTGGAGGGGTACGCCCATCCAGTCGGCGAAGGACGCGCCGAGCGGGCGGGTGAGGATGTACGCCCACCAGAAGGCGGCCACCGCGTTGAGCCCGAGGAAGCGGCCCGCGAGCGCCGGTACGGTGATCAGGACGGCGAAGACGACGCCGGAGGAGAAGTAGCCCAGGTGCAGGCTGCCCGCGGTGAGGTCGCCGGCCGCGGTGCCGAGCGCGAAGGTGGTCAGGACGGTCGCCCAGTAGAACGCCTCGCGGCGCGGGGTGCGGACGCTGTGGATGGACAGCGTTCCCTCGCTGGCGTACCAGGCGGTGAGCACGGCGGCGAGGATCAGCGAGAAGGCCACCGTGGAGACCGCGTACGGTACTCCGGCCACCACGTGCACGACGTCGGCGGCCATGGTGCCGAAGACGCTGACCATGACGATCGCCGACCAGTAGATCCACGGCGAGTAGCGCGGCGCGCGGAACTGGGCGACCAGCAGCGCCACGAGGCCGATCAGGCCGAGGCCGCCCGCGACCACCGGGCCGAGCGCGCGGGCCAGGAAGTCCGAGGTCGTCTCGCCCATGCCGGTGGTGAGCACTTTGGTCAGCCAGAACCAGGCGGTCACCTCCGGCACCTTGCTCAGAGCGCCGCCGGCCGCGAGGCCGCTCCGCCCCGTCCGCCGGTGCCGTACCGGACCGGCCCCCGCCGACTCGTACGGCACCGCTCCGACCGTCCGCGCACGCGCGGACCGCTGCTCCACAGGTTGTTCCACAGGACCGCAACTCTCCCGGCGCGCAGGCCGATTCCGCTCTCCGCACAGCACGGCCCCGAGCCCGCGCCGACCAGGGCGGCGAGCCCCGACAGGCCGACGACTACACGACTGTAGACGAATGACATGCGGGCGAATCGGACAGCCGGGCGGTCCGCGCCGATCCTTTGCCGACCCCTTACCGGGACCCCCGACGGACAGCGCCCACGGCGGTCGCCGCGGTTCCCGGAGACCGGCCGGGCGAGGCGGTCAGCGCAGCGTGGCCACGAAGCTGCGGCCGTACGCGTGCCGGGTGGTCACCTCGACGCGGGTGCCGCCGGGCACACGGGAGACGCGCACGCCGTCGTCGGCGGTGACCGCGCGCAGCGGACGCCCCTGGAGGACGAGCGTGATCCGGTCGCGCTCCGTGGTGGGGTCGGCGACGGCGAGGGAGATCACACCGTGCCGGTCCTCGCGCAGCAGGACGGACGCGGGCCCTTCGACGGAGAGCCGCTCGGCGTGGTGCGCGCCCGCGGTGAAGGTGTTGACGGCGAGCAGGCCCAGGTCGCGGTGGCGTATCGCCTGCGCCGCCGTGGAGTTGGCGACCACCGACAGCGGGCCGCGGGCGTACGACCGCAGGCGCGCCTCGGTGGCGTGCGGGACCAGGGCGTACGCCATGGAGACCGGCGCCGCTCCGGCGGCCTGCTCGACGCGGACGGCGAAGACCTGCTTGGTCACGGTGGTGTCGGGGTTGGAGGTACGGACGACGCGGCGGCTGCGGGCGACGGTGTCCAGCGCGACGGTGGTGCGCGGTCCGGGCCGCCCGTGTCCCCGGTCCGGTTGTCGCCGGTCCTCGAAGCCGTCGAGGAAGACGTACCCCACAGCCGTGCCCTGGCCCGCGTCGGCGTAGCGCAGCCAGGCCAGCGGCGCGGTGCCGGTGCCGGACCACGCGGCGCCGTCACGCAGCCGCCCGGTGACGGCGACCGGGCCCGCCGGGTCGGCGATCCGGGTGTCGAGCGTCGTGGTCACCGCGCGGCCCGCGCCGTCGCCGACTCCGGCGGCGAGGACGACGATCTCGTCGTCGAGCATGAACCAGGACTTCGTGGCGTCCGCGTTGCGGTAGACGACGAAGTCGTCCGGCAGGAGCCCGGCCCGCTCTGCCGCATAGGCGGCGTCGTCGGACTGCACGAAGGCGGCCGTCCCGTACGCGCCGAGGGTGGCGCCGCCGGAGAGGGCGTTGGTGGCGCGCGGGAAGTAGACGTAGGTGTTCTGCGACTCGGAGGAGGCGGTGAAGCCCTGGTCCGGGTTGTCGTACCAAGCGGTGCCGTACAGCTCGGGCACACTGCGCCGGGCCTCGACGGGGGCGGTGACGCCCGCGAGGCCGTAGGGCGACACGGCGGTGAGGTAGTCGATGCCGTAGGCGCGGGTCTGGTCCTGGCCGGTGAGATAGAGGTAGTGGGCGCCGTCGCCCTGGAACCACGGCAGCAGATTCTCGCCGCTCATGTACTCGTACTTGCTGATCCTGGCCGAACTGCGGGCCAGAGCGAAGGCGTAGCCGGGGCGGCGGTGGACGGTCCTGTCCATGGAGTTGAGGGCCGCGTGGTGCGCGGCCGGGACGAGGTCACCGGCCGGCGCCGAGGTGTCGGCGAGGATGTCGGCGTAGCGGACGACGGTCGTCGGGGAGACGAAGGTGACCGGGTCGAGGGCGGCCCGCGAGGTCTGCCGTACGTAGCGGACGTAGCCGGCCAGCGCCGCCGCGTCGTTCGCGGTGGCGTAGGCGCAGATGCCGGTGACGGCCTCGACGACGGTGGCGACGTCCGCGTATCCGGTGGTGGTCCTGGAGATCGCGCGGCCCTTGACGATCTCGGTCATCCACCCCTCGAAGATCAGCGGGGCGAAGCCCTCGGCGATCCAGCCCTGCACGACGCCGATCAGGTCGTCGCCCTGCACATGGCTGGTGCCGTCGAGCATCCGGACGGTCTGCACGACGCGGCTCAGCAGCCCGGTGCCGTACGAGCCGGTGTAGGCGACGGAGGCGTGCTGGATGAAGGAGCCGTCCGCGTAGAAGCCGTCGGTGACGCCGTGCCGTAGACCGTACGGGTCGATCGTGGCGAAGACCGTCAACTGGTCGGCGACGGCCTTGGACGTGCGGGCGTCGTCGCCGAGGACCGCGCCTTGCAGGATGCGGTTGGTGGTGATGTCGGCGAGGTTGGCGCCGGTGTGGAAGCGCGAGTCGAGGTCGACGTCGCCGTCCTTGCCGTTGCGCAGATAGGCGTCCATGGCGGCCACGAACGCGGCCGTGAGGTCGGGGCGGTAGGCGGCGAGGGCGTCCTGGAGGAGCAGCAGCGTCTTGGTGACGTGGGTGGAGATGCCGATCTCCCAGTTGAACCAGTTGCCGTAATAGCCCTTCGCCTGGTCGCCGTAATAGCCGTCGTAGAGGAAAGCCAGGCCGTCGATGACGCGCCGCTGCACGGCCACGTCGTCGCGCAGCCCGGAGCCCGGACCGCCGGGCGCGCCGGGTACGCGGGTCGCGAGCGCCGTCTCGTACAGGTACTGGAACGACGTCGTCAGGTTGGTGTCGCTGGTGCCGAGCGTCAGGCCGCCGAAGAGCTGATTCGCTCCTGCCGTGCCCAGCGCGGCCAGCCTGGCGCGGGCGGTCGACTCGATCGCGGTGAGCTTCGCGGAGACCTCGGGGCGGGCGTTGGACTCGGCGGTACCGGCGAAGACCGCCACCGTGTTGGCGATGAGCGCCGCCTGGTCCGCGCTCGCGCTGTGCGCGCCGCCCGCCGGGGCGGGGCCGTCCGCGGCTCGCGCGCGCAAGGGTGCGACCAGGGCCGTCAGGCTCGCCGCCGGGACCGAGGACAGCAGGACACGACGGGATATCGGCACGGCGGCGGCTCCAGGGAAACGGGGACGGAAAGCGCTTGCTGCATTGAAGCAACGCGGGCCACGCCTGTCACTACCCTTGCACGGCGTCCGCGCCGGGCCACGGGGGGAGGGACCGGTTCCGCACCTCGGGCCGTCCGCCGCCGACGGCATTGCGGCGGCGCTCCCCCGCGGCCACAGTGGGCACATGACTGACGCGGCGGCCCCGGACCCGACAACGATGCTGGCCACGGCCCTGCAGGAGGCCCGTGCCGGGCTCGCGGAGGGCGGCATCCCGATCGGCGCGGCCCTCTTCGGCCAGGACGGTCACCTGCTGGGCCGCGGGCACAACCGCCGGGTGCAGGACGGCGACCCGTCGGCGCACGGCGAGACCTCGGCCTTCCGGGCCGCCGGACGACTGCGCGGATACGGGCGCACGACGATGGTGACGACGCTGTCCCCGTGCTGGTACTGCTCGGGGCTGATCCGGCAGTTCGGCATCGGCCATGTGGTGATCGGCGAGGCGCGCACCTTCTCCGGCGGCCACGACTGGCTCGCGGAGCACGGCGTACGGATCACGCTGCTGGACGACCCCGACTGCGTCGCGCTCATGCGGGACTTCATCGCGGCGCGGCCCGAGCTCTGGTACGAGGACATCGGGGAGTGACGGCCGACCGGTCGCGCCTCCCCGAGGCAGCGGTACGGCGCGCCTGCGGCGGGAAATGCGCTTGCGGCGCCGTGACCAGGTGTTCCTAGACTGGGCGGTATGCCCGCCGTCGAGGTCTCCGCCGTCGATCTGCACCGCATCGCGTCCTTCCGCGCCGCCTTCCAGCGGCGGCAGGCCCGGCGCGTCGTCGAGTTCCCCGGCGGCGCGGCGGTCCTCAACAGCGCGTACGCCGCCTCCCACGAGCACAATCAGCTCGTCGTGGAGGGACCGGTGGCGGTGGACGACCTGCCCGCGTTCGCCGACGCCGTACTCGGCCATCTGCCGCACCGCCGGATCTCGGTGCTGGACGACGAGTTCGGCGTGCTGTGCGCGCCGACGCTGCTCGCGGCCGGTTACGAGCACGAGACGGAACTGGTGATGCGGCACTCGGGTCCCGCGCCCGCGCCGGACCCGGCCGCCGAGACCGTCACGCCGCGGGCCCTGCGGTCCGCTGTGCTGCGCCAGACGCGGCAGTGGCTGCCGAAGGCCGACGACGAGGTGCTGCGCCAGCTCACCGACCGCCGCGCCGCCCGGCTGCGGGGCGCGGAGCAGGTGCGTTTCCTGGCGGTCAGGGACGAGCAGGGGGCGGTCGGCGCGTGGACCGACCTCTACCTCGACCCGGCGGAGGGCATCGCGCAGATCGAGGAGGTCGTCACCGCGACCACGCACCAGCGGCGTGGCTACGCGGACGTCAATCTCGCCACCGCCGTGCACCTGGCGGCCGGGTGCCCGCTGCTGTTCCTGATCGCGGACGCGGACGACTGGCCGCGCACCTGGTACGCGCGGCGGGGCTTCACCCCGATCGGCCGCTCACACGTCTTCACCCGCGCCGCGTGAACCGCACGAGCCGCCTGAGCCGGGTGAACCGCCTGAGCCGGACGAGCCGGGTGCGCTGCCCGAGCCGCCCGAACCGGGTGCGCCCGCGCGGGAGCGTACGAGCACGGCGGCGATGTCGTCGTCGAGCTGTCCGTCGCTGAAGCGCAGCAGCTCGGCGCGGAGCTGGTCGAGCAGTTCCCTGGGTTCCACAGGCGGTCTGCCGTTCACCCATCGGCGCAGCGAGAAGAATGCGCCCGTGTCGTCGCGGGTCTCGATGACGCCGTCGGTGTAGAGCAGCAGCCGGTCGTCGCGGACCAGCGGGACGGTGTCCATGCGGTAGTCGGATCCGATCAGCACGGCCATGTTCAGGGGCGGTGACGGGGCGCTCGGGTCGAGGGACGTGGCCTGGTCGCCGCGCAGCAGCAGCGGCGGCGGGTGGCCACAGTTGAGGAGGACGGCGGGGCCGCCGTCTGCCGGGATCTCGACGAACAGGGCGGTGGCGAAGCGCTCGGGCGCGTCGCCGCCGGGGATCGACGCGCTGTAGCGGACCACGCTGCTGTCCAGCCTGCGCGCGACCGCCGCGAGGTCGGGTTCGTCGTGGGCGGCGTCGCGGAAACTGTTGGCGATCGCCCCGGCCGCGCCCGCCGCGTTCAGCCCTTTGCCGCGGACGTCGCCGATGAGCAGGCGTACGCCGTGCGGGGTGTCGGCCGCCGCGTAGAAGT
The DNA here is from genome assembly GCF_042957025.1 of Streptomyces sp. NPDC008139. Taxonomy (NCBI): domain Bacteria; kingdom Bacillati; phylum Actinomycetota; class Actinomycetes; order Kitasatosporales; family Streptomycetaceae; genus Streptomyces; species Streptomyces sp. NPDC008139. The sequence continues at coordinate 70,654 of NZ_JBIBHM010000010.1, forward strand.
CGCCGCCGATCCGGGCCTCCGCGGCGGCGGCCACGTACAGCGTCTCGACGTCCACGTTCCCGACACGGGGCGGCACCGGCCGCAGGACGACCGCCTGTGCGGTGTCGGCCACCGATCTGACCTGGGTGAGGGTCAGCTCGCGGTGCAGGCGGCTGTGCGCCGCGTATCCGGCCGCGGCGGTGACCACGACGATCGCCCCGGCCGTGAACAGCATGTTCGGGGAGTCGATGATGAGCGAGTCAGCGACCACCACGGCGGTCGCCACCACGCCCAGCGCGACGGTCGGGCGCACCGGCCACATGGAGGCGGCGAGCGCGGGAGCGGCGGGCAGCAGGCGGCTGATCGCGAAGTCGGTCGGAGTGGCCAACGCCACGACCATGATCACCACGGTCAGCAGGAGCGGGGTCAGGAGGACGGGATCCCATCGGACGTCCGGCCACCAGGAGCGCCAGCGGGATCGGATCGTCTTCACACCATCGAGCATAACGGGGCATATCAGACGCTACGTCTTCCCGGTCAGGCGGGTCGGCCGCTTCCTGCCGCGTACGCGACGGCACGTGAACCGCGCCGCGTGGCCAGTCCGCGGGGTCTCCCCCGACCGACCGACCGTACGTATGTACGTCCGGCCGCCGGATGCGATGAGTCCGCCCTACGGGGTCCACTCGTCGGCGAGCAGCCCGAGCACCACCTCGTCGAGGAAGGAGCCGTACGCCCAGGCCGCCCGCCGCAGCGTTCCCTCGACGCGGAATCCGGCGCGCGTGGCGGCGGTGATCATCCCGGTGTTGTCGGCGAGGGTTTCGAGCTGGATCCGGTGCAGACCGCGCACGACGAAGCCGTAGTGGCACAGCGCGCGCACGACGTCGGTGCCGAGGCCGCGACCGCGGTAGGCGGGGCGCAGACCGATCCCGAGGTGGGCGAGCCGGTTGTGGGTGTCGATCCCCCACATCGAGGCCGCGCCCGCCAGCTCCCGCGTCCGGGTCTCCACCACGGAGAAGACGACCACCTCCGGGGGAAGGCCGTTCACCGCGTACGGTGAGTCCGCCGTGTCCGGCGATATGGGGCGCCAGGGGCGGGAGTCGGAGCGGGACCTACCCACCACGTCGTCCTGCAACTCGGCGTGGAGCACCGGCACATCGCTCTCGAATCTGGCCCTGAGCTGGATTTTCTCGCCTTCTATCACCCGGCATTGCTATACCGGCCGGATGCGTCGGTCAACCGAATTCGAGGCCGGCGCCCGCCCCCCGTACCCGTGCTGAAAGAGGTCTCCCCCGTGAAGGACGAACACGAATTCCTCGCCGCCGCGGACATCCCGTGGGCCCCGGCGGAAGGCTCGCCGGGCGTCAGCGAGCGCGTGCTGTCCGCCGACCCGGCCGCCGACGGCGCGGAGCTGACCCGGCTCGCACGCTGGGAGCCAGGGCTCGACACGTCCGCCGCCGGGGTGATCAGGCACGCCTACTACGAGGAGGTCTATCTCCTGGAGGGCGAACTGGAGGATCTGACCCTGGGGAAGACCTTCACCAGCGGACACTTCGCGTCCCGCCCTCCCGGCATGCCGCACGGCCCGTACCGCACGGGCCCCGGCTGTCTGATGCTGGAGATCCGCTACCGCCCGAGCTGACCGGCCGTCCCCGGGAGCCGGGCGGATGGCGCGACGGTGGCATGCTGGACGGTGTGTCCACCATCCCCGCCGACGCGGAGCCGATCGTGGCCGAGGCGCCGCCCGGCGCCGCGGCCGAGCCGCTGATGACGCAGTGGTGGCTGGACCTGGCCTTCGTGCACTGGCCGGTGGAGCCGGAGCCGGTGGCGCCGCTGCTGCCGCCGGGCGTACGGCCCGACACCCTGCACGGCGTCACGTACGTGGGTCTGGTCGCCTTCCGCATGCACCGGGTCGGCTGGTTCCGGCTGCCCGGTGTGCCGTACCTGGGCACCTTCCCCGAGACGAATGTGCGGCTGTACTCGGTGGACGAGCGGGGGCGGCGCGGTGTGGTGTTCCGGTCGCTGGACGCGTCCCGGCTGATACCTGTCGTCGTGGGCCGGGGTGTCTTCCGGCTGCCCTATCTGTGGTCGCGGATGTCGGTGCGCCGGGACGCCGACACCATCACGTACACCAGTTCCCGCCGCTGGCCGGGGCCGCGCGGCGCGCGGGCCTCGCTGAGCGTACGGATCGGCGAGCCGGTCGCGGAGCCCACGGAACTCGAACACTTCCTCACCGCCCGCTGGGGCATGCACAACGCCTTCTTCGGGCGGCCGGTGTATCTGCCCAACGCCCATCCGCGCTGGCCGCTGCACCACGCCGAGCTGCTGTCCCTGGACGAGGACGTGGTGACGGCGGCCGGTCTCGCCCGGCCGCTGGGGGACCCGGTCAGCGTGCTGTACTCCCCCGGGGTCCCGGTCCGCTTCGGCCTGCCGAACAAGCCCGCGGGCATCCCGACCCCGTAGCGCGGATCCCCTGCCCTCACGGACTCTCGTCACCGGTCATCACAACCGGTCATCACCGCCGGGCTTTACGGTCGCTCATTCCCGCCGGCCTTTACGGTCGGCCGCGCCAGGCCACGGCCGGTTCCCGGAGCGTGCCGGCCGCGGCCGTCTCGGGGGCGCTGCAGTACGGCAGGCCGTCCAGCGCGTGGTCGGCGCAGAAGCGGGTGACGAGGTCGGCGAAGTCCGCGATCCGCTCGACCGGCGCGAGGTGGTCGGTCTCGTCGATGGTCAGGAAGGTGGCGGCGCGCAGCACCGCGGCGACCTCGCGGCCCATCTCCGGGGTGCACAGCGTGTCGTACTCGCCGGTGACGACCAGGCTGGGCACCGCGGGGACGGGCTCGGGCCGGTACCACTCGTGCCGCATCAGCCGCTTGTTGTGCTCGGCGGACTTCCGCAACTGCTCGGCGTCCTGACCGATCAGACCGCCGTACACCAGGCGGGCGACGGCCGCGTGCTTGCGTACCCGGCCGGTGCCGGGCGGGGACATGAAGCGGTCGGTGAGCTCGCGGGCGATCCGGTCGGTCTCGCCGCGGTCGATCATGCCGTCCCAGCGTTCCATGGCCGCCGCGTAGTCCGGCGGGATCCGGGTCGTCATGCCGACGAAGAACAGCCGCTCGACCCGCGCGGGGTAGTGCTGGGCGAAGCGCAGGCCGACGGCGCCGCCGAAGCAGGCCGCGACGAGGTTGACGGCGGGCACCACCAGCTCGTCCAGCAGATGCCGGACGACGGCGGCCAGGAAGTCGATGCCGTAGAACGCCGGGAGGAAGTCGGCGGCGCCGTAGCCCGGCAGGTCGACGGTGATCACGTCGGCCGCGGTGCCGATCCGCTGCTCGTGCCGCATCCACGAGTGCCGGTCCTGGGAGGAGCCGCCGAGGATCAGCAGGGGGGCGTCGACCGGCCGTTGGTGGTGCCTGATCCGGCAGGTGTACCGGAAGCCCTCGTACTCCAGAAGCCACTCACTGATCCGGGCGAATGGCCGCGCCGTGGCGCCGTCGCTCTGGGCGGGCACCGGGCCGGGCAGGCACGCGGTCGGCTCCTCGCGGGCGGCGGTGGCGAAGGACAAGGGGACTCCTGGGTTCGATGGCGGGCATCGACTCCTGCCTAACAGGGCGAACCGCCTCCGTGCGGGTCCGTGACCCGTTCGAGGGCGGTTCGCCGTGCCGCCTGCGCCGGTGGATTCGACATTCGTACACCTGGGGTACGAATGCCTCCCCCAATGGGCTCCCCCGGTCCGAACGCCCGTCGGCCGGCCGGTCAGCCGGGTCAAGGCGCCGTGCGCACCTCGATGAGCATCGCGTGCTCCGGGTCGAGCGTCGGCATGGGGATTCCCGCCGTGGCCAGGACCGCGCCGGGCAGCGGCAGCCAGCCCTCGATGGCGCGGGCCAGCCACGGCGGTGCGGTCGTCTGGTGGAAGGAGGGCAGGCCGATCTCGGTGCGGACGCGGACCTGGTAGGCGGTGGCGGGGTCGAGGCCCGGCAGCCGGACGCGTCCCGACTGGCCCTCGGGCGAGGTGGCGATCCGGGCCCACGCGTACAGCGCGGCCGAGCCGTCGGCGGCGACGACGCCGTGCAGCAGGACGGCGCCGCCCGCGAGGTCGGCGCGGACCACCCGTCCCGAGTGCAGCAGCGGGCGCTGCTCCCGGTAGAGCGCGGACCAGCGGGTGAGCCGGGCCAGTTCCTCGGGGGCGCAGCGGCTGAGGTCCTGTTCGATGCCCGCGTGGCCGAACAGGGCGGTGGCCATCCGGAAGGTGTCGGTGCCGGGACGGCTCGTGGTGTGGCTGGGCGTGGGGCCGACGTGCGCGCCGAAGAGTTCCGGCGGCAGCAGCTGGCCGGTCCAGCGCTGGATGGTCTGCCGTTCCACCGGGTCGTTGCAGTCCGAGGCCCACACCCGGTCGGTACGGGCGAGGATGCCGAGGTCGATCCGGCCGCCGCCGCTGGCGCAGCTCTCGATCTCCAGACCCGGGTGGCGGGCCTTGAGCGCGTCGATCAGCCGGTACAGCGCGAGGACCTGGGCGCGGCTGCCGGGCCGGTCGACGCCGCCGGGGCCGCGCTCGACCGCCTCGTGCAGCTCGCGGTTGTGGTCCCACTTCAGGTAGCCGATCCCGTACCGGCCGACGAGGGTGTCGAGCGAGGTGAGCAGATACTGCCAGGCGTCCTCGTTGGCGAGGTCGAGCGTGTACTGGTGCCGTGAGCTGGGTCCGAGACCCGCGGAGGGGCCGAGGATCCAGCCCGGGTGCTCGCGGGCGAGGTCGGAGTCGAGGTTGACCATCTCCGGCTCGACCCACAGGCCGAATTCCATGCCGAGGGAGCGGACGTGGTCGGCCAGCGGGGTCAGGCCGTCGGGCCAGACGGTCGCGTCCACCGTCCAGTCGCCGAGGCCCGCGGTGTCGTCGCGGCGCCCCTTGAACCAGCCGTCGTCCAGGACGAAGCGTTCGACGCCGACCTCGGCGGCCCGGTCGACCAGCCGCAGCAGCCGGTCCAGGTCGTGGTCGAAGTAGACCGCCTCCCAGCTGTTGAGGATCAGCGGGCGCGGGGTGGCCGGGTGGGTGGGGCGGGCGCGCAGCAGGGTGTGGAAGCGGTCGGCGAGCCCGTCGAGGCCAGCGTCGGACCAGGCGAACCAGCAGACCGGGGAGGTGTACGACTCCCCCGGTGCCAGCCGCACCTCGCCCGCGCGCAGCAGTTCGCCGCCGCCGAGCACCACGGCGTGGTCGCTGCCCGCGCCTTCCGGCAGCCGCTCGACGAGATACCGCTGGTCGCCGCTCCACCCGACGTGCAGGCCCCACACCTCGCCGTCCCGGAAGCCGAAGCCGGGCACGCCGACGGTCAGCAGGTAGGGCGAGTCGACGCCGGGCTTGCCGCGCCGGACCTCGCGGACGTAAGAGCCGTAGTGCAGCGGGCGGCGCTGCGGGGAGCGTTCCCTGCTCCACTTGCCGGTGAAGTCCAGTACCTCACCGGCGCGTTCGGGCAGCGGCAGCAGCAGGCCGAGCGCGGACAGGTCGTACGGCGCCGGGTCCGTGCCGGAGTCCGCCGACTGCCCCGCGGTCAGCTCGGCGTGCACCCCGAGCACGCCCGACGGCTCCAGGCGGTAGGTGACGGTGACGGCCAGGTCGCTGACCTCGTCCCGCAGGTGGATCACCAACTCACCGCCGCCGCCGGGCACTTCGCGCTGCTCGGCACCGGTCAGGGACGGCCGCGGGGTGGTCGCGGTGCCCGCCCGGTGGCCCTGCTGGGCGGGGCTGCCGGACCAGCCGTCTGCCTCGGTGGGCCAGACGGTGAACCGGCGCGGGACGTCGAGGGAGTTGTTGAGCACCGCGCCCTCGGCGGTCAGGCTCAGCGCGACGAGGTCCGCGTCCGAGAGATCGCCGAGGTCGGCGCCCCAGTGCAGGACTCTGGGCACCGGCTCGCCGAGTTCCACGACGAGGGCGGCGCCTGCCGCGCGCAGGGTCACGATCCGCGCGGGGATGGTGGTCATGAATGAGTCCTTTCCGCAGGTCCGGTGACCATCATCGTCATCGGGCACAAGGGCGCTGCCGGTGGGGTGCGGCAGCCGTGGCGGCTGCCGCACCTCACCGCGGGACGGCGACCGGGGTCAGACGGTGACGCGGTCGACGTCCGAGGCGTAGTCGGCCGGGTTGCCGAAGGTGACGGTGTGGTCGCCCGCCTTCAGGTGGACCGGAACGGTCACGGACCGCGCCACGCCCCAGTTGTTGTCGTTGCCGCCGGGCAGCGGGAGCTGGAACGACGAGCCGCCGGCGGTGACCACGGCGGTGCGGCCGGAGGACCCGTCCGCGTAGCCGAGCGTGAGCAGGTAAGTGCCGTCCTTCGGCGCTGTCACGTGGTTGATGGCGACCGAACTGTCCCCGCCGAGGTTGCCGATTTCCTTTCCGCCGGAGCAGGCGGGGCAGTCGGTGATGCTCGCGTTGCCGGTGAGGGTGTTGGCGGGGGCTTCCGCTTCGTAGGTGACGCGTCCGCCGGGGGCGGGGGTGGTGACCGGAACCTGTTTGCCGGGCGCGGAGTGGCGTCCCTTGGCGTCGTGGGCGGTGACGGTGAAGGTGTAGCCGGTGGCGGGAGTGAGGCCGGTGACGGTGGCGGAGGTGCGGCCGGTCGATCCGGAGCTGACGATGACCGAAGCCGTACGGCTGGCGCACGCCGGGGACGAGCCGGTCCGCGCCGTGTTCTCCCGCGCCGGGCACGCGCTCGGCCTCACCATCGCCTCGGTCGCCAACCTCATCGGCCCCGAGCGGATCATCATCTCCGGCGAGGGCGTGGCGACCTACGACCTGTTCGCCGACCAGATCCGCGAGACCTTCGCCGCCCAGGCGTTCGGCGCCGCCGCCGAGTGCGATCTGCTGCTGCGCCCGCTGCCGTTCGAGGAGTGGGCGCGCGGCGGCGCGGCCGTGGCGGCGCAGCACCTGTTCGCGCCGGTCAAGTAGCCGGTCGGGTTACGGGCCGGGGAACCGGGCGAGCAGCGGTTCGGGGAAGGGATCGGGCAGCGGGCGGGGCGGCCGGTCACGTAGCGGACCGGCGGTAGCGCCACTACGGCCGCGGGCGGCCCTGTTCGGCAAAGTCTTCCGAGGCGGCCCGCCGACTGTCACACTCGCTGGTGTGCCCGACTTCGACGTGTTGGTGATCGGTTCAGGTCCTGGTGGTCAGAAGGCGGCCATCGCGGCGGCCAAGCTCGGACGGCGGGCGGCGGTGGTGGACCGCGCGGACTCGCTGGGCGGGGTGTCGATCCACACCGGCACGATCCCGTCCAAGACGCTGCGGGAGGCGGTGCTCTACCTCACCGGCCTCAACCAGCGGGATCTGTACGGCCAGAGCTACCGGCTCAAGGAGGACATCACCGTCGCGGACCTGACCGCGAGGACGCAGCATGTGGTCGGCCGCGAGGTCGATGTGATCCGCAGTCAGCTCTCCAGGAACCAGGTCGCGCTGCTCTCCGGCACCGGGCGCTTCGTCGACCAGCACACCGTCGCGGTGCGCGACGCGGTCGGCCAGGACCGGCTGGTGACGGCCGAGCACATCGTGATCGCCACCGGCACCCGGCCCGCGCGCCCGGCGAGCGTCGAGTTCGACGACCGTACGGTGCTGGACTCCGACAGCGTCCTCAGCATGGAGCGGGTGCCGCGGTCCATGGTGATCGTCGGCGCCGGGGTCATCGGCATGGAGTACGCGTCGATGTTCGCCGCCCTCGGCAGCAAGATCACCGTGGTGGAGCAGCGCGAGGGAATGCTGGACTTCTGCGACGCCGAGATCGTCGAGGCGCTCAAGTACCACCTGCGGGATCTCGCGGTCACCTTCCGCTTCGGCGAGACGGTCGCGGCGGTCTCGCGGCACGAGCGCGGCACCCTGACCGTGCTGGAGAGCGGCAAGAAGATCGCCGCGGACGCGGTGATGTACTCGGCGGGGCGGCAGGGGCTGACCGACGAGCTGGACCTCGACAAGGCCGGTCTCCAAGCCGACAAGCGCGGCCGCATATCGGTGGACGAGCACTTCCGCACCGCGGTCCCGCACATCTACGCCGTCGGTGACGTCATCGGCTTCCCCGCGCTGGCCGCGACCTCGATGGAGCAGGGCCGGACCGCCGCGTACCACGCCTGCGGCGAACCGGTGCACGCGATGCGGGACGGCCAGCCGATCGGCATCTACACCATTCCCGAGGTCAGCTTCATCGGCCGCACCGAGGACCAGCTCACCGACGAACTGGTGCCGTTCGAGGTCGGTGTCTCCCGCTACCGCGAGCTGGCCCGCGGCCAGATCATCGGTGACGCGCACGGCATGCTGAAGCTGCTGGTCTCGCCGGAGGACCGCAAGCTGCTCGGCGTGCACTGCTTCGGCACCGGCGCCACCGAGCTGATCCACATCGGCCACGCCGTGATGGGCTGCGGCGGCACCGTCGACTACCTCGTGGACGCCGTTTTCAATTACCCGACGCTCGCCGAGTCCTACAAGGTCGCGGCGCTCGACGTCACCAACAAGATCCGGCAGATCGACCGGCTGGGGGACTGAGCCGCGCGGGTGCTGTGTCGCCGATGAGTTTTCGGCGGGCGGCCGGTCATAAAGGTGAACGGCGGCGCTCGGGCGCCGACGACAGCCTGACGCGAGGAGACCGCGATGCCCCGGATCACCCCCAACCTCTGGTTCGACACCGAGAGCCAGGAAGCCGCCGAGTTCTACGTCTCGGTCTTCCCGAACTCGCGGATCACCGACACCACCTACTACGGCGAGGCCGGTCCGCGCGAGGCGGGCACCGTACTGACCGTGGCGTTCGAGCTGGACGGCCAGCCGTACATCGCGATCAACGGCGGCCCCGAGTTCCCCTTCACCGAGGCCGTCTCGCTGCTGATCACCTGTGAGGACCAGGCCGAGGTCGACCACTACTGGGCCCGGCTCACCGAGGGCGGCGGCTCCGAGGGCCCGTGCGGGTGGCTCAAGGACAAGTACGGGCTGTCCTGGCAGGTCGTCCCCACCGGCATGGTGGCGATGCTGAACGACCCCGACGCGGAGCGCGGCCAGCGCGCGATGAAGGCAATGCTCGGCATGAAGAAGATCGACCTGGCGGCGCTCAAGGCCGCCGCCGACGGCACCGGAGCCTGAGGGACGCCGACGGGAAGACATACGACGCGCCGCTAGGAAGTGCCGTCCGACGCGGGACGGGCACGGGGGTGGCGGCGCAGGAAGTCCTCCACGAGACGGTCGGTGAAGTCCCGGTCGACCGGGTTTCCGGTCACCAGGACGCGGTGGTAGATCGGCCCCACGAGCCGGTCGACCTCGGCCGTCAGGTCGAGACCCGCGGGGAGTTCGCCGCGGCCCACCGCGTTCTCCAGCGGGAGCCGGTCGCGGCGGCGCTCCTCGTCGAGATAGCGGGCGCGCAGCACGGACGCGAACTCCGGGTCGTGCTGCGCGCCCGCTGCAGGGCCCGGAAGACCGCGCCAGCGTCGGACCGGTGAGGAAGCCGGCCAGCAGGCTCAGGTGCTCGCGGAGATCGGCGCCGAGATCGCCGTGGTCGGCCGGGGCGAGGGCTTCGGCGGCGTCCTGGAGGAAGGCGTCCAGAAGGACGTCGGTCTTGGTGTTCCAGCGGCGGTAGATGGTCTGTTTGGCGACCCCGGCCCGCGCCGCGATGCCCTCGACGGTGACACCGGCGAAGCCCTTCTCGACCAGGAGGTCGTCGGCGGCTTCAACAACGACGGCACGCAGGCGGCGGGCGCGGACGCCGTCCACACCCTGACGGTCGCCCCGGTCTCCGGCTCCTTCGCCGGGCAGGTCGCGCAGCGCCGGTGGACGGTGGCCTTCTCCAACGCCACCGCGCCGAAGTCCGTGACCGTGGACGGCGCCCCGGTGGCCAGGAGCGCCTGGTCGTGGGACGCCGCCGCCAGGAAGGTGACCGTCACCGTCCCGCAGAGGTCCGTGCGTCAGCAGGTCACCGTCAGCTATCGGTGACGCCGCCCGGGGACGCCGCCGAGGCCCACCGCGCCTCGGCGGCGTCCAGCAGTTGTGCGATACGGATGGGGTCCGGTAGCGGGCCGTGATCGCCGGGGACCCGCAAGGCCGCGCCCGCGGTGACATGGCCGAGGCGGAGCGCGCGGACGGGCGGCTCGCCGCGGAGCAGCCCGGTGAGGAATCCGGCGGCGAAGGCGTCGCCCGCGCCGACGGGTTCCACGACCTCGACGGCGCGGGCGGGCACGGTGTGCGCCGTCGCGCCGTCGAAGGCGGTCGCGGCGCGGGCGCCGTCCTTGACCACCAGCACGCGCGGGCCCGGCAGCAGGGCGCGTACGTCGGCGGCGTCGGCGATGTGCGCGCCCCACAGCGCCTGGGCCTCGTCCAGGCCGACGAAGGTGATGTCCGCGCGGTCGGCGAAGTCGCGCAGGACACCGGGCGCCGCGCCGTCCGGCCAGAGCGCGGGCCGGTGGTTGACGTCGAAGCTGACCGGCAGCGGGCCGCGCAGCGCCGCGTCCACCAGGTCGCGGCAGGAGTCCGACAGCGCCGCCGTGACGCCGGTCAGGTGCAGCAGCCCCGCGGTGCGTACGGCCTCGGCCGCCAGCGATTGCGGCCCGAGCGCGGACGCGGCCGACCCCCGCCGGTAGTAGTGCACGCGGGTGCCCTGCCCGCCGGGGCTCTTCACCATCACCCCGGTCGGCCGCCCCGAGTCGGTCCGGACGCCTCCGACGTCCACCCCGCACGCCGCGATCTCGGCCACGATCCGCCGCCCGAACGGATCGTCACCGACCGCCGACACCCACCGGGCCTCCACCCCGTGGTCGGCCAGATACATCGCCGCGTTCGACTCCGCCCCGGCGACCTCCACCCGCAACCGCCGTGCCTCCGCGAGCGTTTCACCGGCCTCCGGCACCATCGCGACCATGGTCTCCCCGACGCAGGCGACGGGGCCGCCGATCTCGATCACGGCAGTCTCCTCGCGGGGGTACGGCGCGGGCCCCGTCCGGTCATGGCGAGTGACGGCGCCGGGCGCTGCCCCCGGCTCCTCGTACGCCCGGTCATCGTGCGGCCCGCGTGCTCGGCGCGTCCGTCTCCGCGACGACGGCGAGGAAGTCCCTGGCCCGCGCGCGGAGCGCGGTCCGGCTGCCGCCGCTCGCCGCGTCGCCGATGAGGGGCGAGCCGACGCCGACCGCGAGGGCTCCGGCGGCGAAGTAGGCGCGGGCGGCCGGGATGTCGACGCCGCCGACGGGCACGAAGGGCAGGTCGGGGAAGGGGCCGCGCAGGGCGCGGAGGTAGCCCGGGCCGCCCGCGTGCTCGGCGGGGAAGAGCTTGAGCGCGGTGGCGCCGAGCCGCCGCGCGGTGACGATGTCGGTGGGCGTCATCACTCCGGCCAGCACGGGCAGGCCCAACTCCCGTGCGGCGCTGACGCCTTCGCCGACCGCGGGCGTGACGACGAAGTCGGCCCCGGCACGGTGCGCGTCCTTGGCGTCCTGCTCGGTGAGGACGGTGCCCGCGCCGAGCGGCGCGTCGGGGCCGAGGGCGGCGCGGGCCGCGGCGATGACGCCGAGCGCGTTCCGGCCGCTGAGCGAGACCTCGACCAGCGCGACACCCTCCTCGACCAGGGTCAGTACGGTGTGCAGCGACGCGTCCTCGTCGTCGCCGCGCACGATGGCGACGAGACGGTGGGCGCGCAGCGCGGTGAGCAGGTCCACGGGTGATGTTCCTTTCCTGTTGCGGTGATCGGACGGCGTGGGTCCAGGGCAGTCGGTCCGGTCGCGGCCCGTCGAGGGTTCAGCGGTTCGGGGCGGACGATCCGGTCGCGGTCAACCGGTCCGGTCGCGGTGAGCCGGACGCGGTCAGCCGATCCCGTCGAGGGTTCGGCGGTTCGAGGCGGACGGTCCCGTCGCGGTCAACGGGTCCCGTCGCCGTGCGCCGGTCGCGGTCAGCCGATCCCGTCGAGGGTTCGGCGGTTCGAGGCGGACGCGGCGGTGGCGGCGGAAGCGCCGGCGGCCGTGACCGTGAGCCGCCAGCGGACCTCGCCGCTCGCGGGCACGCGGGCCGCGTCCCCCTCCCCCGCCGTCGCCAGGTCGAAGACCCGCCCGAGCATCGGCTCCACGCCGATCGAGCGGTACGGCGCGCCCTCGGGGAAGCCGCCCAGATTCCGCCACAGGGCGATGGACGCGGGCTGACCGGACACGTCGAGCGCGAACCGCAGCCGGTCGGACCCGTCGTGCACGGTCGCCGTCGCGGCGTCGACGACCGCGCCGCTCGCCGTACCGTCGTCGGGCCCGAGCAGGTCGAAGCGGGCACGCGTCCCGTCGCCCGTGCCCCCGGCGGACGGCCAGGTGAACGGCTCGCGTCGCGCACCCCCGTCCGGGTAGTGCAGGGCCTGTGCGCCGGGCGGCAGTTCGATCCGGCCGTCCCGCGACACGTCGAGCAGTGCGTGGGCGGCCCACAGGAAGCGGTAGCCGGGCGCGGCGGTAAGCCGGTAGTCGACCACCGCGCCGCCACCGGGGCCGCCACCGATCCGCCGGGTGAGCCGGAAGTCGGGGTGGTCGACCCGGTCCGCGCCATCCGCGCCGTCCCCGCCGTTCTCGCGCCGCCAGGGGCGCGACCACACGTCGCCGTGGTCGGGGACGCCCCGGACGGTGGGCAGGCACTCCTCCAGGCCGCCCGCGTCGGCGAAGGCGTCACCGGGCGCGACGCCCGCGCGGCGCGGCTCGTCCCGGTGCCAGAGCCATTCACGGTCCCCGGCCCGCAGCGACGTCCAACGGCCGCCGTGCGCCAGGTCGGTGACGATCCGTACGGGAAGCGCCGCCGCGGTCAGCGCTGTCACCATTCCGCGAACGACCCGTCGGCGTGCCGCCACACCGGATTGCGCCAGGCGTGCCCGCCGCGGTCGGCGGCGCGTACCGCCGCCTCGTCCACGGTGATCCCGAGCCCCGGCAGCCCGGTGCGCAGCGCCTGGCCGTCCACGAAGCGGAACGGCTCGGTGTCCACCAGATACGACAGCAGGTCGGCGTCCTTGTTGTAGTGGATGCCGCGGCTCTGCTCCTGGATGAGGAAGTTCGGCGTGCAGAAGGCGACTTGGAGGCTGGCGGCGAGCGAGATCGGCCCCAGCGGGCAGTGCGGGGCGAGTTGGGCGCCGTACGTCTCGGCGAGCGACGCGATCCGCGTCACCTCGGTGATGCCCCCGGCGTGCGAGAGGTCAGGCTGCGCCACGGCTATGCCCGCGGTGAGCGCGGGCAGGAACTCCGCACGCCCGTACAGGCGTTCACCGGTCGCTATCGGCACTTCGGTGGAGGCCACCAGGCCGCCGAGCAGATGTCCCAGCTCCGGCAGCAGCGGCTCCTCGGCGAACAGCGGGTGCAGCGGGGCGATTTCACGCAGGACGCGCCGGGCGCCGGCGGCCGTGAAGCGGCCGTGGAAGTCGACGGCGACATCGCGTCCGGGGCCGAGCGCCTGGCGCGCGGCGGCCACCCGCTCCACGACGGCGGCGGTCTCGGCGGGCGTGGTGAGCGCCGACGTGCGGCCGGCCGCGTTCATCTTGACGGCGGTGAAGCCCGCCTCGACCTGCGCGCCGACGTCCTCCGCGAGCCGCGCGGGCTCGTCGCCGCCGACCCAGGCGTAGACCCGGACCGCGTCCCTGACCGGACCGCCGAGCAGGCCGTACACGGGAGCGCCGTACGTCTTGCCCGCGATGTCCCACAGCGCGTGGTCGAGACCGGCGACGGCGCTGGAGAGCACCGGGCCGCCGCGGTAGAAGCCGCCCTTGGTGAGCACCTGCCAGTGGTCCTGGATCCGCAGCGGGTCCTGGCCGATCAGATACTCGGCCAGCACGTCGACGGCGGCGCGCACCACCTCGGCCCGCCCCTCGACCACTGGTTCGCCCCAGCCGACGACGCCCTCGTCCGTCTCGATCCGGCAGAACAGCCACCGGGGCGGTACGAGGAAGGTCTCGACGCGCACTATCTTCACTTCGCCGCCTCTGAAGCCGTGGAGGTCTGGGATTCCTTGGATGCCCGCGCCGTTTCGGATGCCCGCGCCGTTTCGGATGCCCGGGATGTCCCGGACCCGCCGGACACCTCCACCGCCTCGGCGCCCGAGCCGTGCACCAGGTCCAGGTCGCGGACGGCCTGGTCGAGCAGGGCCCGCATGGCGCGCTCGGCGGCGTCCGGGTCCCGGTCGCGTACCGCGTCGAGGACGGCCCGGTGGCTGGGCACCGGGTCCTGGCCGTGCGGGGAGCTGTGCACGATCTCGTCGCGGTGCGCGAGACCGGACTCGATCACCATCTCCATCCGCTCCAGCAGTTCGTTGTGGGTGGCGGCGAGCAGAGCGCGGTGGAAGGCGAGGTCGGCCTCGACCGCGTGCGCGGCGCCGCCCTCGTCCTCACCCATCGCGGTGAGCGCGGCGTCCAGCGCGACCAGGTCGCCGTCGGTACGGCGCACCGCCGCCAGCCGTACGGCGGCCGGTTCGACGATCCCGCGGACCTCGCCGAGGCTGCGCAGCAGCCCCAGGTCGGCCCCGGTGCTGGTGCCGCCCGCGAACTGCCAGCGCAGCACGTCGGCGTCCAGCAGATTCCAGTCGGCGCGGGCTCTGACGAAGGTGCCGCGTTTCTGCCGCGCGTCGACCATCCCCTTGGCCGCCAGCACCTTCAGCGATTCGCGCAGCGCGGTGAGACTGACGTCCAACTCGCTCTGCAACGCCACGAGATCGAGTGTCGCCCCTTCGGGGATCTCGCCGCTGAGCACCCGGCGCGCGAGAGTCTCCACGGTCTGCCCGTGCACTCCGCGGCGCGCGTATGGCGTCATGTCGTTCTGCCTTTCTCCAGGTCGGGTGGGGTACCCCGGGTGAGGTACGGCGATGGTGGTGGGCGGCGGTCAGGCCGAGGCCTTGGTGACACTCCAGCCGCCGTCCACCAGCAGGCTCGAACCGGTGATGTACGAGGCGTCGTCCGAGGCGAGGAAGGCGATGGCCGCGGCGACCTCCTCCGGGCGGCCGAAGCGGCGCGCCGCGGTCTCCGCGACGCTGCGGGCCCGGTCCTCCTCGGGCACCCGGTCCCAGGCCGCGGTGAGGATCGGACCGGGGAGCACCGCGTTGACCCGGACCTCGGGCCCGTACTCGACGGCCAGTTGGCCGCTCAGCGACAGCAGCGCGCCCTTGGCCGCCGCGTAGGCGGGGTGGCCGGGGATGCCCTTGTGCGCGTGGACGGAGGAGGTGAGGACGGCGGCGCCGCGGGCGGTGCGCAGGTCGGGCAGCAGCGCCCGGAAGCCGAGGAAGCCGCCGGTGAGGTTGACCGCGAGCTGTCGCTCCCAGGAGGCGACGGACATCTCGTGGGCCGGGGCCACGTCGACGGTGTAGGCGTTGGAGACCAGGGCCGCCACGGGGCCGTAGGCGTGCGCCACCGCGACGATCCGCTGCCAGTCCTCGGGGTCGGACACGTCCGCCCGTACGGACACCGCCCGGCCGCCCTGCTCGCGGATGCCCGCGGCGACGCCCTCGGCGCGGTCGGCCGCGATGTCGGCGAGGACCACGGCGGCGCCCTCGGCCGCGAGCCGTTCTGCGGTGGCCGCGCCGATCCCGGAAGCGGCTCCGGTGACCACGGCCACCTTGTCGGCGAAGCGGAGTGCTGCGTTCATGTGCTGGTCCTGCTCCTCGGTACGGTGGGGCTGGTCGGTGCGGCCGGGCTGGTCGGTGCGGCCGGATCTGTCTGGGCCTCCCGCGACTTTAGTGACGCCCGGAGCCGTAGGCGGCCTCCTGCCGCGCCAGCACGACGAGTTCGGCGTCGTGTCGACCGGTCCAGCCGAACGGCAGGCCGCTGTGGAGCAGATACGCCCCGCTGTACACCGTCCCGTCCGCCGTGTCGGTGTAGCGGGCGGCGGGGTCCAGGCCGCGCAGCCGCAGCCGGGAGGCGCGTCCGGGGATTAGCGGCGCGCCGTCGAGCCGTCCGGTGCTCCACGCGGTGACCACGACCCGCGCGCCGCCGCGCTCCTCGTACTGGACACCGCAGGTCGGATCGGCGGGGCCGTTCAGCAGCCGGGCCGTGCCGTGGTGGACGACATCGCGGATCTCCTTGTAGCGGGCGATCCAGCCCGCCGCCTCGGTGCGCTGCTCCGGCGTCCAGGCGCGGATGTCGGCGCCGATGCCGAGCACGCCCGCGATGGCGAGGACGAAGCGGAAGGCCAGGGAGCGGGGCCGCGGGTCGAAGACGCCGGGCGCGTCGGTGACCCAGGAGCTCATGGTGTGCGGGGCGTGCGCGTGCAGATAGCCGTACTGGATGGCGAGCCGGTCGAGCGGCGCGGTGTTGTCGCTGGGCCAGACCACGTCGGTACGGGCCAGCGTGGCGTGCTCGATCCGGGCGCCGCCGCCCGCGCAGCCCTCGACGGTGACGTGCGGGTGGTGGGCGCGCAGGTGGTCAAGGACCCGCAGGTATCCGGCGACGTGGTCGGCGTCGAGGTCCTGGCCCGCGGCCGGTCCCGTGTCGGGCCTGCCGCGCTCGGTGGGTGGGCGGTTCATGTCCCACTTGAGGTAACTGACGGCGTGTTCGCCGAGCAGCCGGTCCAAGGTGGCGATCACAAAGTCCTGCACGTCCACCCGGCCGAGGTCGAGCAGCAGTTGCTGGCGGACGAGGGTCGCCGGGCGGCCGTCGATCCGGTACACCCACTCGGGGTGCTTGGCGTACAGCTCGGACCGCGGGCTGATCGCCTCGGGTTCGACCCACAGGCCGAAGTCCATGCCGGTGGCGCGGACCCGCTCGACGAAGCCGTCGAATCCCTCGGGGAAGTTGGCCGGGTCCGGCGTCCAGTCGCCCAGTCCCCCGGTCTCGTCCTGCCGCCCGCGGAACCAGCCGTCGTCCACGACGAAGAGTTCGACGCCCATGTCGGCGGCGACGGCGGCCAGTTCGAGCTGCGCGTCGGCCTCGACGTCGAAGCCGGTGGCCTCCCAGGAGTTGTACTGCACCTTGCGGGTACGGTGCAGCCGCTCGCCGCTGAGCTCGCGCTCGTACGCGTGCCAGATCCGCGTCAGTCCGTCGAGCCCTTCCGGGCTGAAGGCGCAGGCGACGCGCGGGGTGGTGAGCGTGGCGCCGGGCGCGAGGCGGACGGACTCCTCGTGCGGCAGCCGTCCGGCGCGTACGCGGACGATCCCGCCGGGTTCCGCGTCCGCGGTGATGTGCCAGTTGCCCGACCACTCCAACGCGATGCCGTAGGTGGGGGTGTCGCCCTCCTGCGGGGCGGCGGCGTCCTGGACCGCGAGCCAGGGGGCGTAGGCGTGGCCCGGCACTCCCTGGGTGGAGGCCATCTCGAACCGACCCCTGACGAGGTCGAGTTGGGTGCGCTGGAACTCCTGCGACCACTGACCCGTGAGGTAGGTGAGCCGGGCGCCCTCGCCGTCGGTGACGGGGACGCTGATCGCGGCGGAGTCCAGGCGTTCCAGACGCAGTTCGTCCGGTCCCGTGCAGGTCAGCTCGGTCCAGCGCAGCAGTACGTCGGTGCCGGGCACGGTCTCGTAGCGCAGCGCGACCCGCAGTCCGAGGTGGTCGTCGGTGAAGTCCAGGCGCAGCGACCGGTCGTCGTCCTGCGTGGCGCGCTCGAAGGTCCACCACACGCCGCGTTCGCCGTCGGGGCGGCGCACGACGAGGTCGGCGCCGCCGAAGGGACGCATGCCCTGGGGCAGGTATTCGGCCGGGGCGGCGTCGGCGGGGGTGATGTAGTGGGTGCGGCGCGACCAGTCCAGCGGGGACGGGCCGGTCTCGGCGCCGTGCGGGCCCCAGGCGGCGACCTCGGCCCACCGCCCGTCGCCGCCGAGGCGGACGGCGTAGGTGGTGGTGTCGGTGCGCAGCAGCCACAGTGCGGTCGACGGCGTTGCGGACGGGGTCACTTGACTGCTCCCAGGTTGAGTCCGGCCACGAAGTGCCGCTGGAATCGCAGGAAGACGATGACGGTCGGGGCGGCGGCGATCACGGAGCCGGCCGCGATGACGTTCCACATGGAGACGTACTGGCCCTGGAGGCCGATCAGCGACGCGGTGATCGGCATCTTGCTGTCGGTGCGCAGCACGGTGATGGCCCACAGCAGGTCGTTGAAGATCCAGGTGAACGACAGGGCGGTGAGCGCGGCGAGCGCGGGCCTGGCGAGCGGCAGGATGATCCGCGTGTAGATCTGCCAGGGACCCGCTCCGTCGATGACGGCGGCCTGCTGGATCTCCGGCGGGATGGACCGCATGAAGCCGTGCAGCACGAAGACGTAGAAGCCGACGCCGAAGCCGACCTGGACGCCGATGAGGGCGTACAGCGAGTCGTAGAAGCCCAGTTGCTCGCTGAGCTTGGAGACCGGGATCAGCAGGATCTGCGGCGGCAGCAGATTGCCGCTGAGCATCACCAACAGCAGCACCCGGCGCAGCGGCACGTCGTAGCGGCTGAGCGCGAAGGCGGCCATCGAGGCGAGCAGCAGCGAGATCAGCACGGTGGGGACGGACACCAGCATGCTGTTGATCAGCGCGCGCTGCTGTCCGCCGTCGACCCACGCCTGGCGGAAGCCGTCGAGGGTGAAGGAGTGCGGCAGGCCGCCGAGGCCGTTGGCGGCGATGTCGTCGAAGGAGCGGGTGCTGGTGACCAGTACGACGACGATGGGGATCAGCCAGATCAGCGACAGCAGTCCCGCACCGGTGTGGAAGGCGGCGGTCCCCCAGGCCCGGCGCCGGTCGGGCCGACGGCTCCCGCCGCGCGCGGCCTTCGTACCGGCAGCGGCACCTGCGTCCTCGCCGGTACGGTCCGCGGTCGGCGCCGCGTCGGCGCCCGCGTGCGTGACGGTCATGAGTCGGCCTCCTTGAAGGCGCGCACCAGGTACGACGCGATCACGCCGAACGCCAGCACGAAGATCACGACGGCGAGCGCGGAACCGTAGCCGAGCCGCAGGGACTGGAAGGCGGTGGAGTACATGTATGTGCTGAGCAGTTCGGAGGAGTGGTACGGGCCGCCGCGGGTGAGCGCCCACACCACGTCGAAGGAGCGCAGCGAGTCGATGATGATGACCGACAGCACGACCGCGTTGACGCTGCTGAGCTGCGGCAGCGTGATGTGCCGGAACTGCTGCCAGCGGGAGGCGCCGTCGACCTTGGCGGCCTCGTAGAGCATCGGGTCGATGCCCTTGAGCCCGGCCAGGTAGAGCACCATCACGTAGCCGATCTGCCGCCACAGGGCGGGCACGATCACGGCGTAGAACGCGGTGTCCTGGTCGGCGAGCCAGGGGTGGGTGAGGCTGCCGAGTCCGAGGCCGGACAAGGTGTGGTTGATCAGGCCGTCCGGCTGGTACATCGCCTGCCAGACCAGGGCGGTCGCGGTCAGCGAGAACACCACGGGCAGGAAGAGCGCGGCCCGGTAGAAGCCGACCCCGCGCCGCTCCTGCTGGAGCAGCAGGGCCGCGCCGAGGCCGAGCGCGGCGGACAGGCCGCCGAAGAGCACCAGCCACAGCACGGTGTCGAGCACGGCGGTGTGGAAGACGCTGTCGTGCAGCATCTCCCGGTAGTTGCCGAGGCCGATGAACCGCGGCGCCGAGACCCCGTCCCACTTGGTCAGCGAGAGGTAGAAGCCCTGGAGGGCGGGCCAGAAGACCCAGAAGCCCTCCGCGAGCAGCGGGACCAGGACGAAGGCGAGGACGACCGGCGGGACCCGGGTCGCCTGCTTGCGCTTCTTCGGCTTCCCCGGCTTCTTGCCCGGGTCCGCGCGGGTCGCGGTGAGCACCGCCATCTCACTGGCTCCAGATCTTCTGCGCGTCCCGCTGCCAGGTGGTGAGGATCGAGTCGATCTCCTTGGGCTTGGCCAGGAACTTCGTCAGCGCGGTGTCGGCGGTCGGCTGGAGGGCGTCGCTGGAGTCGCGGTTGAAGAACTGCGTGACCTCGGCGGCGCTCTCGATCAGCGCGCGGCCCTTCTTCACCAGCGGGGTGCCGCTGTCCTTGGCCTTGGGGTTGGTCGGCAGCGCGGTGCCGGAGGAGCCCTTGATGTAGGTCTCCTGCGCCGGGGCGGTGGCCAGATACCGCATGAAGTCCTTGACCTCGTCCCGGTGGCCGGTGCGGGCGCTGGCGAAGTAGCCGTCGGTGGGGCCCTCCTCGGCCATCGGGATCTTGGCGTCGATCACCGGGAAGCGGAAGAAGTCGATGTCGTCCAGTTCGCCCTTCGGGGCGGAGTCGGCGAAGAAGGTGCCGATCAGCATCATCCCGGTGCGGCCCTGGAGCAGCGCCGTGGTGGCGTCCTGGAAGGCGAGCGCGGTGCCGTTGGGGTCGAAGTACGGCAGCGCCTCGGCCCACTTGTCGAAGACCTTGCGGACCTCGGGGTCGTCGAAGCGGTGCTTCCCCGCGAGCAGGTCGCGGTGGTACTGGGCGCCGTTGATACGGATGTTGAGGTAGTCGAACCAGGACGACGCGACCCACGCGGTGCCGCCGCCCGCGCCGAGGCCGATCGGCGCGACGCCCTTGGACTTCAGCGTCTCGCACAGGGCCATGAACTCGTCCCAGGTCTTGGGCTCCTGGACGCCCCACTTCGCGAAGTTCGACTTCCGGTAGAACACGCCCCACCAGTAGTACGTGGCGGGCACGAACACCTTCTGGCCCGACGAGGAGGTGCACAGCGTCCGGAGCGCCTTGGAGTAGCCGGACAGCTCCGGCTCGGCCCAGATGTCGCCGACGTCGAGCAGCAGATTCCTCTTGGCGTACGAGTCGGCGACCGAGCCGGGGTACCAGGTGAGCAGGTCCGGCGGGTTGCCGGAGGTGAGGTACGTCGGGAGCTGGGTGCGGAAGGTCTCAGAGGCGACCGTGTTCAGCTTGGCCTTGCCGTCGCCCTGCTTGTTGTACGCGGCCACGAGGTCCTGCATCGCGGCCTTCGCCTGCGGGGACGACAGGTTGGACTGAAGGGTGACCGGGCCCTTGCCCGACTGGCTCTTGGCACCGGACGAGCCGGAGGTGACGCAGCTACTCATCATCGCCGCGGCGCCGACGGCGCCGGCACCGGCGAGGAACCGGCGGCGGCTGGGTTGCGAGGTGTTCATGGGACTCCCTTACGCCCACGGAACGGGGCCCGGCCCCCTGACGACCGGGCCCTCGTTCGGCTGGTACAGACTGTCGTGACGGCGGAGCGCCGTCAAGATTAATTCCTAATTTATTTACTTACGCATGTCCGTGGCCCGTGCGCGATCCCGCACCGGACGCCGTACCCGACCCGTCAGAGCGTGCTCTGGCGGACGACTCCGCCCACCCCGCGGAAGACCACGAGCACGCTTCCGTCCGCCGCGGCCGTGGCCCCGGCCGACCCGTCGAGCGCCCCGCTCACGAACGCCGTGCGCGGGTACCACCCCGACCAGGTGTCGCTCGTGGCGTCGTACCCGCGCTGCCAGAGCGTGTAGTCCGAGGCCCGCGCGAGCAGTTGGACGGTGCCGCCCGCCGTGACCAGCGTGGGCGCGGCACTGATGGTGCCGCCCAGCGACGACCAGCCCGACCAGGCGCCCGAGGTGTCGCGCACCCGCGTCCACACCGCGTCGTCCGCGGCCCGTACCGCCACATGGATCCGGCCCGCGGAGTCGGTGACGGCCGACGGCCGTCCGTACAGCGCCAGTCCGTCCGGCGCGCCGATCGAGGTCCAGCCGGTGCGCGGGCCGCGGCTGCGGACCGTGCCGTCGCTCCCGGTGGCGAACAGCGTCCAGCGGTCGGGGCCGTCGAAGGCGACGGTCGGCGCGTCCGCGAGCCGCCCGCCCAGGCTCTGCCAGCCGCCCCAGCGGCCGTGATCGTAGGTCCGCCGGTACGCGGCGCCGTCCGTGCCGCGCACGAACACGTCGATCCGGCCGCCCGCGCTGCCGTACGCGGCGGGGTCGCCGAGGAACCGGTCGCGGGTGGGGCCGCCGAGGTCGGTGGTGCGCGCCGGCCAATGACCGTCCCGGCCGGTGCGCGCCCGCAGTTCGCCGCCGTCGCCACGGGTGAACGCGGTCAGCGTGGCGCCGTCGCGCACCAGCGCGGGGCTCGCCGTGGACCGGCCGCCGAGCGTGACGCCGGGCGCGTCGTCGCGCCCGGTGAGCTTCAGGAAGGCGGTGCCGTGGGCCGGGACGGTGACGGTGTACGAGCCGGTGCGCGTGCCCCGGTCGGCGCGCGCCCGCAGGTCGCGTACGGCCACGTTGCCGGTCAGCCCGGCGGCGGCGAAGTCGACCGTGCGCGCGGCGGGCCGGTCCGAGCGGTTGAGCAGGACGACCGCGCGGCGGCCCGCGCCCTGGAGGACCTTGCTGTAGACGTCGCCGGTCGCGTCGGTGGCCACCCGTACGCCCTGGATCGCGAGCGGGTCCTGGTCGACGGCGACGATCTCCGGATTGCGCAGCGTGTCGAGCATCGCCTTGGGCAGGGTGCGCGGGTCGGAGCCGATGACCAGCGGGGAGGCCATCTCCGCCCACATCACGAGCTGCGTGGTGGACTCCTCCTGCGTCAGCTCGTACGAACCGTCGGGCATCTTCCGCATCGGGATCAGGTAGTCGGGGTCGTTGTAGTGGCCGGGGCCCTGCGCCTCGGGGTGCCAGGCGTTGGCGTCCATGTTGCGCAGCACATTGGGCCACTCGTTCGCGGTCGGCGTGCCGTAGGCGATGTCGGTGCCGCTGCGCCAGGAGTCGGCGGTGGTCGGCCCGTACACGTACGCGTTGTGCGCGTCCTGCGCCGGGGTGTGCGGCAGGCCCCAGTCGTCGGTGAGCGGATTGCACAGGTTGAGGATCATCGGACGGCCGGATGTCGCGACGGCGTCGCTGAACTCCTTGAAGGCCGGGCCGGGATCGAGTTTTTCCGCGATGCCGCACAGGAAGTCGACCTTGACCGCGTCGATCTTCCAGGCGGCGAACTGGTCGGCGTCCTGCCGGTAGTGGCCGCGGCTGCCGAGCCCGCAGTTCGCCGGGTCGTAGTCGCCCGCGTCGGTGTAGATGCCGGCCTTGAGTCCGCGCTGGTGCAGATAGGTCACCAACGCCGGTATCCCGGAGGGGAATCGGTCCCGGTTGGCGGTCAGGCGTCCGGCGCTGTCGCGGGGCGTGTCGGCCTGCCAGCCGCCGTCGAGCCACACGATGTCGTAGCCGCTGTCGCGCAGACCGCTGCTGACCAGGTGGTCGGCGACGCTCCTGACCTGGGCCTCGGTGGGGGCGCCCAGGCCGTAGTAGGTGTTCCAGCCCATGTACGGCGTCGGCGCGAGGCCGCTGTCGTAGAAGGCGGGGGCGCCGTCGGCGGCGATACGCGCCGGGGCGTCGGCATGCGCCGCCCCCGGCGCCGCGACCGCGAGCAGTGCGCCCGCTCCAGCCGTCGCCACGGCGCGCCGGGCACGCGCCGTCCCTGAACGATGCGAAGTCATGAAGGGTCTCCCGAGAGTTGGGGATACGCGGACGGCCGCCTCCCGGAACACCGGGGACCGCCGCCACGACGAAGACTGTGGCGGCGGTCCCGAACCCTGTCAACGATAATTCCTAATTAACTTAAATTTGCAGCTCCGGGTCGCTGTCCTGGCCGCTTCCCCGGCCGCCGTCGCGCCCCCGCGGAGCGGGCGCCGTCCAGTTGCCGAGGAGCTGGAGCGCCTGGGCGCTCGGCGAGCCCGGCTCGACGGTGTAGACGCACAGCGTCTGGTCCTGATCGCCGGGCGGTTGCAGCGACTCGTAGGAGAACTCCAGGTCCCCCGCGACGGGATGGCGGTAGCGCTTGATCCCGTGCGTGCGGCGCAGCACCCGGTGGTCGTTCCACCAGGTGGTGAACTCCGGTGAGCGCAGGGTGAGTTCACCGACCAGGTCGGCGAGCTGGCGGTCGTTCGGGTAGCGGCCGGCCTCCAGCCGGAGCATGGCGACGGTCTCGGCGGCGAGCTGCTCCCAGTCCACGACGCGCTCGCGCGCCTCGGGGTCCAGCAGGTAGTAGCGGGCCATGTTCCGGCGGGTCGCGGGCAGCGCGTCGAAGTCGACCAGCAGCGCGCGGGCCAGCCGGTTGGACGCCAGCACGTCGGTGCGGCGGCCGAGGACGAAGGCGGGCACGTGCTCCAGCGTCTGGAGCAGCAGATGGAGCCCCGGCCGTACCCGCTGCGGTCCGCTCGGCGCGTGCCGGGACCCGGCGGGCCTGCGGGTCAGCAGGTCGGTCAGGTGCTCGCGCTCGGCGGTGTCGAGCCGCAGCGCGCGGGCGAGCGCGTCGAGCACCTCGGGCGACGGGTTCCCGCCGCGCCCCTGTTCGAGCCGGGTGTAGTACTCGGTGCTCACCCCGGCCAGCCGGGCCACCTCGTCGCGGCGCAGCCCCGGCACCCGGCGGACCCGGCCGTCGGCGGGCAGTCCCGCCTCGTCGGGGGTGATACGGGCCCGGCGCGAGCGCAGGAAGTCGGCGGTGTCGGTGCTGCGGTCCATACCCCCAGTGTGGCGGGCGGCGCGCGGGCCGCGCGCGTCGTGACTGGCCCTGTCAGTACCTGCCTCGCCGGTGCGGGTCAGGCCGTTGCCTGCCTGGTCAGGGCACTTTTCGGCGCTCCACGGCGGCTGCCCGGGTGGTGTGCTGGACGGCAGGCGGACCGAGGGTCGGCCGCCGGATCACACCGAACACGAAAGGTGGACAGCCATGTCCGCGTACGACATCAGCAAGCCCCTCACCGGCCGGGTGGCGGTCGTCACCGGCGCCTCCAGCGGTCTCGGCGAGGCGTCCGCGGAGCACCTGGCGGAACTCGGCGCGAAGGTCGCGGTGCTCGCCCGCCGCACCGACCGGCTGGAGGACCTGGTCGCCCGGATCACCAAGAACGGCGGCGCCGCGCTGGCCCTGCCGGTCGACGTCACCAACCCGGAAGCCCTGCTGGCCGCCGCCGACCGGGTCGCGGCCGAACTGGGCGGCGCCGACCTTCTGTTCAACAACGCGGGCGTGATGCTGCCCTCGCCGATCGAGGAGCTGCGCACCCACCTGTGGCAGCGGCAGATCGACCTCAACGTCAAGGGCCTGATGAACGCGATCGGCGCCTTCACCCCGCAGTTGATCGCCGCCGCGGCCGAGCGCGGCGTCGCCGACCTGATCAACACCTCGTCCATCGGCGCGCGGAACATCTTCCCGACCTTCGCCGTCTACTGCGGGACGAAGGCGTTCGTGACGCATCTGTCCACGAATCTGCGGGTCGAACTCGGCCCGAAGAACGTGCGCGTCACCTCCCTGGAGCCGGGCATCGTCGGCACCGAACTCCAGACCCACGTCACGGACGCGGGCGCGTTGGAGTGGCTGGACGGCGCCCGGCAGTCGATGGAGTTCCTGGAGGCCGGGGACATCGCCAGGACCGTCGGATTCATCGCGACGCTGCCGCCGCGGGTCAACATCCAGCAGGTCACCGTCATGCCGACGGGCCAGCCGAGCTGACCCGTCGGCAGCGCCGGTCAGTGGCCGGAGGTCGCCTTCAGGCCGACCACGGCGACCAGCAGCAGCGAGACGAAGAAGATCCGGGCGGCGGTCGTGGGCTCGCCGAGCACCGCCATGCCGACCACGGCCGCACCGGCCGCGCCGATGCCGACCCAGACGCCGTACGCCGTACCGATCGGCAGCGTCTTCGCCGCCCGGGAGAGCATCAGCATGCTCGCCACGATGCCCGCGCCGGTCAGCAGACTCGGGACGGGACGGGTGAAGCCGTCGGTGTACTTCATTCCGATCGACCAGGCCACTTCGAGCAGACCTGCGACAACAACAAGGACCCATGCCATGAGGGCACCTCCGTGGGTTTCGTGCTTACGGGGGTGCGCCGTCTTTGCAGGGTCCCGGTACGACGCGCTCGTCGGGTACTCATCCGACCATAGCAAAGTCCGGCAATACGGCCACCGGCCGAGGTGCGGACGGGCCGCCGATTCCGGGACAGTCCCGGAGTCGCACACCGTATGCGTACGGCGTATACCTTGATCCTCGACGGCACCGTTCGCGGGTGTATACGCAGTACGCTGCGTAGTGGCAGCGGCGAGGAATCCGGTGTCGCTCAGGCTGTCGACCAGGAGGTGGCGGGACCCGTGGCGGCTCACAAGCGCTTGAACAGGGACGAGCTGATTTCCACCGCGCTCGCCGTGGCCGACAGCGAAGGCCTTGAAGCCGTCACCATCCGGCGGGTCGCCCAGCAGCACGACGTGACGCCGATGGCGCTGTACCGGCACTTCCCGGACAAGGACGGGCTGTTCGACGCGGTCACCGAGCGGCTGCTGACCGACGTCCGGGTCCCGGAGCCGGACGAGCGGCCGTGGCACGAGCAGATGAACGACCTGCTGAGCGGTTTCCTCGCGGCGCTGCGCCCGCACCCCAACGCCGCCGGTCTGGTGATCACCCGGATCTTCGCCTCCGAGCCCGGTCTCGTCGTCACCGAACGCACCCTCGCGCTGCTCTCCGCGGCCGGTCTGCCGGTCGAGCAGGGCGCGCAGACCGCCGGTCAGGCGCTGTGCTCCCTGGTGACCCTGGTCATCACCGAGCCCGGCCGCAGCAATCCGGCCCTGGACCCCGAGTCCCGAGAGGAGGCCGTCAGCGCGAAGAAGGCGAGCCTGCTCGACCTCTCCCCCGACCGCTACCCGCACGTCGTGGCCGCCGCCGACGCGCTCTTGTCGTGCGCGAGCAACGACGCGTACTACCGGCGCGGTGTCGACATGATCGTCGCGGGCATGCGCGGCACGGCGCAGGACGCCCTCGCGGCCGAGGCCGCCACCGGCTGACCCCGGCGCACTCTCAGGACTCGGTGCTGGAAACCGTTACCAGGGGACGACGCCGGCGTCCTCGAAGAACCCGCCGGTCGGGCCGTCGTCGGGCAGGGTGGCGAGGCGGATGGGGGTGGCCGCGCCCTGTTGGGGGGTGCGGGGGCCGAGGAAACCGGTGAAGTCGGTCGCGACCAGGCCGGGACAGGCCGCGTTGATCAGGATGTTCGTCCCGGCGAACTGCCGGGCGTAATGCACGGTGACGGCGTTGAGGAACGTCTTCGTCGGCGAGTAGGCCGCCATGACCGGGCCGATCTCGATGTCCGGGTCCGCCTGCCGGGTCAGGGAGGCGACGCTGCTGGAGACGTTGACGACGCGCGGCGACGCGGAGCGCCGCAGAAGTGGCAGCATCGCGTTGGTCACGCGGATGACGCCGAGGACGTTGGTCTCCACCACCGTGCGGACCAGGTCGAGGTCGAGCGTCGTCGGGTCCTGCGTCCACCCCGGCCCCGTCGGTCCTGAGATACCGGCGTTGTTGACCAGGGCGTCCAGGCGGCCCTCCCGCCGCTCGACGAGTTCCGCGGCGTCCGTGACGCTGCGGTCGCCGGTCACGTCCAGCGGCACCCCGAAGGCGTCCACCCCGGCGGCGCGCAGCTTGTCGACGGCAACTTCGAGGCGGCCCTCGTCACGCGCTCCCACGCCCACCCGGTAGCCGAGGGCGCCGAGGCCGCTCGCGATCTCGTAGCCGATCCCCTTGTTCGCGCCGGTCACCAGCGCGATCTTCGTTTCGCTCATACCGTCGATACTCGCCCGCCGCCGGGCCGCGCATCCAACACCGATACGGTGCTCTGTCATACCCGGCAGGTATCACACGTACGCTGGGGTCATGGACACCTTGGAGATCCGCGAGCTTCGGTACTTCACGGCGGTCGCCGAGGAACTGCACTTCGGCCGCGCCGCCGAGCGCCTCGGCATGGCCCAGCCACCGCTGTCCCGCGCGATCCAGCAGCTCGAACGGCGGCTCGGCGTCACGCTGCTGATCCGCGACCGCCGCGGGGTTGTTCTGACCGGCGCCGGTCAGGTGCTGCTGCACGAGGGCCGCACGGCCCTGGACGCGACGGCCGCCGCCGCGCGCCGTACCCGCCGGGCCGGTGACGCCGACCGCGCGGGCGGGGCCCGCGACCGTCTGGTCCTGGCGGTGAAGGCCGCCGCGTCGCACGAGCTGCTGCACAAGCTCCTGGACGCCTACGCGGCCGAGCCGGACGCCGCCGAGATCGAGGTGCTGCCGAGCGGCACGTGCGAGCAGGGCGAGATGCTGCGCGACGGCCGCGCCGACGTGGCGCTCATGCACAAGCCGTTCAACTCCCTCGCCGGATTCGACAGCGAGGAACTGATGACCGAGGGCCAGATCGCCATCCTGCCCGCAGGGCACCCCTTGGCCACGCGCAAGGCCCTGTCGCTGGCCGACGTCAGCGACCTCCCCGATCTCCCGCTCGCCCGCTGGGCCCTCGACGGAACGTATCCCCCAGGCCCTGGCCCCGAGATCCACGACCAGACGCAACTGGCCCAGCTCATCGCCCTCGGGCGCACCATGGCCGTCTTCCCCGACTCCGCCCGCGCCTGGTTGTGGGCCGAGCACACCGCCGTCCCGCTCAGCGACGCTCCGCCTGTCGTCACCCACATCGCCTGGCCCGCCCACAGCCGCTCCCTCCCCCTCGCCGCCCTGGTCCGCACGGCCACCCGGCTGTGAGTCGGCGGCCCTGGCGACCGGCAACCGGTCGGGGCGCGGGTGTCAGGCCCGTTCGGGGAGCGCCGCTCCGACCGCGGTGAGCCAGGCGTCGGCGAGCAGGGCGTGACCGTCCGGGGTCAGGTGGATGCCGTCGTCGGTCCACTTGCGGGGACCGGCGTCGGCGGCGGCCCGCGTCATCAGGGCGTCGGCGGGGACGAGGGTGGCGGAGAAGTCGGCGGCCAGTCGCCGTACCACCGCCAGCTTGCCGTCCAGGTCGTCCCGGAACGCCAGTTGGTCCTCGCTGACGGGCATCACGAACGGCTCGATCAGCACCAGCGCGCTGCCCCGGTCGGCGGCCTGGCCGAGGACGGTGCGGTAGTGGTCCTCGTACTCCTCGTCGGAGGTGGCGTCGTCGCTGTCGAAGCGGCGCCACACCTCGTTGATCCCGACCAGGACGGACACCACGTCGGCGCCGACCGCCAGGCAGTCCCGGTCCCAGCGGCCCCGCAGGTCGACCGCGCGGTCGCCGCTGATGCCGCGGTTGACGAAGCGGACCCCCGAGCCGGGGTGCTCGGCCGCGTACCGCTCGGCCACCATGGCCGCGTAGCCGTCGCCGAGGGAGTCGGGCGCGTCCAGGTCACGGCCGCAGTCGGTGATGCTGTCGCCGATGAAGAGCACGACGCCGTCGTCCGGGACGAGATTCGGGCGGACCTGCGGGCTCAGAGGGGACGTCATGATCGGGCCTTTCCCGTGCCGACACGCGTTTCGCTGTTCGTACCACCGTCCGGATCGCCCACTGTACGGTCCCCGACCTGCCTGTTCGCGACCGGCCACCCGTCAACCGGAGGTCCGCTCAGCCGGATTCCGTCCGCACCCGCCGGTACCAACGGCGATCGACGGCGGGTTCGACGCACAGCACGGCGGCGCCGGCCGCGCCGCGACGTGGTCGGCGGGGCGCGGAAACGTAACGGGGCTGTACCGGGCTTCCGGCCGCGGTGTTCGACGTCGGAGCCGTATGCCAATATGCGCAGCATGCCTTCCGTGGACCGCTATCTCACCGATGACGAAGAACTCATATACGTCACCCGGCAGCACTGGACTCAACTCGTCGGCGAGTTCGTGGTGTTGTGTGTGACATGGGCGGCGGCGGGCGCGCTGCTGTGGGTGCTGCCCTCCGGCAAGAGCTGGACGAACGCCGCCACGTACGTCGTGCTCGGTGTGGCCGCGCTCGTGTCGCTGTGGTTCTGGCTGATCCCGCTCATGAAGTGGCGCGGCACCCTCTACATCCTGACCACCAAGCGGGTCCACATGCGGGTCGGCTTCGTGAACAAGACCGGCCGCAGCATCCCGCTGGCCCGGATCAACGACATCTCGTTCGCCGCCTCCCTGTGGGAGCGGATCATCCGGTGCGGCACGCTCAAGATCGAGTCGGCCTCCGAGCAGGGCCTGCTGACCCTGAAGCACATTCCCGACCCCGAGGGTCTGAAGAGGACCATCTACGAGGCGATGGACGGCGACCAGGAGCACCACTACGGCGCCGAGGAGCGGACCTCGCGTCCTCGCTGACGGGAGGGCGCCAGGACGGCAGGAGACGCCGACCGGGAACGCAAGGGCCCCTGGGCGGCGGTGACACCGGCCAGGGGCCCTTGCGCGATCGATCCGGCTCGGACCGTCAGCCGTCGTTCTCCGACGACGGGATGTACGCGCCCGGTACGTCGTTCGGCGCGAAGATCCTGGCCTCGCCGGGGTACGGCTTGGTCCAGTTGTGCGTCTGGTACCAGGTGAGGTGGTTCATCTGGGCCGGGTTGGCGTAGTCGGGCACGGCGTTGGGGCCGGTCAGGCGCTGCTGGGACTTCCAGGTGTCCCACTGATCCGCGAGCCGCTTCTCGGCCGCCGGGACCGCCGCCGCCGGTACCGCCGCCGCGTCGGGGTTCTGCGCCGCCGGGGTGTCGACGCCGCAGGAGGGCGGGGTGGACAGACCGTCGGTGAGCGAAGTGCGATTGGCCAGCGCGTTGAAGGGCGCGAGGTCGGGCTTCTTGGTGAAGGCCGCGGTCATCGGGCTGGCCGCCGTGTCCTTCTGGTTCATCGGGTGGACCCCGAGGATCTGCTCGATGGTGCGGATCATCGTGATCTGCGAGTAGTAGTGGTTGTCGACGACGCCGTGCTGGGCGTACGGGCTGATGATCTGGATCGGGGCGCGGTGGCCGTCGATGTGGTCGAGACCGGCCTGGGAGTCGTCCTCGACCACGAAGATCGCGGAGTCCTTCCAGTACCTGCTGTGCGAGATCTCGTCGACCATCTTGCCGACCGCGAGGTCGTTGTCGGCGACCTGTGCGGCCGGGCTCGCGGGACCGCCGGTGTGGTCGCTGGAGAGCCAGAACATGTTCAGGTTCGCCGGACCGTTCTTCTCGAAGTCCTGCTTCCAGATCTGGTACCGGTAGACGTCGGGGACGCTGGTGTCGAACTTCGGGAAGCCCGGCACGGACACGGCGTTGAGCGACGGGATCGGCGAGGAGGAGTCCAGCGGGTAGGCGGTGTCCTTCCCGGTGGCGTCCATGGTCTTGGCGTCGCAGTACAGGTTCTGCCAGCTCGCGTCGGCGGGTTTGGTCAGGAACTGCTGGAACTCGCCGAAGTCCCGCACCGACTTGCCCGCCGCCTGCGCGCCGGTCCACAGGAACCCGCTTCGCTGGTGGCCGAGCGCGTCGTCCTCGGTGTCGTAACTGCGCAGGTACTCACCGGCGGAGGACTCGGTGTACTCCGGATTGTCCGCCTGCATCAGCCAGTTGTGGCCCTCGGCGGAGTTGGTGCCGATGTCGTACGTGTTGTCGTACAGCCCGAACTGGCGCGCCAGAGCGTGCTGGTTGGGTGTCACGTTCTCGCCGAACTGGGTCAGCGACGGGTCGCCGTCGCCCTGCGGGAGGTCACCGAGGACCTGGTCGTAGGTCCGGTTCTCCTTGACGATCAGGAAGACGTGCTTGATCGTCGAGGGGTCGCCGAGCCGCGCGGGGACCGGCACCGGCTTCGCGTGGCCCTTGGACGTGGCCTCCTTGAGCGAGCCGTTGGTCCAGCCGTTCTGGCGGAAGACCTTGACCGTCTGGGACGCGATGACACGGTCGTTCGGCAGCGTGAAGTGCTGCACGCTCGACGTGGTGTCGTGGGTGCCGTGCCCGGCGGCGGTGGTGGGCCGACGGGCGTCCACGCCACGGGTGTTGGAGACGACCACCTGCTTGCCGACGGTGGCGATCTCGGCGGGGAAGTAGTCCGTCGGGAGCAGTCCGACGTAACTGACCGGCTCCTGCGGGGTCGTATAGCGGTAGACGGCGACGGCGTTGGCGCGGCCGAGCGTCACCAGGAGGTGCCCGTCGTCGGTGAGGGTCACGGCGTCGGGCTCGTAGCCCACCGACGCCTCGGGCCACGGCCGGGTGGCGATGGTCTGGACGACCTTGTCGTTGGCCGTCCTGATCACCGACACGTCGTTGGTCGCGGTGTTGGTGACGAACACCGCTCCCTTCTTGGCGTAGATCGCGGTCGGGTGCAGACCGACGGTGATGCTGGCCGGCGCGGCGTCGGGCTTGGCCAGGTTGATGACGCTGACCGTGCCGGTCGTGGTGGCGGCGGTCACCGGGTCGGCGGCCACCTGGGTGTTGTACGAGTTGATGGTGGTCTCGCCGGGACGCGCCGGACGCCCGCCCTCGTTGCTGACGTACAGCTTGTCGCCGACCTGGACGATGCCGCGCGGGGCGTTGCCGACGGCCCAGCTCCGCTGGACGGATCCGGTCGCGGCGTTGATGGCGACCACGCGGTTCTGGCCGTTGACCACGCTGTACACGGTGGCGCTGTCGGGCGAGAAGACCGCGGCGCTCGCCAGCGCGTGCCGGGGACCGTCGGCGGGGATCTTGACGGCCGTCGGGTGGGCGAGACTGCCGTCCGCGTTCACGGTGAACTTGGTGTATCCGTCGGTCTGGCCCAGCCACAACTGCGAGCCGTCGGGCGAGTACGCGGGGCCTTCCTGTCCCACGTCATTGCCGCTGATGCGCAGGTCGGCCGCGGCGGAGTTGCCGATGAGCTGCTGCACCTTCCAGCTCTTCAGGTCCACGACGGACAGCGCCATCCCGCCGTCGGTGACCGCGGCCGCCAGGTGGGTGCCGTCCGGGCTGACGGTGGACGACATGATCTTGCCGTTGTTGACGACGAGGCGGTCGCCGTACGGGGCGATGTACTGGTCGCTGGAGATGACCTGGCCCTGGTCGGTGGTCTGCCCGACCTGCTGCGTGCCGAACTGGTGCGTCTGGGCGAACGCGGTGCCGGTGGCGGCGAGGGCGAGGGCGCTGACGCCCGACGTCACCAGGACCGCCCGGCGTCCGACGCGTTTGCCGAAAATGCTGAACTCCGGTTTCTCGGTACGCCTTCGGCGGCGAGTTACCTGCATGGAGTCATCCCTTCGAGGAGTGGAGCAGTTCGACGTTGCCGTCGAACTGCCAGAGCGGGTTCGGCGCGTCCCCGACCGGGGTGCGCACGAGGAAGTAGCCGTTGACTTCCTTCGGCCCGTCGCCGTCGGCCACGAACCGCCCGTCCGCGGTGACGTCGAGCTGGTAGACAGCCGTCCCCGCGGCCGTGACGTCGGGGAGATGCCAGGTGACGACGCAGCGCCAGTCGTTGCCCGGACCCTCGGCGGCGACCTGGCCCCCGCCCTTGGTGCACGCCGCGGTGACGCGCAGGTGCTCCTCCGTCACGTCGGGGCGGTTCAGGTCGCCGGCCTGGACGCGGTAGAGGTGGGCGAACGCGGTGGCCACCGACCGCTGGATCTTGTCCTGGTCGATTCCGGAGCCCGTCGACGGGGTCGCCACGGCGATGACCGCGAAGGTCGCGGCCAACAGGCCGGTCAGCGGCAGGAGTCCGGCGGCGACGGCACGGCGCCCCGAGCCGTCGGAGGTGAGGTTGGTGAAATCGCGGCGCAGGAAGAGCAGACACGCGAGTCCCGTCGCGACCACGGCCCACACCGCGCTCACCGCGATGCCGATCAGCAGCGGTTCGAGCTGTCCCGGACTGGTGAACAGACCGTTCCACGAGAGGAAGGCGTAGCCGGGCAGGGCCAGGCGCAGGGCGACGGGCAGCGGCAGCATCTGGGCGAGCTGCATCGCGAGCGCGACGAGCGCGGGCAGGAGCAGTCCCATCGGGGACCGTCCCAGCGCGATCGACCCGAGAAGTCCGATCGCGGCCAGGGCGAGGGTCGGCGCGACGACACAGGCCCAGGCGAGGAGGACGTCACGTGCGGCGTCGGAAGGCGCCAGCAGGTGGCCGTCGAGGCCGACCAGCGGATGGTTGCCGACCGACAGCAACCCGCCGACCACGCCGGAGGCGGCCAGCCCGGCAACGAGCAGCAGGATGACGGTGACGCTGGCCAGTGCCTTCGCGGCGAAGATCCGCCCGGGCGACCTGACCGCCACCAGCAGGTGCCGCCAGGTGCCGAGCCGGTCCTCGGAGGCGAAGACGTCCCCGGCGACCAGCGAGGTCAGCAGCGGGAGCGCCCAGGTGCCGGAGAAGCCGAGCACCACCAGCGGTCCGGCCCACCCCGTGGCATGCATCCAGCGGCCGAAGAGGGTGTCGGAGGGGAGCGTGCTCTGCCGGCTCACCGCGGCGACGAAGAGGGCGGGCGCGATCCAGCAGGCGAGCACCAGCAGGCGGATGCGCCACTGCGACACCAGCTTGACCAGTTCGAAGCGGTAGGCGCGGGCCACCGAGACGCGGCGGACTTCGGCCTCGTCGTCATGGCCGTCATGTGCGTCGGCCAGGCGGTCGGTCGCGGACACGGGCGCGGTCATCGGGCCGCCTCCTGCTCGGTGAGGGCGAGGAACGCGGCTTCGAGGGGCGATTGCACCGGGCCCAACTCTCGTACGGCGACGCCGTCGCGGACGATCCGCGCCACCAGTTCGTCCAGGGCCGGCGCCGGCGCGCGGACGACGAGGACGTCGGCGCCGCGCCATGTTGCGGCCTCGTCCACGACACGGACACCGGCCGTGTCATGGGCCAGCCGGCTGGCGGCCCGCTGGTCCGATGTCAGCAGCCGGTAGTCGAGTTCGCGGCTCTCGGCGGCCAGCTTGCCCAGCGGGCCGCAGAAGACGGTCCTTCCGGTGGCGAGGATGGTAACGTCGGAGCACAGCGCTTCGAGGTCGTCCATGCGGTGGCTGGAGAGCACGACGGCGGTGCCGTCGGCGGCGAGCCGGGTGAGGACACCGTGGACGTGCTTCTTCCCCGCCGGGTCGAGGCCGTTGGACGGCTCGTCGAGGACGAGGAGGCGGGGTTTGGTGAGCAGGGCCGCGGCGAGTCCGAGGCGCTGCCGCATGCCGAGGGAGAACCCGCGCGCCTTGTCGTCGGCGACGTCGGTGAGGCCGACCTGGTCGAGTACGTCGTCGATCCCCGCCGTCCGCGCGTCGCGTCCGCGCAGGGCGGCCAGTGCGGCGAGATTCTGCCGGGCGGTGAGCGAGGGGTACAGCCCCGGCCCGTCCACGAATCCGGCCACCCCCTCGGGAGCGGCGAGCAGCCGGCCGATCGGCGTGCACAGGATGTCGAGGTGCCCGGCGTCGGCGACGGCCAGGCCCAGGAGCAGGCCCAACAACGTTGTCTTGCCTGCGCCGTTCGGTCCGACCAGGCCGTGGATCCGCCCCTGCGCGACGTCCAGATCCACGCCGTCGAGGGCGACGACGTCACCGAAGCACTTGGTGATCCCACGAGCCCGGACAGCAAGGAGAGTGTCCATGAGTCCCTTCTTTCACAACCCTCAGGGACCCTAGGGACAGCACAATGCGCCGTCATGGACTACGAGTTGAACGCTGGGAGAACGACAGGAGACCCGCTCGCGGTGCACGCGTGCCCCGCCCCGCCGCGCGCCGCCGCGCCGATGACCGCGACGGCGCCTTACGCGACGCCCCCGGCAGCGCACAGGTCACATGAGCCTGCGTCAGTCTCCTTACGCACAGCGCACTTCGTGACCGATCCGGCACAACAGCCGTGATCCTTCATGCATATGACAAGCGCTCACATCGGAGTCGACCCCCGGAAAGAAGCGGTCCTCGCGGCATCTGTTGGCCTGTACATCAATGTAGATCATAAGACTTCACAAGAAGGCCCGCTGGCCGGTCGTGGTGGCCGTCGTCGCCGCGGCGGCGACGGCGATCGGCCTCGTGGGGAGGCGATGGCGGCGGCGGGCCCGCCGCCGCGGCCAGCACCGGTCAGCGGTACAGCGCCGCGTGCCCCGCCGCGGACGCGGTGACCCCCGCCCTGGACACCAACCTGATCGCCAACCCCGGCGCCGAGGACTACACCCCGGTCACCGACCTGGGCGCGGGACGGCGACCCGCAGTACGTGCCCGGCTGCTGGATCGCCGCCTCCCCCGTGGACGCGCGGGGCGCCGTCCTGGAGTCGTACGCGTCCGCCGCGCCCGGCCAGACCGGCAGCCGTACGTTCTACGGCGGCTACGACTACTACCATTCGCCGCAGATCTCGATCGTGAACGTCACGAACCACCGCCACCCAGATGATCGACGTCGGCGCGCTCGACACCGGCGGCAAGCCGTTCAAGCTCTCCGGCGACCTCGGCGGCTACGCGAACCGGGCCGACTACGCGCAGGTCGTCGCCGCGTTCCAGAACGCCAAGGGCGACACGCTCGGCAAGGGCGTCATCGGCCGGGTCACCGCCGCACAGCGCGGCAACGTCTCCAGCCTGGTCCACCAGGCCTGGTACGGCTCCGTCCCGGCCGGGACGGTGAGGGTCGTCGTCACGATCGCCACGGTCGGCGTCAGCAGCGCCGCCGACAACATGAGTCTGACCATCGGGTCGAGCGCGGAGCCCTCGGGTCCGGTCCTCCGGACGATGCCGTACGCGTCGGTGGGCGACGTCACCGGCACCCATGTGGACCCGGGCACCGGCGCCGTACTGCCCAACGCCACCGCGGGCTCCCTGTACCACCCGGGCGGCCTGTCCGTCGGCGGCGGCTCCGGGCACGCCTCGGCCGACGGCGCCAGTGCGGCCGCGGAGCTGCGCGGCGCCGACGACAGCTCCGTGTACGTCTCGAACACCGGGGACAACGTGGTGGCGGAGCTGCGCGGCGGCGACACCTCGATCGTCGCCGGTTCCTTCGAGGGCTACGGAGAAGGGCGACCGCGGCAAGGCTGACACGGCGACGCTGTACCAGCCCGCCGGGACCGCCGTGGACTCCGGCGGCGATCTCTTCATCGCGGACAGCGGCGACAACGTGATCCGCGAGGTCACCCCGACGGCCGTGTCCAGTTCGCGGGAACCGGCGTCGCGGGCCACCGGCTCGCGCTGACCGCCCGCTCGCTCCAGCTCGACAGCCCGACTGCGGTGGCGGTCGACGTGGCGAGGAACGTGTTCACCTGCGACACCCACAGCAACCGGGTGCCCAAGGTCTCCCGGCGCGGGCTCGTCACCCAGGTGGTCGGCAGCGGCGCGGCCGGGTACTCCGGCGACGGGCGGACCGCGCTCACCGCCCGGCTCAACCAGCCGCACGGCCTGGCCCTGGACGCGAAGAACAACCTCTACATCGCGGACTCGGCCAACAACGTGATCCGCCGGGGCGACGCGCGGACCGGGACCATCACGACCGTGGCGGGCGACCATACTGCCGACAAGGCGGACGACGGCCTCGGCGCGTTCTTTGGCGACGGCGGCGCGGCGACCTCCGCGCGGCTCAACGACCCGCAGGGAGTGGCCCTGGACGGCGCGGGAAACCTCTACGTCGCCGACACCTTCAACAACGCGATCCGCCGGGTCACCCCGGCCGGGGTCATCACGACGGTGGTGAACGCCTCGGCCGCGTCGGGGCGGGGAGAGCAGCGGCGCGGCGCCGTCCGCCTCGAAGCCCGACACCCCGTACGCGGTCGCGGTCGACCGGTCCACGGACCTGCTGTACATCGCCGACACACGCAACAGCGCGGTCGCCCAGGTGCTCGGTGTCGCCCGGTCCGGTGACGCGGCGGAGCCGAAGGCTCCGCGCGGTCACGGCGCCGCCCCGCGCGGTCCCGCCCCACAGAAGTCCTGACCGGGTCCCACGAGACGGAGAGAAGACAGACGATGAGCAACACCGCTTCAGGCCGCTCGGGGATCTCCCGGCGCCGCTTCGTCGCCGGCGCCGCCGCACTGGCGGGTGCCGCCGGAGTGGCGGGCGTGCTGCCCGAGAACCTCGCGCGGGCCGCGACCGCAGGGCCGGCCAAGGGGGACCTGTCCCAGATCAAGCACGTCGTGTACGTGATGATGGAGAACCGGTCGTTCGACCACTACTTCGGCACCTTTCCCGGTGCCCGCGGCTTCAACGACAAGACGGCGATCAAGCTGCCGAACGGCGACTCGGTCTTCCGGCAGCCCGATCCGGCCAACCCCGACGGGTATCTCGAACCGTTCCACATGTCCACGCTCAGCACCGGCGCCGCCGCGATCCCGTCGCTCTCCCACGACTGGCGCGACCAGCACGCCTCGTGGAACCAGGGCGCGATGGACGGCTGGCTGTCCGCGCACCTCGCCTCGGACGGCGAGGTCAACGGCTCGTACACGATGGGCTACTTCACCCGCGAGGACATCCCGTTCCACTGGGCGCTCGCCGAGTCCTTCACGCTGCTGGACAACTACCACTGCTCCGTCCTGGGCCCGACCGACCCGAACCGGCTGGTGTGGATGTCCGGCACCAACGACCCGGAGGGCAAATTCGGCGGGCCCGTGCTGGAGACGGTCACGCCGAACCCGATGACCCACCCGTCGGCGGCGGAGATCCTGTACGACGCGGGGTACAGCGTCAAGACGTACTTCTCCGCCGCGACCAGCGGTTTCAACGTCTTCGCCTGGTTCGCCAGCTTCCGGAACAAGGCGACCCTGCCCGTCGCCCTCCACAACGCCGTCATGACCGGCGGCACGCTCTACGGCGACGGCACACCGGGCCGGGTCGGCGATCCCACCCACCCGTCCCCGGCGTCCGACCCGGCGCTCGGTTTCGAGGAGGACTGCGCCAACGGCGTCCTCGCGGACGTGTCCTGGCTCTACATGCCGAGCGAGGCCGACGAGCACCCGCCGAATCTCCCGGCGGCCGGCGCGCAGTATCTGGCGTCCAAGCTGGAGGCGCTGGCCTCCAACGAGGAGCTGTGGAACTCGACCGTCTTCGTCCTGAACTACGACGAGAACGACGGCTTCTTCGACCACGTCCCGCCGCCCGTCCCCAACCCCCGTACGTACCCGGAGGAGTTCGTCCACCTGGCGTCACCGAAGGGCACTCCGGGCGGGGGGCTGCCGGTCGGCGCGGGCTTCCGCGTGCCGTGCGTCATCGTCTCCCCCTGGACCGTGGGCGGCCGGATCTTCTCCGAGGTCTCCGACCACACCTCGGGGCTTCGGTTCATCGAGACCATCACCGCGGCGGGCGGCCTGTCCGGCCACGGTCCGGTGACCTTCACCCCGATCAGCAAGTGGCGCCGCCGCACCTTCGGCGACTTCACCGGCGCCCTCCGCCTCCAGGACCGCAAACCCGCCCCGACCAGCCCGGAATTCGCCCCCGCCACGACGGCCGCCCACCTCGCCGCCCAGACCGCGGCCTCCACCCAGCCCATGCCCGCGCGACCGGGCGCCACCCAGTCCTTCCCTCCCCCACGCTGACCCGCCCGGTGCGGCGGGTCTACGTCGGGCTGTGTACGGGCCGCTCGCCCGCGGCCGTGTCCGGTGTCCCGGCGAGGGAGATGGCGATGGCCGTCTCCTCCTCCGGGACGACGAACACCGGGTCGCCGTGGGCGAGTCCGGTCTTCTCGCGGTACATGCGCGAGCGCAGGAGGGTGTCGCCGAAGCGGACGTGGTAGTCCCAGCAGTCGCCGGGGTGCCCGCCGTGCTGCCGGCCTCCGGACAGGGCCGGTGCCGGGCGGTCGGCGTATTCGGCCAGGCCCACCATCTCCAGCGCCTCCATGGCGCGCCGCCCGGCCTCGGCCTTGGGCATCCTGGTCGGCGGTCGCAGGAGCCGGTTCGACCTTCGGGGTGACGCCGGCCGCGTCGCCCGCGATGGTCGGCGGTCGCAGGAGCCGGTTCGACCTTCGGGGTGACGCCGGCCGCGTCGCCCGCGCAGGCCGTCAGCGCCCAGGCCAGCAGCAGGGCGCCCGCTATCGCCAGGAGGCCGGGGAGGGGGCCGGGGGGCGCGATCGAACACACCGGGAGAACATCCGCGCACCGGGAGGCGGGAAGAGCTCAATACCGGGGCACACGGAGTCGATAGGGCCCGGAGGCCGAACTCACGGGGAAGCACGAGCCGGGCCCCGACCAGGGCCTATTGGTCATACCTTAATCAGCTACTATAGGGTCGTCCACGCCTATGGAAGGAACCCTTATGGCCGCTCGCCGTCCGACAGCGAGGACCGAGGACGGTCAGTCCGGCCGGCTCCTCAGCCCCGTGAACGACCGACGGATCTCCGCGCTGATCGTCGACCAGGTGCGCTCGCTCATCCATGAGGGCAAGTTGACGCCGGGCGACCGGCTCCCTCCGGAACGCGAGATGTGCGAGCGGTTCGGGGTCAGCCGGGTGACCGTGCGCGAGGCGCTGCGGGTGCTCGAGGCGGGCGGACTGGTCGAGATCCGGGTGGGCGCGCGCGGCGGGGCGTTCGTCACCACGCCGACCAGCGACCGGATCGGGGCGAGCATCACCGATCTGCTCACGCTCTCCTCGGTGTCGGCGGCCGATGTGACCCAGGTCCGGCTGGTCCTGGAGGTCGGCATCATGCCGCTGCTGTGCGCGAACGCGGACGACGAGGACATCGCCGCGCTCCAGGCGATCTGCGACCGGCAGGAGGAGGCGGTCGCGGGCGGCGACTACGACGTGTCGCTGTCCGCCGAATTCCATACGCGGTTGGCGGCGAGCACGCACAACACCGCGTTCGAGATGCTGATCCACTCCTTCCACGGGCCGCAGTTGATATCGCCGGCGACCGTGCAGCGGACGGCGCCCGAGAGGGGCAAGCGCGGCATGGAGGAGCACCGGGCGATCATCGCGGCCATCCAGGCGGACGACGTGGAGACCGGGCAGCGG
Source organism: Streptomyces sp. NPDC008139 (assembly GCF_042957025.1). NCBI lineage: Bacteria > Bacillati > Actinomycetota > Actinomycetes > Kitasatosporales > Streptomycetaceae > Streptomyces > Streptomyces sp. NPDC008139. Next base: position 111,027 of record NZ_JBIBHM010000010.1, read on the forward strand.
ATCATGCGTGAGCACCTGAGCAGGACCGCGGAGCGGCTCTGTCTGGACGAACCCAAGGCGGCGGGGCGGCGCAAGAAGCAGTAGGCGGCTGGCTTCCGGCACGCGTTGCCGAGCCCCCTTCGACGTGGAGATCCGCGTCGAAGGGGGCTCCGGCGTTCCCGGCCCCGGTCCCTCCGCTCAGCTCTGCGGCACCCGGCCCATGAACAGGCAGGCGTAGAACGCCTTCCAGCCGATGTCCAGACCCTCCACCCCCGCCACGCGGTAGCCGTCCAGGTGGACCTCGGCACGCTTTGGTCCGCCGGACGGGTGGCGCGTGCGGGCGACGCCCCGCCCGCCCAGGTCGGCGGCATCGGAGCGCGGGCGGCGGGCGGCGGGCGCAGCAGTCGCGGGCGGGCGGGACCGGCGTGCCGGCGGGTTGCCGGTTGGAAAGACGATCAGCGTCGAGGAAGCGACTCTCCCGGGAGGCTGTCGGGCCGACCCCGCCCGACACCATGCTGCTGCACCTCTGCCGCTATTGCAACTCTTGCGCAATAAGGTCATAGGGTGGGTCGCGGCACGTATTCACACTCTGTCGAAAGGGGCCGTGCCTGATGGGCACCTACGCGCTTCCTGACATGCCGTACGACTACTCCGCTCTGGAACCGGCCATCACCGGCGAAATCCTGGAGCTGCACCACGCCAAGCACCACGCCGCCTACGTCAAGGGCGCCAACGACACGCTGGAGCAGATCGCCGAGGCCCGCGAGAAGGAGCAACTCGCCCCGGCCCGGCTCGTGGGCCTGGAGAAGACCTTCGCCTTCAACCTCTCCGGCCACGTCCTGCACTCGATCTTCTGGGAGAATCTGTCCCCCGACGGCGGCGACCGCCCCGACGGCGCGCTGGCCACCGCCATCGAGGAGCACCTCGGCGGATTCGAGGCGTTCAAGAAGCACCTCACCGCCGCCACCGCGTCCGTCCAGGGCTCCGGCTGGGGCGTCCTGGCCTGGGAACCGCTCGGCAAGCGGCTGATCGTGGAACAGGTCTACGACCACCACGGCAACGTCGGCCACGGCGCCACCCCGCTGCTGGTCTTCGACGCCTGGGAGCACGCCTACTACCTCCAGTACAAGAACGTCCGCCCCGACTACGTCACCAAGCTCTGGGACCTCGTCAACTGGACCGACGTCAGCGACCGCTACGCCAAGGCCACCGGCGCCTGACCCTCGTAGCAAGCCGCACACCGGACGCCGTACGCCGCAGGGGCACCGCCGACCACGGCGGTGCCCCCGGCCGCTCCCCTGTCACTCCCCCACCGTTCCCGCGCGGACAGGAACTGCCGCGTGCGGTCCCGTCGTCTCCCCTGACGCGTCGCGACGGACGCGGCCGACGGACGGCAACAGGGGGGCGGCACGGTGGAGTTCACCAGGCTCGCGCGGCGGTCGTCCGGACCGTGGGCGTGGTCCGGAGCATGACGCTGGTCCAGAGCATGGCGCTGGTTCAGAGCGTGACGGCGGCTCAGGCCGTGACGGTGGCTCAGAGCGTGGCGGACGCGTCGCCGATCGCCTGGTCGAGGACGGCCAGGCCCAGGGAGAGTTCGTCCTCGGTGGCGGTCAGGGGCGGGGCGATGCGGAAGACCCCGCCCATGCCGGGGAGTTGGACGATGTTCATGTGCAGACCGAGTTCGAGGCAGCGTCGGGTGACGCGTGCGCCCAGCTCGTCGGAGCTCTGCTTCGTGTCGCGGTCGACGACGAGTTCGAGTCCGGTCAGCAGGCCGCGGCCCCTGATGTCGCCGACCACGGTGTGGTGTTCGGCGATCTCCGCCAGGCCCTCACGGAGGAACGCGCCGAGCGCGCGAGCGCGTTCGTCGAGCCGGTCGGCGATCAGGACGTCGAGGACGGTGTTGCCGACGGCCGCCACGAGCGGGTCGGCGGCATGCGTGGTGAAGAACAGGAACCCGCGGTCGTACGCCTCCTGTTCGATCGCGGTGCTGGTCACGACGGCCGCCAGCGGCAGTCCCGCGCCGAGCGTCTTGGACAGGGTGAGGATGTCGGGGACGATGCCGTCGCGCTCGAACGCGTACCAGGTCCCGGTGCGGCACAGACCGGTCTGGGCCTCGTCCAGGATCAACAACATCCCGCGCTCACCGCACTTGTCGCGCAGAGCCGCGAAGTAGCCGGGCGGCGGCTCGATGACACCGCCCGAGCTGAGGATCGGCTCGACCAGACACGCGGCCAGGCTGCCGGTGGACTGCGCGTCGATCAGGTCGAAGGCGAAGTCGAGTTGGCGGCGCCAGTCGAGCGCGCCGTCGGGCGTGGTGAAGTCGGGCCGGTACGCGTTCGGTACGGGGATGGCGAAATTGCCGGGCGCGGCCGGGCCGTACCCCTTGCGGCCCGCGCTGTACGTGGCGGACGCCGCCGCCTGCGTCATGCCGTGCCAGGAGCGGGCGAAGGAGACGATCTCGTGCTTGCCGGTGACGAGTTTCGCCATCCGGATCGCGGCCTCGTTGGACTCGGCGCCGGTCGTCAGCAGCAGCACCTTGTCCAGGGGCGCGGGCAGGGTGTCGGACAGCCGCCGGGCGAGGTCGACGACCGGTCGGCTGAGCATGCCGCTGTAGAGGTGGTCGAGGTCCGCGATCTGCCGCCGGACGGTGGCGACGATCGCCGGGTGCGAGTGGCCGAGGATCGCGCTCATCTGGCCGGAGGTGAAGTCCAGGATCTTCCGGCCGTCGGCGGTGTACACGAAGCTTCCGGCGGCGCGTTCGATGATCTCGGGGGTGAACTCGGGTCCGTAGCGCACGAGATGCCGTTCGGCGTCGGCCCAGAAGCTCTCGGCGGACGGCGGGGCGGACGGGACGGTCGCGGGGCCGGTGATCACGCCGGGGGTCGTGCCCGCGGTCGTACCGGTGGAAGCGCCCGTTGAGGTGCCGGTAGTGGAGCTGGGGGTGCCAGTGCGGGAAGCAGCCATGTCCTCGACGGTAGGCGGCCCGCGAGCGACACGTCCATCACACATTTCCGGCTGTCCTGTTCGGTAGATCCGCACAAGAATGACCCCATGATGAATCCCTGGCGGCTGCGGCTGCTCACCCAGCTCGACACGCTCGGCACCATCCGGGCCGTGGCCCAGGCCGCCAGCCTGAGCCCTTCGAGCGTGTCGCAGCAGCTCGCCGTGCTGGAGACCGAGACCCGTACGCAGCTTCTGGAACGCACCGGGCGCCGGGTGCGGCTGACCTCGGCCGGGCTGATCCTCGCCCGGCGGGCGCGCGCCGTCCTCGACCACATGGACAGCGTCGAGGCGGAGCTGCACGGCTTCGGCGAGGAGCCGGCCGGACTCGTACGCCTGGGCGCGTTCCAGAGCGCGATCCACACCATGGCCGTGCCGGTCGTGACCCGGCTGGCCCGTGAACACCCGCGCCTCGACATCGAGTTGCTGCAACTGGAGCCGCACGAGAGCATGCCGGCGCTGCGGGGCGGCGATGCGGACGTCATCATCACCACCACCGACTTCGACGAGCTGCCCCTGGGCCCCGACCTCGACCTCGTCCCGCTGGCCAGGGACCCGATCCTGCTGGTCGTACCGCCGGAGCACCCCGCGGCCGGACGCGGCGCCGCGGACCTCGCGGCGTACGCGGACGAGCCGTGGTCCTTGGACATGCCGCAGTCGTACATGGCCGGGCTGGCCCTGCGGCTGTGCCGCCAGGCCCAGTTCGAACCGCGCGTGGTCTGCCGCTTCAGCAACTACATGATGACGCTCCAGCACGTCGAGGCCGGGCTCTCCATCACCCTCCTCCCCGGCCTGACCGTGGCCCACAGCCGCTACCGCGTCGCCACCCGCGAGCTCGCGACCCCCGTCTCCCGCACCATCACCGCCGCGATCCGCCGCGGCTCCCCGCCCCGCGCGGCCGTCCACGTCGTCCTCGACGCCCTGCGCCAGATCACGGACCTCCCCCTGCCCCTCCCCGGCTCCGTGGCCGGGCCGCCGGGCGGGGACCGCCCGCACAGCGGCGAGCCTCCCCGACACCGCGACCGGTAGTGCCTGTCCGGCGGATCATGGGCGGTCCATGCGGCGTCTGGCACGCACGCCCGCTGCGTTGCCGAAGGGGCCGTTCGTGATCTGCCGGACAGGCCCTAGCACCGCCGGTCACGGCACTAGCATCTGTCCCGCCCGCAGGGCCCGTCGACCGCCGCCAACCCGAGGTGTCCTCCATGACGCAGCTCGTCCGTCACGTCGTACGCGACCAGGTCGCGACGATCACTCTCGACTCGCCGCACAACCGCAACGCGCTCTCCTCCCGACTGGTCACGGAGCTGACCGAGGCCCTGGAGTCCTCGGGCGCCGACGCCGACGTGCGCGCGGTCGTCCTCACCCACACCGGGCGTACGTTCTGCGCGGGCGCCGACCTGTCGGAGGCGGGCGGCGGCTCGATGACGGCGGCGACGCAGGCGATCGTCTCGCTGCTCGGCCTGATCGTGGAGCTGCCCAAACCGGTGATCGCGCGGGTCACCGGGCATGTACGGGCCGGTGGGATGGGCATCGTCGGCGCGTGCGACATCGCGGTGGCCGACGAGGGCGCGTCCTTCGCCTTCACCGAGGCGCGGATCGGCGTCACGCCCGCGATCATCTCGCTGTGCACGCTGGACGTCATGGAACCGCGCGCGGCCGCGCACTACTACCTGACCGGCGAGACCTTCGACGCGGCGCGCGCCGCGCAGATCGGCCTGATCACGTCAGCGGCCCCGGCCGACGGGATCGACGCCGTCGTCGCCCGCTTCACCGCCGCCGTCCGCGAGACCTCGCCGCAGGGTTCCGCCGAGACGAAGAAGCTGCTGACGGCGGACCGGCGGCGGCGGATCGCCGCGGACGCGAGCGACCTCACCGCGCTGTCGGCGCGGCTGTTCGCCGGCGAGGAGGCGCAAGAGGGCATCCGCGCGTTCATGGAGCGCCGTCCGCCCCGGTGGCGCGCCGCCGGGTGACTCCACGCGGTACGGCCACGGACCGCGTGGGCGTGGCCAGTGGCCCGGTGCCGGCCTCCGCGTCCGCCGCCGACCACCGCTACACCGACACGTCACCGATCGGCGCGGGCCGCGATCGAGCGGGCGCGCAGGTGGACGGGGCGGTCGACCATGTGGCCGTCCACGAGCTTCACCTCGTCCTCCGTGGTGAGTTCGAGGACCCGCAGGGCCCAGGCCAGTTCGTCCGGGTCGGGGGCGAGGGCCTCATGGACGGCGGGTACTTGGGCGGGGTGGACGCACAGCTTGCCGGTGAAGCCGCTGTCGAGGGACGCGCGGGCTTGCGCCAACACCGTTTCCTGGTCGCGGACTTCGGTGCAGACGCCGTCCACGGGGGCGGGCAGTCCCGCGGCGGCCGAGGCGGCGACCAGGGCGAATCTGGCGGGGACGAGCCGCGCGGTGTCGTCGGGCCGCAGCCCCAACTGGGCGCAGAGGTCGAGGTGCCCGAAGACCAGGCGGACGACGCCGGGCGCTGCCGCGATCAGCCGGGCGTCGAGGACGCCGACCGCCGTCTCGATCAGCGGGAGCACGGCGGAGCCGGGCGGCAGGGCGGCCAGGACCGCCGCGACCGTGGCCGCGTCCTCGGCTTTGGGGACGACGACCGCGACGGGTGCGCCCGCCGCGCCGAGCGCCGCCAGATCCGCCGAGCCACGTTGCGTGCGGGGGTCGTTGACGCGGATCACCACGCCGGGCACCCGGCCCAGCAGCGCCGTCGCGTTGGCCAGCGCGGCCTCCTTCGCGTCGGGCGGCACCGCGTCCTCCAGGTCGACCACGACCGCGTCCGCGCCGCTGGCGAGCGCCCGGTCGAACCGTTCGGGCCGGTCGCCCGGCACGAACAGGAAGGACCGGGCGCGGCCCAGCGCGTCCGCGACACCCGTACGGTCGCCTCCGCCGTACGGGCCCGCGCTCTCGTTGTCCTCGGAAGGTGCCATGGCTGATCCGCTCTCCTTCGATGGTGCCCGGCGGCGACGGCGCGGCCGGTTCAGTCGGCGGCGGGTGCGGCGTCCCGTGCGGTCATCCGTACGCAGCAACGCCCTTGCGACCAGGCCTCGATGGACAGGGCGCCGTCGTCCCGCCCGGCCGAGCCGACGGTGATCTCCCGGCCCACGTAGGCGGTCGAGGTCAGCCGGTAGGTGAGGTGCGGCGGCGCGGCGCCGAGGCGGCGCCGGGCGTGTTCGGCGCACCAGAGGGCGAGCAGCGGGCCGTGGACGACGAGGCCGGGGTGGTGCTCGACCTCGCGGACGTACGGGGCGTCGTAGTGGATGCGGTGGAGGTTGTAGGTGAGTGCGCTGTACGCGAACAGGTAGCGCTCGTCGGGGACATGGGTGGTCGACGGGGTGACCGGAGGCACCGCGCCGCCGGTGGTGGCGATGGGCGGTCCGATGTCGGCCGCGCGGCGGTAGACGATGTCGCGCCGCTCCCTGATCCGGTCCTCGCCGGCGACCGACCACACGTGGTCCTCGGTGACCAGCAGCAGCACGCCGGAGCGGCCCTCGCGCACCCGGACGTCGGCGACGCGGCTCATGCGGGCGACGCGGTCGCCGACCCGCAGCGGCGCGACGACCTCCACCGTGCCGCCGCCGAACATCCGCCGCCGGTCGGCCAGCGGCGGCAGCAGCGCCCCGCCCTTGGGGTGTCCGTCGGCGCCGATCCGCTCGATCCCGACGGCGTCGCGCAGCAGCACCTCGTGCCAGAGCGGCGGCAGTTCGGCGCCGTCCTCGGGGGCGGGTACGTCCAGCAGCGCGGCGAGCTTGTCGGTGGTCCCCCGCTCCACCGCGCCGCTGACCTGCGCGGGTTCCGGTCGCCAGGTGGCGGCGATCTTCTCGAATTCGGCGGCGGTCAACGGCCTCTCCTGCCCACGACCGGGCCGCGCACCCGCACGCTCGACGCCATGGCCACCGACCTTTCCTATATGATTTCTCCAGATCGTACATGATGTAGGGTGAACGCCACCCCAGCAGGGGAAACCGTCGGAGAACCCGGTAGCGGATCAGCGGAGAGAGTGGGTGCGGCCGGTGACGGACGGGCGCCGGAGGTCCGACGACGTCGCCTCGTACGTACGCGATCTGATCGTCTCGGGCGGGGTCGCGCCGGGTGAGTTCCTGCGGCTCGAACCGCTGGCCCAGCGGCTGAGGCTGAGCGTCACACCGGTACGCGAGGCGATGGGTCTGCTGCGCGGCGAGGGATTCGTGGCACTGGAGCCGAACCGCGGCTTCGTCGTACTGCCGCTGTCCCGCTCGGACATCGAGGACATCTACCGGGTGCACGCGTTCGTCTCGGGTGAACTCGCCGCGCTCAGCAGCCGTCGCCTCACGGCGGAGGCGCTGGACGGGCTCGTGGCGCTCCAGGAAGAGCTCGTCGCGGCACACCGGGCAGGTGACGCCGCACGGGTGGAACAGCTCAACCACTTCTTCCACCGCGAGATCAACCGGGCCGCGGGCTCCCCGCGCCTGCTGTGGTTCCTGCGGACCGCGTCGCGTTACGCGCCCCGGATGTTCTTCTCCGGCGTCGACGGCTGGACGGAGGCGTCCGCGCACGACCACGAGGCGATCCTGACCGCACTGGCGGACCACGATCCGGACGCGGCCCGTACGGCGATGGCCGACCACGTCCGGCACGCGGGCGAACTGCTGGCCCGGCACCACGAGACCCGCTGACGCGGGCCCGACTCCGTTACGGGGAGCCGGTGTTGTCCTCCTCCCCGCCAGAGCAGCGACGTCAGGCCGTGGCCTCGCGCACGTCGACCGGTTGAGCGCGGCGGCCAGGTCGGGCGTCTCGATCAGGGCGAGCGCGGCGCCGCCGAGAGCGCCGGTCCTGGCGCCGAGGCCGAGTTCGGCCGGGACCACCTCCGGGTCGCGGACCGGGGAGAGCACGGAGCGGCGGACGGCCGTGCGCATCGGCGTCGGCAACGCCTCGCCCGCCTGGGAGAGTTCACCGCCGACGACAACGCGGACGGGGTCGAGGAGAGCGCAGAGGCGGCCGGCACGTGTCCGACGGCCGTGCCGACGTCGGCGAACACGCCCTCGCCCGCGCGGTCCCCGGCCGAGCCCCTCGTCCTCCGAGGGCTTCGACCGCCCAGCCGCACCCGAGACTGCGGCATCTCCGGCCGCTGCGGCGCCAAGCACCTGACCCTCCGCTCTGGGCGTCGCCCGGCCGGTGATCTCCGGGACAGGGGAGAGCATCGCGGGCGCTCCGCGCGTCTGGTGCCGGGGATCCTGGCTGTCCGTCAGGCGCTCTTCGCCGCGGTGGCGGGGCTGGCCATGGTCAGCGAGGACGTGCGGCGGGTCGCGCTGGGCTGGGCGGTGTTCGGCGCGCTCGCCGCGGTGCCCGCGCCGGGTCCCGACGACGCGGCGCCGCTGGCCGCGTTCACGCCCCGGGAGACCGAGGTGCTCGTCCAGGTGGCGCGCGGCGGGACGAACGCGGAGAGATCCTCACGACGTCACTGCCCGCCGCCCAGTGCCCCGGCAGGCCCCCGGCGCGGCTCCCGGACAACCGCACGGGCTCCTACGTCAACCAGTTCACCATCGACGGCGCCAAGCACCTGCCGGACCCGCGCCCCGGCTGCGGACCGCGCGCATACCGACGCTCGTCATGCGCGGCGAGTGCGACTACAAGAAGCGGGAGGTCACCTACGACCACAAGCGCACACTTCCCGACGCCGGCGCTCCTGGCCTTCCTGCTGGACCGGCCGCTTCCGTTGCGCCCCGCACCGGGACGACCCCGCCGTCGTGCGGTGCCCGTGAGATGCCCGTGAAATGCCGCCGTGAAATGCCCGTGCGGTGACAAACCCCCGGGGGGCATTTCACGCTCCCATGGAATTCACGTGCCCACGGGAAAAGGCCGCCCCGGCGAGTGCCGGGGCGGCCCCATATTTCCCTGCCGCGCACTGTGTCAGCGGTTACGGTGGCTGCCGTAGTACTCGCCCACCTGCTGGTGGTATCCGGCATCGCCGACGTGCTTGTCCTTGTCGAACTCAGGGGAGTTCTTGATCTGCTCCTTCGTCAGCTCGACGAAGATCTTCTGGTCCGCCGCGTCGATCGACCTCACGGTGCCGGCCGGGAGCAGTACGTGCTTGCCGAAAATCCACACACCCGTGTCGACCACCAGATATGCGGAGTCGACGTCATCGGAGTGCTTGTCGACCTTTCCGATGTGGCCGTCGGTCGCCTCGACCTTGTATCCGATCAGGTCGGTTCCCGCCGTGTGGCCGGAGGTCTGCTCGTAGCCCCAGATATTGTCACTCATGTCGCGGCTCCTTTATCGCAATTTCCGTCCCGATTCGCGGTGGTGACGTTGTGTCATCCGATAGTCAGTGACGCTTGCTCACACCGTCGCGTGCCCGCCCGTCCCGCACGCACACCTCATATGCCGAAGATTATTGCCGTGCAGCAAATATTCGTCTGAGCAGCGGAAATGGCGCGGTGCTCCGGCCGGACCCCCGCGTCGAGGTGTGATCGGGCTCACAACAAAAGCCCGCCGGGCCGGAGAATCGCTCTCCGCCGGCGGGCTTCGCGCGGCCCTCGGGCCCTCGGTCAGAGGCGCAGCAGGCGCTCGGTGAGTTCGCGGTAGTCGCGCAGCAGGCCCACGGCGCCCTCCGGGACGGCGTCTGCGTCCTGCCAGCGGGCGCGCAGGACGCGCAGCCGCTCGGCCAGCACCTCGGCGAGGTGACCGCTGGCCGCGTCGAGGGCCTGGTCGGCCTCGTCCAGCGCCTGGCGCGGGCTCTCGCCGAAGGAGCCCGCGGCCCGCTGGAGGAGCGCGGCGGAGTCGTCGCGCTCCTTCTGCGGCAGCAGCGGCTCGGGCCGGGACTCGCGCTTGGCCCACCGTTCGGTGAACGCCGGATTCTCCGCCCCGGTCGCGGGCTGCCGTGCGCGTTCGGCGTCATACATCATGTGGAGTGCCACTTCTCTCTGCCGTGCGGGGTCGTGATCCGGGCCGTGGTGTCGTGCCGACGCCCACCCGAACACCATGAGATCGGTGGAAGCTGAAGGCTGTGGCGTGCCGAAAGCGCGCCGCGTACCGCCCCACGCCGTACTGGCCAGTGAACTCCGGGCGTCACCGCATGTCAACGCGTCATCCGCCGACCGGGGCGCGCCCAGATCTGCGGGGAGATCATCTTGCCGAGCACAGCGCCGGAGGAGTTCGCGACCGCCCGCGAGATCAGGCAGTCCTGCTGGCAGTCGGCGAGCAGCATGGCGCACCCGCTTTTCTACGACGTCGGAGGGGACGGTTCCGCCTCACGGGAGCTCCGCCGCGTGGCGCGGGTCCTGGGGGTGGCGTAGGAGATGACGGTGCCGGGTCCTTCGAGTGCAAGGGCCAGGAGCCGGTCGACGGGGACACCCCGGATCGAGGCGTCGAGCACCTGCACGGTGTGGGCGACGGGCAGCCGCTCGCCCATGCGGGCCAACGTGGTGGCGACCTGCATCCAGCAGCCGGGGTTCGCGGTGACCATGATGTCCGCGCCGGTCGCCAGGACCGCCTTGGCCTTGCGTTCGCCGAGTTCGCGGGCGGGTTCCGCGTGCAGCAGGTTGTACGTGCCCGCGCTGCCGCAGCAGATCTCGGCCTCCGCCAACTCCCGTGTCTCCAGGCCGGGAACGGCCCGCAGCAGTCGGCGCGGCTGGTCGCGTACGGCCTGCGCGTGCGCGAGGTGGCAGGCGTCCTGGTAGGCGACGGTCATGGGGAGCGGGTGCCTGGGGGCCACCGGGCCCAATTCGTCGAGGAGTTCGGTGATGTCCATGACCTTGGCGGCCAGCGCCTCCGCGCGCCGCGCCCAGTCGGGCTCATCGCGCAACTGGTGGCCGTACTCCTTGAGGTTGGACCCGCAGCCCGCGGCGTTCACCACGACGGTCTCCACCCCGGCCGCCTCGAACGTCTCGATGACGGACTTCGCGAAGCCCTCCGCCTCGGGGGCCCGACCCGCGTGCGCGGACAGCGCGCCGCAGCAGCTCTGACGGCGCGGTACGACCACGTCGCAGCCCTCGGCGGCCAGGACGCGTACGGTCGCGGCGTTCACGTCGGGGAAGAAGGTGCCCTGGACGCAGCCGGTGAGCAGGCCGACGGTACGGCGGCGGGCGCCGACGGCGGGGGTGTGTTCCGGCAGCTTGTCGACGTGGCCGAGCTTGGGGGCAAGCGACTCCATGGCCTGGAGGGGGCGCGGCAGCCGTCGCAGCACTCCGCCGCGGGCGAGCAGCCGCCCGAGGCCGCTCGCCTGGTAGACGCGCAGCGGTCCGCGCAGGGCGCGCAGGCGGCGGGGGTAGGGGAACAGGCGGTAGATGAGGGCGCGCAACAGCCGTTCGGCGCGCGGCCGTTGGACCCGGCGTTCGAGCTGGGCGCGGGTGCTCTCGATGAGCTTGTCGTACTGCACGCCGGACGGGCAGGCCGTCACGCACGCCATGCAGCCGAGGCACTGGTCGAGGTGACGCACGCTGCCGGCGTCGAAGGCGTCGCCTTCGAGTCCGGCCTTCATGATGTCGATGCGTCCGCGCGGGCTGTCCATCTCCTCGCCCCAGAGCACGTACGTCGGGCAGGTGGGCAGGCAGAAGCCGCAGTGCACGCAGTCCCCGACGAGCGCCGCGTCCGGCGGGTGGTGGGCGTCGAAGGCGCTGCCGGGCGGTGGCGCGCTGCCCGGCATGCCGAGGGCGACGGTGGCGGCGCCCGCGCTGGGCGCGACGGACACACCGAGTACGGGCGGCACCGGGACCGGGGGCTCCCCCGAACCCCGTGGCGGGAGCGACCCGTTGGAGGCGCCCCCTGAACCCCCGTCCGGGAGCGACCCGTTGGAGGCGTCCTTGGACGTGTCCGCCGGATTCCCGTGCGGAAGGGGCCCGTTGGGGGTGTCCGCGGCCATCTAGAGTCCTCCGAGCAGTCGGCCGGGCGACAGGCGCCGCTCCGGGTCGAAGCGGTCCTTGACGCGCGTCATCAGGTCGAACGAGTCGGCGACCGGCCCCCAGTGGTCGAGCGCGTCGCGCGCGTCGTCGGCGGCGATCACCACCGCGGAGCCGTCGTACGGGGCGATCGACGCCCGCAGCGCCGCGAGGTCGGTGTCGGTGGGCACCGCCATGTACGCCACTCCCGTGCAGGCCGACGCGGTGCCCGAAGCCCCGTCCGGGAGGGCGTCGAGCACGCGGGGCAGCGCGAAGGGTTCGTGGGCAAGCCGCAGGACGAGGCCGCCGGTCGGCCGCGCGCCGAACCAGTCGGGGACCTCGTCCGCGTGCGCCCCCGCCCCCAGCAACGCGACCGCGGCGCGCGACTGGGCGCGTACGGAAGCTGCGCTGCTCTCGAAGAGCACGACCAACTCCCCCGCCCGCGAGGACCAGTTGAGTTCGACGGCGGTGGGGGTGAGCGTGGAGCGGGCGAGCAGCGCGGCGTACCTGCCCGCTTCGGCGCTGTCCTGCACGGGCACGGTGACCGCGCCGGTGACCGGTGGCAGCGGGTGGAGGCGCCAGGTCGTGGAGACCAGGACGCCGAGGCCGCCGTGCGCTCCGGTGTAGAGCTTGCCGAGGTCATATCCGGCCACGTTCTTGACGACCTTGCCGCCCGATCGCGCGAGCGTGCCGTCGGCCAGGGCGACGGTGACGCCGATGAGCAGGTCGCGGGCGGTGCCGTAGCGCAGTCGGCGCGGCCCCGAGGCGTTGGCGCTGACGATCCCGCCGAGCGTGGCGCCCGCTTCGGGCGGGTCCAGGGCGAGCGTCTGGCCGTGTTCCGCGAGCTGTCGTTGCAGGTCGGCCAGTGGCACCCCGGCCTCGGCGACGACCACGAGGTCACCGGGCACGTGCTCCACGACCCGGCCCAGTCCCGTGGTGCGCAGCAGCAGGTCGCAGGAGGTGGCAGGGGCGGCCCAGCCGGTCTTCGTACCGCCGCCGACCGGGACGACGGTGCCGGTGGTGCTCCGCAGGATCCCGGCGACCTCGGCTGCGGTGGCGGGTTCGACGGTCTCGGCGGCGGTCGGGTGTTCGGCGACCTCAGCGGCGGCCACGGTCTCGGACCGTACGGCCCTCGCCTGCGCGGTGTCCGGACGCGCGCGGTGCGGTGCGGTCATCTCAGAACACCTCGCCCAGCGCCGGGTCGTGCGTGTCGGCGGCGGTGCGGACGCCGGGGCGCTCCCCGCACAGCCGCGGGGTCGGGAACTGCTTGCCGGGGTTGGCGATGTTGTCGGGGTCGAAGGCGCAGCGGACGAGTTGCATGGTGTCCAGGTCCTCGGCCGTGAACTGCCGGGTCATCCGCGACTTCTTCTCCAGGCCGACGCCGTGTTCCCCGGTGATGGAGCCGCCCGCGTCGACGCACAGGTCGAGGATGGCGAAGCCCAGCTCCTCCGCGGCGTGCGCGGCGCCGGGGACGGTGTCGTCGAAGAGGATGAGGGGGTGCAGATTGCCGTCGCCCGCGTGGAAGACGTTGGCGACGCGGATCCCGGCGCGCTCGGCGAGGCGGCCGACCTCGGTGAGGATCTCGGGCAGCCGGGTGCGCGGGATGACGCCGTCCTGGACGTAGTAGGCGGGACTGATCCGGCCGACGGCCGCGAAGGCGGACTTGCGGCCCTTCCACATCAGGGCGCGCTCGGCGGCGTCGCGGGCGATGCGGGTCTCGAACGCGTGCCGTGCGGCGGCCAGTTGCTCGACCTGGACGAATTGTTCGTCCACCTCGACGCGGGGGCCGTCGAGTTCGATGACGAGGACGGCGACCGCGCCCTGCGGGTAACCGCAGTTGACCGCGGCCTCGGCCGCCTCGATGGCGAGGGCGTCCATCATCTCGATGGCTGCGGGCAGGATGCCCGCCGCGATGATGTCGCTGACGGCTCCGGCCGCGTCCTCCACGGTGTGGAAGCCGACGAGCATGGTCTGTACGGATTCGGGCGCCTGGATGGTGCGGACGGTGACCTCGGTGGCCACGCCGAGCGTGCCCTCGCTGCCGACGAACGCGCCGAGCAGGTCGAGGCCCGGGTGTTCGGGGGCGGTACCCCCGAGGTGCACCACCTCGCCGTCGGGCAGGACGACTTCGGCGCCCATGACGTGGTTGACGGTGAAGCCGTACTTGAGGCAGTGCGCGCCGCCCGCGTTCTCCGCGACGTTCCCGCCGATGGAGCAGACCTGCTGCGAGGACGGGTCGGGCGCGTACGCCTGGCCGTAGGGGGCGGCCTCGCGGGTGACCGACAGGTTGATCACGCCGGGCTCGACGACGACGCGGGCGTTGTCGGGGTCGACGGAGACGATCCGGCGGAGCCTGGACAGCACGATGAGGACGCCATCGGCGACGGGTACGGCGCCGCCCGACAGCCCGGTACCGGAGCCGCGGGCGACGAACGGGACTCCGGCCTCGGCGCACAGCCGTACCGCCGCCACGACGTCGTCGCGGTGCTCGGCGAGGACGACGACGGCGGGCCGTACCCGGAAGTTGGTCAGGCCGTCGCATTCGTAGGTGCGCAGTTGGGCGGGGTCGGTGAGGACCTTCTCGGCGCCGATGCGGGCGCGCAGCCGGGCCGCGAGCCCTGGCGCCTTGGGCGTGGGCCGGTCCGCGTCGGCCGGGACGGCGGTCATCGCGCACTCCTCCGCTTGATTCCACTCTTCGGTAATTGAATACCGGATGATGGAAGAATGCCGTCGCCCTCCGAGCACGTCAAGGGTGGCGGGTGGCATTCGTCACCCCCGCACGGACCGCCCCTCCCGCCCCAGACGGCCACAGGCCGCGACCGCCGCCTTCCGTCCGCGCTTGGAACAATGGGGCTCGATTCAGCAGCTAAAGTGCTGAATCATGGAACTGCGCCAGCTCGAATACTTCGTGGCGGTCGCCGAGGAACGGCACTTCACCCGAGCCGCCCAGCGCATGCTGGTCTCCCAGTCCGGGCTGTCCGCCTCGGTGCGCGCACTGGAGCGCGAGCTCGGCTCACCGCTGTTCGTCCGCACCACACGCAGCGTCGAACTCACCGGCGCCGGGCGGGCGTTGCTCGTGGAGGCGACCCGCACACTGGCCGGCGCCCGCGCAGCGCGGGAGGCCGTGGCCGCGGTGCAGGGACTGCTGCGCGGCACCCTCTCGGTCGGCATCGAGCAGTGCGTCACCATCGACATCGGCGACCTGCTGGCCCGCTTCCGCGCCCGGCACCCCAATGTCGAGGTCCGGCTGCGCCAGGCGGGCTCGACCGTGCTCGCGGACGACGTGGCCGACGGCCATCTCGACGTCGCCTTCGTGACCCTGCCGGGAGCGCCGCCCGAGGGCGTACGCCTGCTGCCGCTGACCACTGAGCCGATGGTGCTGCTCTGCGACCCCGGCCACCGGCTGGCGGGCGAGCCGCAGGTGAAGTGGGCGGACCTCGACGGCGAGACCTTCGTGGACTTCCACGCCGACTGGGGCGCCCGGCAGCTCACCGACCGGGCCTTCGCCGCCTGCGGCGCCTCCCGCCAGGTCGCCCTCGAGGTGTACGACGTGCACACGGTGATCGACCTGGTCCGCTACGGGCTCGGCATCGCGGTCGTCCCGCGCCCCATCGCCCGCAAGGAGTCGGCCGCGTCGCTGTGCGCCGTGCCGATCAGCGGCGCCGAGGACCCGGGCTGGCCGGTCTCCGTCGCCCTGCCCGACGACGACCGGCCAGGACCGGCCGCGCGGGAACTCCTGTCGTACCTGGACCGCTGACCGGAACACGCCCGTCCCCCGTCCGCGCGCCGTGCCCCCGCCATAGGGTGGACCCAACGCGACGAGGGGGGCGGCGTGATCACCGAGCCCGAGCTGACGGACGGGTCGGGCGACGACCGGCCCGTCGATGTCATCGGCGACGACGACCGGCCGCCGGAGCCGCGCGGCGGACGGCTGTCCGGCGTGCACCGACGGCGCGGGCCCTGGGTCTGGGCGCTCGCCGGGGCCGTCGTCGCGTCGGCGGTCTGGGCCGGTGCGCTGCGAGGTGCCGACTACGGCCGTACGGCCGCGCCCGACCTGCACGGATACCGCCTCGCGGATCCGTGCACCGTGGCGGCGCTCCAGCCCCTCGTGAACATGCTCGACCTGTCCACGATGCGCGAGATCCCCGGACCGATGAACGTCGGCAGGACGCTCGACCACATAGCGTGCAGCCTGGTCGGCAACACGCCGGAGAACGACGGCTGGATCACCTCGTACACCATCTCGGCCAGCGTTGACCTGCACAAGAAGACCGACCCCCGGACGGAGTTCGAGGACGGTCTGAAAGCGCGGGACGCCGACCCGGCCGAGCCGGCCGCCGACAGCGGCGTGGTCATGGTCCACGACCCGCGGACGAGCAGGCCGGTCACCGGCCTCGGCGACCGCGCCTTTCTCACCGGTGACTCCACGAGCCAGACCGTGGACGTCCTGCACGGCGGCGCCGTGTTCTCGATCGACGCCGGCGCCACCGAGGAGTGGATCGGCGCGGGCGAGCACCCGACGGACGCGGGCGGCTCACCCGAACCCCCGCCCCGCGTCGACACGAAGCGGTTCGGCGCCCAACTGCCCCGCACCGTCCGCCACTTGATGAGCGTGCTGTCGGCGCGCTGACGAACCCCGCGGCTCAGCCCCAGAACGCCTGCGCCAGCGCCGTACCGGCGAAGGCCGCGCCGAGCCCGGCCGCCACACTCGCCACCGCGTTGGTCGCGGCGAAGAAGCGGGCGCCGCTCTCGGCGAGCCGCAGCGTCTCGTAGGAGAAGGTCGAGTAGGTGGTGAGGGCGCCGCACAGGCCGGTGCCCAGCAGGACCTGGACATGGGACGTGGCGGCGCCCTCGGTGACCGCGCCGGTCACGACGCCGAGGACGAGACAGCCGACGACGTTGACGGTGAAGGTGCCCCAGGGGAAGAGGCTGTCGTGCCGGCTCTGGACCGAGCGGTCGGTGAGGTAGCGCATCGGAGCGCCGACCATGGCCCCGACGATGACCAGCAGCCAGTTCATCGCGCCTCCGCCTCGCCGGCCCGCCGTGCCCGCTCGGCCCGGTCCGCGAGCCGCCCGAGCACCACGTGCCGGGTCGCGGCTGCCGCCAGCCACACCGCGGCGAGGGCGGCGAGCAGTGTGAGCGCCAGATACGCGAGCGCGGTACGGGCCTGCCCGCCGTCGATCAGGGCCCGGATGTCGGTGGCGTAGGTGGAGAAGGTGGTGAAGCCGCCGAGCACGCCGGTGCCGAAGAAGGGCCGCACCAGACGGTGCGTGTTCCAGACGTCGGTGATCAGTACCATGAAGACACCGATGACCGCGCAGCCGACGACGTTGACGATCAGCGTCGTCCACGGAAAGGTGCCGGAGGCCGTCGGCCAGAGCAGCGCGGCCCCGTAGCGGGCGCACGCGCCGATCGCGCCGCCGACCGCGACCACGGCGACGACCGGGGCCTGGCCCTCGCGCGACTCTTCGCGCTGTGCCGGGTCGTGCAGATCGATGTCGGGGTCCACGGGTTCGTCGGGCGTCACGGGCCGGACTTCTGCCACTTTCGTCTCCTACTCACCGGGCACGCCCAAGCTTGGCGTGCGCGCGTCGCAAGTAGGGACCGTTGACGGCTGTGTCGCCGTGGTTCGGGTACGGCGGGCCCCACCGCCGCGCGGTGCTCCGGGGAGCGCCGCAGACGGCCATGCTACCCGGCGGCGTGCGAGGGGCGCGTGGGAGTCTGTCTCCTGCCGGAGCCACGCGACCGCGAGGGAGAGTCCCTGTGCCGACCTACCAGACCTCGATCACCATCGACGCTCCCGTCGAACGCGTCTGGGAGGTTCTCGTCGCCGTCGAGGACTGGCCCGGTCTCACGGCGTCCATGACCTCCGTCCGCCCGCTCGACGCGGACGGCGCGGGCCAGAGCGGGAGCGCGGACCACGTCGTCGCCGTCGGGCGCCGATTCGCGGTCGAGCAGCCCAAGTTGCGCAAGGCGGTGTGGACGGTCACGGCGCTGGACGAGGGTTCCCGGTTCTCGTGGCGGTCCGCGGGTCCCGGAGTGACCACGAGCGGCGACCACCTGGTCGAGCCGGAGGGCGACGGCACCCGCCTCACCCTGGTGCTCACCCAGCGCGGCGCGCTGTCCGGACTGGTCGGCCTGGTGGCGGGCGGTCTGTCCCGCAGGTACCTGGAGATGGAGGCCCGCGGCCTCAAGGAACGCGCCGAGTCGCCCGCCGCCGAGTAGCGGCTGCGGCGCGCCGCGACCTCATGTGACAGCCGTCACAGCAGATTCTCTCCTGTGGATGTCGACCGGACGTCCGGCCCCAGGCGTATGCGTGATGAGGCCGAAGAGAACTGGGAGTTGTTGTTGACCGCTGAGGAGTTCGAAGAGTTCTACGCCCACGCGGTCAGACGGCTCACCGGTCAGCTCTATGTGATGCTCGGCGATCTGCCGGAGGCGCAGGACGTGGTGCAGGAAGCGTTCGTCAGGGGCTGGAGCCGACGGCGGCAGCTCGCGAGGGACGGCAATCCGGAGGGCTGGATCCGTACGGTCGCCTGGCGGCTCGCGGTCAGCCGATGGCGCGGCCGTCGGCGCTCGGAGGAGGCATGGCAGCGGTACGGCGGCCCGCCGTCCGTCGAGGAACCGGGCCCCGGCACGGTCGCCCTGGTCTCCGCGCTGCGCGAACTGCCGCCAGGACAGCGGCGGAGCGTCACCCTGCACTACGTGTGCGACCTGTCCGTCGACCAGATCGCCGCGGAGACCGGTGTGTCCAGCAGCACCGTCAAGACTCACCTGGTCAGGGGCCGGGCCACGCTCGCCCACCATCTGCCGGAACCGCACGCAGAGGAGCCCCCTGGTGCCTGAGACCCACGAGGAGCGCTTGAGGTCCGCGTTCAAGGACGCCGCGGCGGACGGTCGCCGCGCGGCGACGCCCGCGCCCCCGACCGTCGTCCGTGCCCGCGGCGACCGCAAGCGGAGGCAGCGGCTCGCGACGGTCGCCGCGGTGGCCTGCGTCCTGATCGGCGGTACGACCGCGTCGCTGGTCACGCTGCTGCCCGGTGACGGCGGCGCCGTCCCGCCCGCCACGAGCCCGGGGCCCGCCACCACCGGCCCGAACGGCCTCCCGTCGTCGACCGCGACCTCCGGCTACCCGGTCCGCACCTACCCGCCGACCGGCACGGTCCACATGACGACAGCCCGCTAAACACTCCCCCCGTCGCACCCCGCCCCGGCCGCACCGGTCGGCCGGGCAGTCCGGCATGCCCGGAACCGCCACCCGTACGTCGTCGCCCACGCGGTCGTCCGATCGGTCCGTGGCAGCCCCCTCAGGAGCACGACCATGCCCAAGAGCGCCTTCTCCCCGCCCGCGACCGCGCGCCGCCTCGTACCGTCCGAGCCGCCGGACCGTACCGCCCCGCTCCCGCTCCGCCACCGGCTCCCGGGACATCTGCCGCTCCCCCGCCTCGGCCCCACCGACCGCGCCGTGCTCTGGCTGTACGCGCTCACGCGAGTCGGCGTCTGGACGACCGCGTACTGCACGGGGCGGCTGTTCACCGGCGACGGCAAGGCACAGCGGGCGCCCTCGATGATGTCCCGCTGGGAGCAGTGGGACTGGGGCTACTACCTGCACATCGCGCGCGACGGCTACTTCCCGGCCCCAGTGCCGGGAGCCGTTCTCGGCAGCGGCGCGGCCACGCCCGACAACCGTGAGGCGTTCTTCCCCGGCTTCCCGCTGCTGCTGCGCGCCGTGCACCTGCTGATACGCGACTGGACCGCCGCGGGGCTGCTGATCTCGTTCGTGGCGGGGGCCGTCGCCGTGCTGTCGCTGGCCCGGATCGCCGAGCTGGACGGCCGGTCCGCGCGTACGTCCGTAGCCGGGCGCGGCGCCACGCGGCTCCCGGACGACGGGAACGGCACCGGATCGCGCGCCGTGCTCTTCCTGCTGCTCTCCCCCTGCGCGGTCTTCCTCGCCGCCGGGTACACCGAGGCACTGTTCCTCGCCTTCGCGCTGCCCTGCTGGCTGGCCGCCAAGCGCGGGAACTGGCCGCTCGCCGCCGCGCTGGCCGCCGCCGCGACCACCGTCCGGATCAGCGGTCTGTTCCTCGGCGCCGCGCTCGTCGTCCAGCTCCTGACCTCGGGGCCACTGACCAAGCGGCTGCGGCTGCTGCACTGGCCGGCGCTCTCCGCGCTGCCCGCGCTCGTCTACGCCTGGTATCTGCACGCGCGCACCGGCGACTGGATGGCCTGGAAGCACGCGGAGGAACGCGGCTGGTACCGGACGTTCCACTCGCCGTGGCAGGCGTGGCGGCACACCTGGGACGGCGCCTTCGACCACACGCAGGCCACGCCGTACGCGCTGCTGTTCCAGTTCGAACTCGTCGCCATGGCGGTCGGTCTGGCGCTGCTCTGCCTGCTGCTCAAGCGACGCCGCTGGCCGGAGGCCGTCTACCTCGGGCTCAGTCTGTGGGCGCTGGGCACCTCGTACTGGTACATGTCCGTGCCGCGCGCCTCCCTGCTGTGGTGGCCGCTGTGGACGGGGCTGGCCGCCTGGAGCGTACGGCGTCCCTGGCTGACCACGGCGTACGTGTGCGTCGCCGCGCCACTGGCCACCGTCCTCACGGTCGCCTTCACCTCGGGACGGTGGGCGGGCTGACACCCGCGGGCGCGACGAAGGCTGAGGTGCGGACAGAGGCGCGGCGGATCAGACCCGGTCGATGTGCACGTTCGTGGACTTCACGCGGGCGGTGGCCTGCATGCCGACCTCCAGGCCCAGTTCCTCGACGGCCTCGCGGGTCAGCAGGGACACCAGCCGGTGCGGCCCGGCCTGGATCTCCACCTGGGCAGCGACGTCGCCGAGCTTCACGGCGGTGACGATGCCGGGGAAGGCGTTGCGGACCGAGGTGTACGAGGCGTCCTCGTCCGCGCTGTCGGACTGCGCGATCTCGACGGAGAACGCGGCCAGGTCGCGGCCGTCGATGAGCCTGCGGCCGTTGTCGTCGCGGTGGGTGGCGACCCGGCCGCCGTCCGCCCAGCGGCGGGCCGTGTCGGGGCTGACGCCCAGGAGCCGCGCGGCCTGGCCGATCGTGTAGGACTGCATGGGGAAGACAATAAGCGCAGCCCGCCGCCCGGCCCCGCACACCACGGGCGACGACACGGCGGAGCCCCGACGGACGGCAGTGGCGGACCGCAGAGGGACGGCGGCCGGCGGCCGGCGGCCGGCGGCGAACCGACACGACGGACGCGCCGTGCCGGTTCGCGCCCCGGCGCGCGTACGGCGCCCGGTTAGAGTGCGAGAGCCGCACCCGGCAAATCCGACATTCCATACGGCGATCGAGGCGTATCCCATGAGCCTGAGCATCCGCAACCAACTTCCCGGCACCGTCGCGTCCGTGACCCCCGGCGAGGTGATGGCGACCGTCAAGGTACGGCTGAACGGCGGCCAGGACATCACCGCCGCGATCACCCTGGAGGCGGCGGGCGAACTCGGCCTCGCCGAGGGCACGGCGGTCCGCGCCCTGGTGAAGTCCACCGAGGTCTCCCTGTCCACGGGCCCGGTCTCGGGGCTCAGCATCCGCAACCAACTACCGGGCACCGTCACGGACATCGCCACCGGCGGCGCGATGGCCGCGGTGAAGATTTCTGTCGAGGGCGGCGAGTTGACCTCCGCGATCACCAAGGACGCGGCAGTCGACCTCCGGCTCGCCCAGGGCACCGCCGTGATCGCCCTGATCAAGTCGACGGAGATCTCGCTCGCGACCGTCTGACGACCCGTCCGCCGGCGGCCGGGGCGGCACTCCTGAGGCCAGTGGTGTGCTGGTGAACTCGGTGGAGTCACCAGCCGATTCGCTGCGAGAGAGCGCTCTCTTCGTGCTTGACACCCAGTCGCGCGGCCCGCGAGGGTACGTCTCCAAGAGAGCGCTCTCAATTC
Source organism: Streptomyces sp. NPDC008139 (assembly GCF_042957025.1). Lineage (NCBI taxonomy): Bacteria > Bacillati > Actinomycetota > Actinomycetes > Kitasatosporales > Streptomycetaceae > Streptomyces > Streptomyces sp. NPDC008139. The sequence continues at coordinate 132,782 of NZ_JBIBHM010000010.1, forward strand.
CCCCCTCGCCGTCAGAAGGTGGTCGTAGCTCATGTCTTCGTTCAGGGCCGCAGACAGTGCACTTCCCGACTCGCAGCAGCCGCAGGCGCCATCGCAGTCGCAGCACACATCCGGGGAGCGCGGCGGTCTGAGCCGCCGTTCGCTGATCGCCACGGCCGCTTTCGCCGGTGTGGTGCCGTTGGCGGGTGCCGCGACCCCCGCCGCGGCGCGGTCGGCCGGCGCGCACTCCCCCGGCTCCCACTCCCCCGGCGGCCACTCGCCGTCCACGGAACCCGACTTCGGCCCGAACGTCACCGTCTTCGACCCGAGCATGCCCGCCGCCGACATCCAGGCCGCGCTGGACGCGGCCACCGCCGTACAGGTCGCCAACGAATTCGGCACGCAGCGCTACGCCTTCCTCTTCAAGCCGGGCACGTACGACGTCGACGCGCAGCTCGGCTACTACACCTCGGTCGCGGGCCTCGGGCTGTCGCCCGACGACGTGACCATCAACGGCGCGGTGCGGGTCGAGGGGCAGGCGCAGCCGGGCGGCGGCGACAGCGCGCTCACCAACTTCTGGCGCTCGGCGGAGAATCTGGCGGTCAACCCGACCGACGGCATCAACTGGTGGGCGGTGTCGCAGGCCGCGCCGCTGCGCCGGGTGCACATCCGCGGCCAGCTCTTCCTCTTCCCCCGGCAGGGCGGTTACTCCAGCGGCGGCTTCATCGCCGACTCGGTGGTGGACGGGCAGGTGATCAACGCCTCGCAGCAGCAGTGGCTGACGCGGGACAGCTCGGTCGGCTCCTGGTCCAACGGCGTGTGGAACCAGGTCTTCGCGGGTGTCGTCGGCGCCCCCGAGCAGTCCTTCCCCGACCCGCCGTACACGACGCTGGCCACCAGCCCGCTCAGCCGCGAGAAGCCCTTCCTGTACGTCGACGCGGCGGGCCGTTACCGGGTGTTCCTGCCGTCGCTGCGGCACGACGCGGTCGGCGCGTCCTGGTCCGGCGGTACGACCGAGGGCACTTCGGTCCCCATCGACCGGTTCTTCATCGCCCAGCCCACGGACTCGGTGCGCACCATCAACCGCGCGCTGGCGCAGGGCAAGCACCTGCTCCTGACTCCGGGCGTCTACCGGCTGGCGGAGTCCATCAAGGTCAAGTGGTCGGGCACGGTGGTGCTCGGCCTGGGCTTCCCCACCCTCACGCCGGTCGGCGGAGCGGTGCCGATGACGGTCGCGGACGTCAAGGGCGTCCGCGTCGCGGGGCTGCTCTTCGACGCGGGCAAGACCAACTCCCCCGCCCTGCTGGAGGTCGGCAGCAGGCGCGGCGGCCGTACGGACCCGCGCGACCCGACCTCGCTCCAGGACGTGTTCTTCCGGATCGGCGGCGCGGGCGCGGGCAAGGCCACCACGAGCCTGGTCGTCAACAGCGACAATGTGCTGCTCGACCACATCTGGGCCTGGCGTGCGGACCACGGTACGGGCGTCGGCTGGACGGTGAACACCGCGGAGACCGGCGTGGTCGTCAACGGTGACCACGTCCTGGCCACCGGCCTGTTCGTGGAGCACTACCAGAAGTACAACGTCATCTGGAACGGCGACCACGGCCGGACGGTCATGTTCCAGAACGAGTTGCCGTACGACCCGCCGAATCAGGCCGCCTACGGGCATCACGGCGTCGCGGGCTGGGCCGCCTACAAGGTGGCGGATTCGGTCCGGCACCACGAGGGCTGGGGGCTTGGCAGCTACTGCTTCTTCAACGTGGACCCGACGATCCACAACGCCCACAGCTTCGAGGTGCCCGACCGCCCGGGCGTACGGTTCCACGACCTGCTGACCGTCTCGCTCAACGGCGACGGCGTGATCGACCACGTCATCAACGACTACGGCGCGGCGGCGCAGGGCTCGGCGACGGTCCCGGTGGACGTGGTGAGCTACCCGCCGACGCACTGACGTCGCGCGCACACTCCGGTGACAGGCGGTGACACATGGTGACGGACCCCGGTGGCGCACCGCGCCACCGGGGCTGCGCGTGCGGCGGGCGGTCGGCGGCCGATACGGGCGGGACGTATGCGACGCCGTCCGGCGGGTAGCCGAGGGGTACGCAGCTCACCATCGGAGGTGACCGCAATGCTGATCCTGGGATTGCTGCTCCTGGCCGGTGCCGGTGCTTTCACCGGCCTCGCCATCGCCGACAACACGTCGGGAGGTCCCGAGTACAACGTGTCGGTGCTCGGACACTCCATCGCGACCATGAACACCCTTCAGATCTTCTGCGCCGGTCTGGCGCTCGCCCTGATCTTCTGCCTCGGCGCCGCGATGGCGATGGGCGGCGGAGTGAGCCACCGGCGCAAGTCCCGCAAGCTCACCGAGGCCCGCAGGGCCGCGAAGGACAACGCCAGGGAACGTGACGCGCTGGCGGCCCAGTTGGGCACGGCGGACACCACGGCCACACCGGCCGGGGACACCGGGACCGACTACGCGTACGGCGGCTCCACGGCGGCCGACAGCGCCGACGGTTCCGAGACGGCGGCCGCACCGCGGCACCGTCACGCGCGGCACCTGTTCGGCCACTGACCGACCGCGGTCCTCGGATGCTGTGAGGGCGGCGCCCCGTGACACGGGGGCGCCGCCCTCCGCGCGTCCGTCGCGTCCGTCGCGTCTGTCGCGTCCTGGGAGCCATACGAGCCGCACGAGCGGTACGAGCCGTTCTGCTGCCGCCCGGACTCGAACGCGGTGCGGACTGCCGCGAACAGCCTTCCTGCGGGCGAGGTGTCCGATTATGATGCGGATCACGCCGTCTCCCCTACGAGGTGGCACCCGGCAGTGCCCGGACATCCATGTCGACGACGAAGACGACACAGAAGTCGGGAAGGCCATGGCAGAGCAGGGTGCGCTCCAGCACCGCAGGACCGTACTGGAAAACGAATGGGCCCGCCGCGTACCGCAGTTGAGGTCGGCGGGGGGCTATCCGGCGGGCCCGGCGCCGCTGCGCCGTGAGGTCACCGACTCCTGGGTGCGCAGCGTCGGCACGGTGGATCCCGCACGGGACAGCGCGCCGGTCTCCGAGGACGGCGCGGTCCATCCGCGGTGGAAGGGGTCGCCGCTGCGAGCGCCGGTCGCCGACCTGTCGGAGGAACTGCACAGCATCGCCGAGGACGCGGGTTTCGTCGCGGCGGTGACCGACGAGTCCGGCACGATCCTGTGGACGTGCGGCGGCAGGCTGATGCGGCGCAGGGCGGAGCGGGTCAATTTCGCGCCGGGCGGGCGGTGGGACGAGCGCGCGATGGGCACCAACGCGCTGTCCCTGGCGCTGCGCACCGGCCGCCCGAGCACGGTCTTCTCCGCCGAGCACCTGGTCGCGGCCCTGCACGGCTGGGTCTGTTACTGCGCGCCCATCCACGCCCCCGACGGCCGGGTGCTGGGCGTCCTCGACCTCTCCACCACGTGGGACCGCTCGCACCCGCTGGCCCTGCCGACCGTACGCACCCTGGCCTCCGCCATCGAGGCGCGCCTGCTGGACGGCGCGCCGGAGCCGGAGCGCCCCGCCGGTCTCGAACTGCGCTGCCTCGGTACGGCGCAGGCCAGCAGCGACGGTGAGCCGCTGCATCTGCCGCCGCGCCAACTGGAGATCCTGACGCTGCTCGCCCTGGAGCCCGAGGGCTTCGCGCCCGACCGGCTGCGCGCGTCGCTGTACGGCGACCGCTGCGTGACCGCGTCCACGTTCAAGGCCGAACTGTCTCATCTGCGGCGCGCGCTGAACGGCGGTGTGGCTACCAGGCGGTACGCGCTGACGGTGCCGGTGAGCTGTGACGCGGCCGAGGTGCTGAGGGCGCTGGAGTGCGGTGACATCGCGGCGGCCGTCGGCCACTACCGGGGACCGCTGCTGCCGATGTCGGAGGCTCCGGGCATCGTGGCCTGGCGCGAGCATCTGGAAGTGGTGGTCCGCGAGGCGGTGCTCGCCGACACCCGCCCCGAGCACGCGCTGCGGTACGGGGAGCGGGCGCCGTACGACGCCGCCGTGCACGAGCATGCGCTGCGGCTGCTCGGTCCCGGCGACGCGCGGCGCGGGATCGCGGCGAGCCGGCTGAACGCGGCGCTGCGGAGCTGACGCGACGGTCACCGGCCGTGCGGGAATCGCCGCCCGCGCGCCCCGGCGTCTGCGGAGGCCCCGCGACGCCAACCTTTTGCCAACCTCGGGCCACCACAGTGAGTGCTGACACCGTAACCCGCACACCGGTACACCGGTACACCGAGGAGCGCCGCCATGGTCTACGCGCAGCCAGGCACCGAGGGCAGCATCGTCAGCTTCGCCCAGCGGTACGACAACTTCATCGGGGGCGACTGGGTCGCACCGGCCGAGGGACAGTACTTCGACAACCCGTCCCCGGTGACCGGTGAGACCTTCTGCCAGGTCGCGCGGTCCACCGCGCCGGACATCGAGCTGGCCCTGGACGCCGCGCACGCGGCCGCCGGACCGTGGGGCCGCACCTCGGCCACGGAGCGGGCGAACATCCTCAACAAGATCGCCGACCGGATCGAGGAGAACCTCGAACGGCTGGCGGTGGCCGAGACGTGGGAGAACGGCAAGCCGGTCCGCGAGACGCTGGCCGCCGACCTGCCGCTGGCGGTGGACCACTTCCGCTACTTCGCGGGCGCGCTGCGCGCCCAGGAGGGCAGCATCTCGGAGATCGACGCCGACACCGTCGCGTACCACTACCACGAGCCGTTGGGCGTGGTCGGCCAGATCATCCCGTGGAACTTCCCGATCCTGATGGCCACATGGAAGCTCGCGCCGGCGCTGGCGGCGGGCAACTGCGTGGTCATCAAGCCCGCCGAGCAGACCCCGGTCAGCCTGCTGGTCGTCATCGAGCTGATCGCCGACCTCCTGCCCGCCGGTGTGCTCAACGTCGTCAACGGATTCGGCGTGGAGGCGGGCAAGCCGCTCGCGTCGAGCCCGCGGGTGGCGAAGGTGGCCTTCACCGGTGAGACCACCACCGGGCGGCTGATCATGCAGTACGCCAGCGAGAACATCATCCCGGTGACGCTGGAGCTGGGCGGCAAGAGCCCGAACATCTTCCTGCCGGACGTGATGGCCGCGGACGACGACTACCTCGACAAGGCGATCGAGGGCTTCGTGATGTTCGCCCTCAACCAGGGCGAGGTCTGCACCTGCCCGTCCCGCGCGCTGATCCACTCCTCGATCTACGACGAGTTCATGGCCCGCTGCCTGGAGCGGACCCGCGCCATCGTCGGCGGCGACCCGCTGGACCCGGCCACCATGCTCGGCGCCCAGGCCAGCAACGACCAGTACGAGAAGATCCTGTCGTACTTCGACATCGGCAAGCAGGAGGGCGCCGAGGTCCTGACCGGCGGCACCAGCCGTACCGTCCCCGGCCTGGAGGGCGGCTTCTACATCGAGCCGACGATCTTCCGCGGCACCAACAACATGCGGATCTTCCAGGAGGAGATCTTCGGCCCGGTCGTCTCGGTCACCACCTTCGACTCCACCGACGAGGCCCTCAAGCTCGCCAACGACACCCTGTACGGCCTCGGCGCGGGCGTCTGGACCCGCGACGGCAACACCGCCTACCGGCTCGGCCGCGAGATCAAGGCGGGCCGCGTCTGGACCAACTGCTACCACGCCTACCCGGCCCACGCGGCCTTCGGCGGCTACAAGAATTCCGGCATCGGCCGCGAGAACCACAAGATGATGCTCGAGCACTACCAGCAGACCAAGAATCTTCTCGTGTCGTATTCGCCGAAGAAGCTGGGCTTCTTCTAGACCGACAAAAAGGGGTGCCTGACCTGGCCTTTTACCGGGCCAGGCACCGCTTTGGGCTCCTCAGCGCCGTCGAGGCGCGGCGCCCGGTATTCTCCCGATATCTCCCACTGGTCTCCCACCCCTGACCAGCTGTTCCGGTCTATTTCCGGACCAGGCCGCCTGAGAAGCTGTTGCTGTATCGATCACGGTGAGCGTGGGTTCGAGGTTGGCTTCCCGGCCGGGTGATCTTCGGCGGTGGCACGCATGAGGACAGGGCCTCCGGTGCATCTCGGGGCTGTCGAGACCAACGAGTTTGCCAGGAGGCCCTGTTGTCGCTGTTGTACGCCCTCGCGCCGACCGGGTCCAACCCGTTCACCCCGTCGTGTGACTGCCTCGCGCACCGTTTCGGGAATGCGGGCAACCGCCCGGACCGGGAACCGCGATACCCGTCGGACATGACCGACGCGGAGTGGGCTGCGGTGCGGGATCTGCTGCCGGTGCCCGGCTGGATGGAGGGCAGGGGCGGGCAGCCGGAGGGCTATTGCCACCGGCAGATGGTGGATGCGGTGCGTTACCTGGTCGCGGGCGGTATCACCTGGCGGGCGATGCCCGCGGACTTTCCCGCGTGGGACCGCGTCTACGCGTTCTGGCGGCGCTGGCGCGACCAGGGCTTGATCGGCGAATTGCACGACCGGCTGCGTGACCGGGTCCGCCAGGCGGCCGGCCGGGATACGGAACCGACCGCGGGCATCATCGACGCGCAGTCGGTGAAAGGGGCCACTTCGGTGCCGGCCGCCACCAGAGGCTTCGACGGCGGCAAGAAGGTCAACGGACGCAAGCGGCATATGGTGGTGGACACGCTCGGGCTGCTGCTGACCGTGATGGTCACGGCGGCATCGGTCACCGACCGCGAGGCCGGGCGGACGCTGCTGGCCCGGCTGCGGCATCGGCACCGGCGGATCGGGCGGGTGTGGGCGGACGGCGGCTACACCGGACAACTGGTCGACTTCGCCCGCGACATGCTGCGGATCGCGCTGGCAGTCGTCAAACGCAGCGACGACACCAGCGGCTTCAGCGTCCTGCCCAAGCGGTGGCTGGTGGAGCGGACGTTCGCGTGGTTGATGCGCTCACGCCGCCTGGCCCGGGACTACGAACGGCGCACCGACAGCGCGGAGGCGATGATCCTCTGGTCGATGGCCACGGTCATGAGCCGCCGCCTCGCCCGGCGACGGCACTGAACTTGCCCGGCTTGTCCTCGGCCAGCCAACCGCGGGCGACAAGACGCTTGGCCTTCACCCGCACCCCCTCGACCTTCGCCGGCACCGGCGCAAGCCCGAGAGCGGCCGCGAGCTCCCGGCAATCCATCCCCTCTCCACCCGACCGAGCCGGATCCGCCACGATGTTCATGATCCGCTGGTAGTCCCGAGCCAGTACACCTGCGTCGAGCGCGTCCCGCCACACCGGCACCACCGAGCCGGGCACCGCACCCGCGGCCGAACCCGGAACCGGAGGCCTATCGGTCACCGCAGGCGGCGCCGCCTGGCCGCAGCGCGGCTCCGCCAGGACCTGGCCGACCGTCTCACGAGCGATCACGAATCGCTCCAGCACGGCCTCCGCCTCCCGAAGTTCGGCCTGCAGTGCCTCCACCTGCCGCCGGACGGCACGCTCCCGCTCCTCCAGCAGTCCCATCACAGACGGCACCCGGCACCTCCACCGAAGAGACGACACGACACGTCATCCCTGCCGCCGAACCGCCAACATCACACCTGACCAGCGGAAACACAGCGATCACCTTCGGAAAGACAACAGCTTCTGAGATGTCCCATGATCAATATCAATCCGAAGATGCTGCCCCGCCTCGACGAGATCGAAGTCGACCTTCTGGCCGGCCGGGCTCGGGCCGAAGCAGAGGGGTGGCTCGGTGAGATCGAAGGGATCGACCTCACCCTGTCCTTCCTGCGCCAGAAAAGGGACCAGACCCGTCGGCTCGCCAGGGTCGCGCCGGTCGACCTCGGCATACCCGGCGTCGCGCCGCGATCAGCGGCCAGGCGAGAATGAGGGGATGTATTGCCTGCAGGCGGTTATCGCAGCCGAATCCGCGCTCCGCGAGTTGGCCGGCTCCACCACCGAGGCGTGCATCGTTCCTCTCGGCCAGCGCCTCTGGCTCTTGCCGATGACCGACGCGCTGTTCGATGCCGTCGCGATCGCCGGAGCATCCGAACTCAACGGGTTCTGGAAGGCACCGGCGGGCTTTGATCGCCTTCTGACCGCGTGTTCGGAGACAGGACCGGTAGCCTACGTCGAGGCCGATTACTTCGGCGGGGCGGGGACCCAGACCGCCCAGGTCTGGGATGCGGGCAAGGTGGTCCTTGGCCCATTACGTCTGGCCGAAGGGGAGCCGTCGCCGGCGACCGGCACTCCGATCTCTCAGGTGCTGCGGCGACTCGGGGCCGCCAGGGGCAGTCACGTCGACGAGTTCTCCGCAGTCGGACTCGGCCGCCACCGCGACACAGACGACTGGCTCTCGCCCATGAACCGGTCAAGGCCTGACGAGCTCACCACTTGACTGGTGAGGGGAAGGAATGCAAGTGCTACGGACCGACCAGCAGTGCGGCCACTTCGCCTCGGCTGCTCGACTGGTGCAGATCACTGACTTGGCCGTCACCGACTTCGACGACCCGCCACACCCCGTCCGAGCGAAGGGCCACGTCGGTTGTGACGAACCGGCATCCTAGGCGCCGCACAGCAGGCCCGATGTGATCAAGGTCGGGCACCAGCCCGCGCCCAAACGGGCTATCCGGATGGGGCGTCAGCAGCCTGGGTTCACCATCCAGCCACCAGACGCGAACTTCAGCCGCGACGGACTCAAGCCGCGAGAACGCCTCGAAGGCGCGGAGAACGATCCCACCGGCCAAGAACTCCTCCTGCAACTCTACAAAACGCTGCACGACCCGCGTCAGCTCCACGGCGTCGGCGAGATCGGGAATGAAGCACGCCTGCTCCCACTCGTGCTTGCGGGATTTGACGTAGTCCTTCACGATTCCCGAGCCTGGCAACAGGGGCTCAGCGAGAGCAGCCAGGTCGACGGCGGTCAGCATCTCACCGGGCTTCGTGGGACGCCACACGCTCGCGGGCGTGATGTCGACGAACATTGCATACCAGCCTGGCAGTTCGTGAGCAGTGCGGTATTGCTCCGGTGTCACGAGCAGTTCGGTGCCGCGTCGGCTCAGGGCCTCAGCCAACGCGGCGTATCGATCGCTGGGAATCATCCAGCCTCGGTACCAGGCGCTTCCCAGTCCAGCCGGAACTTGTGCAACTGCCTGCTGCGCGTGGCCCTGCAACAGGGCGTCGTGGTCGATCAGCGCTACTGCCCCGCCACAGGCGCGGACCTCCCGAGCCTCCAGCGCGAAGTGTTCGTCTACGCGTCGAGGGTTCAACGAATCACGGCAGTACAAGACGGGCATCGGCATGACCGACACGCTACGGAACCTCCAGCTCTCGGACCACGGGTTTCGCGCTGCCAGGCACGGCATCTTGCCAAGTGCAAGAAGACTGCTGTGGCTGCTCGATGTGGCCTGGGAACGAGCGACCGAGGCGGAGACGGCCGTCCTGACCGGCTGGCTACGTACGGCCCCGAACCCGCAGCGCCAGCGGCGCAACCCGCAGTCGCCGCCTCCGGGAACGGTCAATCCGCGGACCGGGAAGCCGTACCTCAGCCCCGGGTACGCACCGACGACGATCAACGACGCCCTGTCGGTAGTAAGCGGCTTCTACACGTTCCATGCGCACTACGGGCGCGGTCGGGTGGCGAACCCGGTGCCTGTCTCGTCGCAGCGGCGCCGGGCCTTGAGCCACCTGAGCCCGCTGGAGCCCACCGTCCGGCGGAGCGCCGTGCGAAGGGGATCCGATCCCGTTCCGTCCGGATCGGCCGCTCTCCGTCCCCGGCTGTCAGGGGCGAGAGCAGCCATTGGCCCGCGTCAACGCCTGAGGACACCGCAAGAGCCGAAACGTCGACACCGGGTCGCGGCTCTTGCCGTGCCGGTCAGCGGAAGCTTGCCCCCTGCGGCTCAGACAGGGTCTCCGTCGGCGACGCTCGGGGTGGGGTCATGGTCAAGGTCGACCGGCGGCAGGTCGCGTACCTCGTCCTTGGTCAAGCTGAGCCGGACGTCGCCGGTGACGCTGACGACCGCGTCGATGGGGATCGCGACGCGTCGCTTTCCCCACAAGTGGCCCTCGTCCAGAAGCACATGGCTGACGTGGTAGTCGCCGGTGTCCACGGCCAGGCCCTGGACCCGGCCGATCTCACCGTCAGTCGCGTGCACGGCATCACCCCGGCGGATCTCCACCTCGCCGGTGGGAATACGGTCCCGCGTGATGAGGCGCGGCCCCGGGACCGAGAGAACGGGCCTCATGGCGACCGCGCCTGTCCCCATACCGAGTCCGTAGTAGGGGAGAGCGAAAATCTCGCCGCCCGCATAGCCCCATTCATTGTCCGGTGCGGGCACAAAATGCTTCTCGTCAGCGCTCGACAGAGCCTCGAACTCGGCCGTGGTGCAGTGCAGTGCGATCTGCGCGGCGGACTGGTCGATCAGACCGACAGGTACGAGACGGCCGGCCGTGTGGTGGTACTTGGGCTCGATCACCAAGTGAGTGAGGGTTCTGGCGACCGGGTCGACGACCACCCGGCGCAGAACCCCAAAGGCGCCGTCCTCGTCGGAGACTTCTGCGCCGATGGTGAAGGGCCTCGTCGTGAGTGTCATGGCTTTCCCTCGTTCCGCATCGTGTGCGGACGCCCAGTGAGATCAGTGCGGGCGCCGGGGCGGTCGGTTACGTACGTCGTACGTCCGGCCCCGCTGCGCAGTGTGTCCTGCGCACCCGCGGTCTGCGCAGATGCCGAACGGCCCTTCCGGGGGCCGAAGGGCCCTGCTCGGCAGTTCTCGTCGATCCACCTTCGCGGATGGATGCGTCCGATGGGATTATCACCTCGCGCCCCATGGTCGACGTGGTCGACCGCCGCCGCCATGGCCGAAGTGCTCGCCGCACCGGACTTCGTCATCACAACGCATCGGGCGCGCTCTTCGCCTTTCCCACCTCACGTCCCCTCCATAAGGGACCGGTGCCCCGAGACGGCGTCAGTCGCGCTCGACCGGGTGGAGCTGGCCCTGATGCCGATCGGTGGCCAGAGCTGCGCTGTCGCCTCGCAGCGGCTCGGAGTCTCCGAACGCTCCGTCAGCGTCCGCCTGAACGCAGGGTCGTCGGCCCTGTTCGCCCCGTGCGACGGCGATTCGGTCCGCTCCGTACTCCATGGTCTCCCGACCGTCCCCGTCCGCCGCGATTGACCTCCCCGGCGTTGAGGTCGCAAGCGGACGAACCGGTCCCCTGACGGCGCGTCTCACCGCAGCTTTCCTGACGGCCCCGCCGCGGCGGGATTCTGCCGCACGGCGATCCTGCGACCGGTGACCCGCCTGGGCACGATGGTGATCCACAAGGTGCGCTCGCCACCGGCCCACGGCGTGGTCAAGGCGTGTTCTTCCAAGATGCGGAGGGATTCGGCGTCGGTCACCATGTGGGCCTGACCGACGATCAGGACGCTCCACCCCTGGCTCAGGGCATCGTCGATGTGATCCGCTTCGAATGCGGTATCAGTGCCCGCCGCCCGTGCGGGCAGCGCGTCCAGTGCGGTTCTGAACGACACATTGCCCTGAACGACCAGATAGTTGACCGGGACGATGGCCGGCCCCTCACCGGTGGTCACGACGACTCTGCCGACGCCGTGCGTGCCCAGCAACGACCGGCACTCATCGCCGCTCAGTTCCCGCAGTTCAGGGTGGTGGGCCGCCCGCCCCGTACCCGGGGGCAGATCGACCGTGCCACCGCTCAGCTCCGCGACCGTCGTCTCCAGCGCGTTCGCCAACCGCAGCAGGAACGTGACGCCGAGCACAGTGGCCTCCTCCTCCACATACTGGAGGTAGCTACCTGCGGAACCAGCCCGTCCGGCGACCTCCTCGCGACTCAGCCCCAACTGCTCGCGCCGCGCGGCAACTCGTCGTCCGATATCGCTCCGCGAGGGCACCGCTCCTGGGCCGGCCGAGGTCCGCGGGGTATCTGCTGGCATGTGAAGCACGTCCATTCATCGGAAGTCGAGCAGGCCGTTGCGGTAGCTGTATCCACTGTCGCCCCATCCGGAGCTCGTCCCGGCTCAGGGGTGTGGTCGCATTGTGCTGGTCGCAGGAGGTCAGCCGGCCAAGGCCGTCGCCACGGGCGCCACGCCCGGGAGTTCGCTGTGCCGGGCTGTCGTGCGGGGCTCCGGAACCGTAACGACGGGGCAATGGGATTCCTTGACGCACGCGCGGGTCACCGGACCGAGTTCGGTCGGCGAGCCGTCCCTGCACAGGCTCTGCCCGAGCGTCAGAAGCAGAGCATCGTCGCTGTAGCGCAGGAGTACCGCGACCGGCGGTCCCTCGGCCAGCGCCGCCCGCACGTCGGCGCCCGGATGGGCCATCCGGACTGCGGCCACCGCGACTTGGACCAGCCTCAGTCCGGACTCCCGGTCCTCGGCCGGTGTACGGCGCTCCGCCACGGTGGCATACGGCGCACGCCGACGGGCCGACGGCTCCCAGGCGTGCACCGTCACCAGGGGCACCTTGCGCGCCTCCGCTTCCGCCGCGGCCCATCGCAAGGCAGCGAGGGACGCACGGGAACCGTTCACCCCGACGACAATCGGCCGCGCCCCGGAAAATTCCCTCAGGTTGGTCTCTTGGATTTTCATAACTCCACGATGGTGCGGCACCAGTACCGCGGCCAAGGGGCCGACCGGCTCTCCGAAATGGATTTGCGGCCAGTCCTCAGAAGAATCCGGTGGACCTGGGGGGCCGCTGAGCCGGAGAGGAGGGACCATCCGGCCCTACCGACGACGATCTGGCGCGGCGACGATGCGGTTATGAACTACAGGGCGGCTCCAACGAGTTGGACGAACGGGAGCGTCTGAGGGCTGCTGATATGACCTCCGCCGGTCACATCCCCTCCGCCCGTCACGCACTGCCCGCGGTCCTGCCGGTCAGTATGTCCTGGACCAGGGAATCCGCCATCCTTTCTGAGGAGCAACGCAATGGCACTTCTGATTTTCCTTCTCGTCATCGTGGTCATCCTGGCCATCGTGGCCATCGCCATGGCGGTCAAGGTGATCAAGCAGTACGAGCAGGGAGTTCTGTTCCGGTTCGGGCGGCTGGTCGGCGCTCGTCCTCCGGGGCTGCGGTTCATCGTTCCGTTCGTCGATGTCCTGCACCGGGTGTCGCTGCGAACCGTCACCATGCCCATCCAGTCCCAGGGCATCATCACCCGGGACAATGTGAGCGTCGATGTGTCGGCCGTCGCCTATTTCCGAGTGGCGGACGCCGTGAAATCGGTGATCGCGATAGAGAACGTGAACACGGCGATCAATCAGATAGCGCAGACGACCTTGCGCAAGGTCGTCGGCCAGAACACCCTCGACCAGACGCTGTCGGAAACGGATCGGATCAATCTGGACATCCGCGAGATCCTCGATGTGACGACCACCGAATGGGGCGTGGAGGTCACTCTGGTCGAACTCAAGGACATCCAACCGCCTGACAGCATGAAGCGCGCGATGGCCCGCCAGGCGGAAGCCGAGCGTGAGAAGCGAGCGAAGATCATCAACGCGGAAGGCGAATCGATGGCCGCCGCCGCACTCGGCGACGCCTCGGACATCATGATGGACCACCCGCTGGCGCTCCAGCTCCGCAACCTGCAGAGCCTGGTCGAGATAGGCGTGGACAAGAACACGACCGTCGTCTTCCCCGCCCCCCTCATGAGCACCATCGGCGAGCTCGGATCCTTCCTCGCCCGTGAGACGGCAGCCGCCGCAGCCCCCGTACCGCCGACCGGCACGGTGAAGACCGTCCCCGCCCCCGTACTGAACGGCTCCAACGCCAACGCACCGGCGTGATCGACCGGTAGCGGCAGCCCGACGTGGACCGCCGGACTGCCGCTGCTGAGCCCCCAGCGTGGGCCGTCGTGAACAGAGGCGAGGAGGAACTCAGTTGAGTACGCAGGTGCATGGTGAAGCGTCCGGAGAAAAGTCGCACCCGACGAGTACGCAGAGGACGGCGAAGCAGCGGCAGTTTCGGACTGCCGACGGCCACCGCACTGGTCATCGGATCGGTGATCGGCACGGGAGTCTTCGCGTTGCCGAGTGCCTTGGCGCCGCACCGCCCGATCAGTCTGATCGCGTTCGTCCTGGTCACCGTAGGCGCTCTGGCGCTGGCGTTCACGTTCGGGTCGCTGTCGAAGAGAGTGCCGGGTTCCGGCGGCCCGTATGTCTACACCAGAGACGCCTTCGGGGACTTCGGCGGTTTCCTCAACGCGTGGTCCTGCTGGATCACCGCCTGGGCCGGCAACGCCGCGATCGTCGTCGCGTGGGTCGGATACGTCGAGGTCCTCTGGAACGCCGGGCAGCCAAGCTCCGGTCCGTCGTGATCGCGATGGTGGGTCTGTGGATACCCGCGGTCGCCAATCTCTCCGGGGTGCGGAACATCGCCATCACCCAGAACATCACGACCGTGCTGAAGTTCATTCCCCTGCTGTTCATGGCCACCGTCGGGCTGGTGTTCATCAAGGCGCACAACTTCGGGCCGCTCAACCCCACCGGCACGTCGGCGACCGCGGCGATCTCGGCCGCGGCGGCCATCGCGCTGTTCAGTTACATCGGCATCGAGACCGCTTCGGTGGTGGCCGGCCGCGTACGTGACCCACGGCGCAATGTCGGACGGGCCACGGTGCTGGGCACCATCGGCTGCGCCGTGGTGTACATCCTGGGCACGGTCACCGTGTTCGGCACGGTGCCGGACGGATCCACGGCGTGGAGGCCGTCGTCGACAAGGACTTCACCGCAGCGCTGATCGCCATCAAAGTGAACGCCGACCGGCTGCTCGTCCTCACGGACGCGCCGGGCGTGATGGAACATTTCGGCACACCCCAGGCGATGCCGCGCAGGCGGATCAATGTGGCCGATCTGAGTCGAACATCCGTCCCTGACGGCTCCATGGACCCCAAACTCACCGCCTGTCGGGTGAGACTGGACAAAGGGCATGACCCGCACAATTCGAACTTGAGATCCGAACACAAACGATCAGCAGGAGTTCCCATGAAAGATCTGCCCGTGGACCAGACCGACCGGATTGTCGTGGGAGTGGACGGCTCCGCCGGGTCCGAGGCCGCGCTGCGCTGGGCGATGGAGTATGCCCGACAGGTGGGGGCGCCGCTCTCGGCGGTCGCCGCGTGGCAATACCCCAGTATGTACGGATACTCCTGGGGCTACCTGCCGTCCATGCCTGACGGCGGAAACTTCGCCGCTTCGGCCGAGAAATGCCTGGAAGAAACCGTCGCGCGCGTCGTGAAGAACCAGACCCGCAGCATGGTCCAGGTGGCAACCCGCTCGGTGGAGGGGCATCCGGCGCAAGTCCTCACTGACGCCGCACGCGACGCCCGGCTGCTGGTGGTGGGAACCCGGGGACACGGCACCTTCGCCGGCGTCCTGCTCGGTTCCGTCAGCCAGCACTGCGTCCAGCACGCATCCTGCCCCGTTGTGGTCGTTCCGCAGCCGGTCGCGGACGGCGTCCCGGCCGACGAATGACCTCGCAGGAAGTATGTGATCTCGCCTCGATCAACCGCACACCCTCGGATTCCCCGACACCCTCTCGGTAAGGCTTCGCCGTAGTGTGACCGCTGCCCGGTTCTCGCATTGACATCGCGTGTCACGGCTCAGCCGACCGCCGCGCCGCCTCGCGCCGGGGGACAGTTGTCGCGATCCCTCGCAGGCGCTGAAGTGCGGCGACGCCGGTGAGCCGGCGGCGGAGTTCGAAACGCTCGTGCAAATCTCGGGAGCGGGGGTGCAGCACGGGCGGCGGATGAGCGGGGCGCCCCCGCCGGGGCCCGGTGGGCGTAGTCGCTGGGCAGTCTCCTGCCGGGCGCGGGCACCGTTTTAGGGAAGAGCTGTGAGCGCTAACAAGCGGCGCAACGAACCGGACTCTGCCGGGATCGACATCGCCACAACCCAATGAGATCGAAACTTTCGATGCCTTGGACGTGCTCCGAAGCCGTTTTCTTATCACCTGGACCAGCCAGAGTTTCCGAAACATCTCCGAAAGTGTTGACACGTTTCGCGGGCGTTTCCAGACTGAGTCCCCGAGGCGACGGCCCTGCCGGCTCGGTGGAGCCGGAACGGTCAACGCCTACGACGTCGCGGTGGTGCGCACTCCCGGCAATCGGGCGCGACGTCGAAAACCGCGGGCGCGTCCCGCGTGTCCCCCCACGTTCTGTGAATCGGTTACGGAGGCTCTGCGATGAGCACAAAGGCCATACCCCCACCCCCGCCCGGCACCCGACGACGGCTCAGCCGTGTCCATCGGGCCCTCGTCGCCGTCGCGACCGGCTCGGTCGTGGCCGCCACAGCGGTCCTGGTGGCGGCGGCTCCCTCGGGCGCCGCCGCGACGTCCCTCGGCGCGGCAGCCGCGCAGAGCGGGCGGTACTTCGGCACCGCCATTTCCTCGGGCAAGCTCGGCGACTCGGCCTATACGACGATCGCCGACCGCGAGTTCAACATGGTGACGGCCGAGAACGAGATGAAGATCGACGCAACCGAGCCCCAGCAGGGCCAGTTCAACTTCAACGGCGGCGATCAGGTCTACAACTGGGCCGTACAACACGGCAAGCAGGTACGCGGCCACACCTTGGCCTGGCACAGCCAGCAGCCGGGTTGGATGCAGTCCCTCAGCGGCAGCGCGCTGCGCCAGGCGATGATCAACCACATCAACGGCGTGGTAGGTCACTACAAGGGCAAACTCGCCCAGTGGGACGTGGTGAACGAGGCGTTCGCCGACGGCGGTTCCGGTGGACGTCGCGACTCCAACCTCCAGCGCACCGGCAACGACTGGATCGAGGTCGCCTTCCGGACGGCGCGGGCGGCCGATCCGAACGTGAAGCTCTGTTACAACGACTACAACATCGAGAACTGGAACGACGCCAAGACACAGGGCGTCTACAACATGGTCAAGGACTTCAAGGCCCGCGGCGTTCCGATCGACTGCGTCGGCTTCCAGTCCCACTTCAACAGCGGCAGCCCGTACAACAGCAACTTCCGTACCACTCTCCAGAGCTTCGCCGCTCTCGGCGTCGACGTGGCCATCACCGAGCTGGACGTCCAGGGCGCGTCGCCGACCACGTACGCCAGCATCACCAACGACTGCCTGGCAGTCTCGCGATGCCTCGGCATGACGGTATGGGGCGTCCGGGACAGCGACTCGTGGCGCAGCCAGGACACGCCGTTGCTGTTCGACAACAGCGGCAACAAGAAGGCCGCGTACACAGCCGTCCTGAACGCTCTCAACGCGGCCGGCGGTGGCACGACCACGCCCCCCACCACTCCTCCCACCACGCCCCCGACCACTCCTCCCACGACCCCGCCGGGCGGCGGGGGCAACGGTCAGATCAAGGGGACGGGTTCGGGGCGGTGCCTGGATGTGCCCAACTCCACGACGACCGACGGCACGCAGGTCCAGTTGTGGGACTGCAGCGGCGGCAGCAACCAGAAGTGGACCTTGACGTCGGACGGCGAACTCAAATCCCTCGGCAAGTGCCTGGACGCGGCAGGCACCAGCAACGGCGTGAAGGCGCAGATCTACTCCTGCTGGGGCGGTGCCAACCAGAAGTGGCGCCTGAACTCCGACGGCTCCATCGCCAGCACTCAGTCGGGACTCTGCCTGGACGCGGTCGGCACCGGGACCGCCAACGGCACCCAGATCCAGATGTACTCCTGCTCCGGCGGCAGCAACCAGAAATGGACATGGGCCGGCAACTGACCGCGCCCCACTTCATCCGATGAGGTGAGGGACGTCTTCCGGTGCCGCGGGGCCGCGCCGGAAGACGTCCCGTCGTGTGGAGAGACCGGGGCCCGCGCGGTGCCCAGAGCGCGGTCGCCGAAGGGGCCATTCGTGATCCGCCGGACACGCCCTAGACCCGGTGGCGGCGCCTGTCGCGCGGATCCGGGCGCGATCAGGTAGTCAGGAACGGTGGACAAGGACGCGACCGACCCCTTCGTGCATGTCCGGGGCGCCAGTGAGAACAATCTGCGGAACATCGATGTCGACGTTCCGCGGGACGCGATGGTCGCCTTCACCGGCGTCTCAGGTTCGGGCAAGTCCTCGCTCGCGTTCGGCACCCTCTACGCGGAGGCCCAGAGGCGCTACTTCGAGTCCGTGGCACCGTACGCCCGAAGGCTGTTGCAGCAGGTCGGCGCTCCGCATGTGCAGGAAATCACCGGACTGCCACCGGCCGTCGCCCTGCAGCAGCGACGCGGCTCGCCCAGTTCGCGCTCGACGGTCGGCACCATCACGACGCTGTCCAATCTGCTGCGCATGCTGTACTCCCGCGCCGGCACCTACCCGCCGGGGGCCGCACGGCTGGAGGCCGAGTCGTTCTCACCCAACACCGCGGCAGGCGCCTGCCCGCAGTGCCACGGACTGGGCGTCGTGCACGACGTCGCCGAGGACCTGCTGGTCCCGGATCCCTCGCTGAGCATCCGCGAGGGGGCGATCGCCGCCTGGCCGGGCGCCTGGCAGGGCGCCAACCTGCGCAGTGTCGTGAGCGGCCTGGGGATCGACATCGACCGACCGTGGCGCAGGCTCAGGAAGAAGGACCGGGACTGGCTGCTGTACACGGACGAGCAGCCCTCCGTGTACATCCAGCCGCAGGAGGACCGCGTCGACTACGGCTATCAGGGCACGTTCTGGAGCGCCCGCAAGCACGTCATGCACGTCCTCGCCGACTCCAAGAGCGACAAGATGCGCGAACGGGCGCTCCGGTTCGTCAGGAGTGTGCCCTGCCCGGAGTGCCATGGCAGCGGGCTGCGGCCCGAGGCACTCGCGGTGACCTTCGCCGGACGTTCCATCGCCGAGATCAACGCGATGCCGCTCACCGAGGTCGTGACGCTGCTGCGGCCCGTCGCGGGGCGGTCCGAGGCCGACGCCAGCACGTCGACCGCCCGGTCCGGGGAGACGACCGAGGTCGCGGTCCGGATCTGCGGCGACCTGGTCGCGCGGATCGACGTACTGCTCGACCTGGGCCTGGGATATCTCAGCCTCGGGCGCCGTTCGACGACCCTGTCGCCCGGCGAGGCGCAGCGCCTGCGGATCGCCACCCAACTGCGCTCGGGGCTGTTCGGCGTCGTCTACGTCCTCGACGAACCCTCCGCGGGGCTGCACCCGGCCGACGCGGAACCGCTGCTGGACGTGCTGGACCGCCTCAAGGCGGCGGGCAATTCGCTGTTCGTCGTGGAGCACGACATGGACGTCGTGCGACGGGCGGACTGGGTGGTCGACATCGGCCCCGGCGCGGGCGAGGGCGGCGGACGCGTGCTGTACAGCGGCCCGGTCGCCGGTCTTGAGCGGGTCACGGAGTCGGCCACCAGCCAGTACCTGTTCGGACGCGCCCAGCCGCTCGAACACCGCCCGCGCACACCGCACGGCTGGCTGCGCCTGAGCGGCGTCTCACGCCACAATCTGCGCGATGTGTCGGTCGACGTACCGCTGTGCGTGCTGACGGCGGTGACGGGCGTGTCCGGTTCCGGGAAGTCGACGCTGGTGACGCAGGTGCTCGCCGAGGTCGTCCGCGGCCACCTCGGGCTCGTACCCGAGGAGCCCGACGAGGCGGAGCTGGAGGTCGACGTCCAGGACGCGTCGGGGGTCGAGTCGTTCGACCGGCTGGTCCGGGTCGACCAGCGGCCCATCGGCCGGACTCCCCGGTCCAACCTGGCCACGTACACGGGGATGTTCGACGCGGTGCGCAGGCTGTACGCGGGGACGGACGAGGCCAGGGCGCGCGGTTACTCGGCCGGGCGGTTCTCCTTCAACGTGCCCGAAGGGCGGTGCGAGACCTGCCAGGGCGAAGGATTCGTCGCGGTGGAACTGCTGTTCCTGCCCGGCACCTACGCGCCATGCCCGACCTGCCGGGGCGCCCGCTACAACGCCGAGACGCTGGAAGTCACCTACCGGGGCAAGAACATCGCGCAAGTGCTGGGAATGTCCGTCGACGACGCCGCCGGGTTCCTGTCCGCCGTCCCGGCCGCCTCCCGCAGTCTGGAGACGTTGCGCGAGGTGGGACTCGGGTACCTGCGACTGGGGCAGCCCGCGACGGAACTCAGCGGTGGTGAGGCGCAACGCATCAAGCTGGCCACCGAATTGCAGCGGGCCCGCCGCGGGCACGCGCTCTACCTGCTCGACGAGCCGACGGCGGGGCTGCACCCCTCGGACATCGCGCTGCTGCTACGACAGCTGCACCGGCTCGTTGACGCCGGCAACACGGTCGTCCTCGTCGAACACGACCTCGACACGATCGCCACCGCCGACTGGGTCATCGACCTCGGACCGGGCGGCGGCGACGCGGGCGGGCAGGTGGTCGCGGCGGGCCCGCCGGACAAGGTGGCGAAGGCCCGCCGCAGCGCCACCGCGCCCTACCTCGCGGCCCGGCTCGCGGCCCCTGACGCCGGCGCGAAGCGCTGACCACCGGCGCTTCAGCCGCGTCGCTCGTCGGGGCGTGCGAGCCGGGTCAGGGAGGCGACGACCAGGGCTTGCACGCCGGTGTCCAAGGTGGGCTGGAGGACCGGGGCGAAGCGGGCGCTGTGGTTGACGGGGATGTCCTGGGCGACGGTGCCGCGCAGCTCGGCCGCACGGTAGGCGTCGGGGTCGGTGCATCCGATGCCCCAGTAGGTGTACGGGGTGCCGAAGGCGTCCGGGATGCGGCTGAAGTCCTCGCTGGCGCTCTGCAACGCGCTGGTACGGGCCCGCTCGCCGAAGTAGGCGGTGAAGGCGGCGGAGACTTCCGCGGTGACGGCCTCGTCGTTGATGGTCGGCGGGAAACGGCCGCCCTCTTCGTACTGCGGGTCCCGGGTCGCGCGGGAGGCGTCGCACTCGGCTTTGACGATGCGCCGCACGGCGGCCAGGACGGCTTCACGGGTGTCTTCGTCGTAGGTGCGCACGTTGAGCTGGATCTCGGCCGTGTCCGGGATCACGTTGCCGGTCGTACCAGCGTGGACGGAACCCACGGTCAGCACGGCGGGCTCGGTCGCGGCCAGCTCTCGGGAGACGATCGTCTGAAGGCGGACCACGATCATCGATGCCATGACCACCGGGTCGATCGCGGCCTGGGGAGCGGAGCCGTGGGCGCCCCTGCCGTGGACGGTGATCTTCAGATTGTCCGCCGCCGAGAGGAACGACCCGGAGCGGGTGCCCAGAGTCCCGGCGGGATAGGGCAGTACGTGCTGGGCGAACGCCACGTCCGGGCGGGGGACGCGGTCGGCGAGACCGTCGGCGAGCATGCGGTCGGCGCCGTCCCCGGGTTCTTCCGCGGGCTGGAACAGGGCGACGAGCGTGCCCTGCCACGACGTCGGGGAGGCCGCCATCAGCCTGGCCGCGCCCAGCAGACAGGTGACGTGCATGTCGTGGCCGCAGGCGTGGGCCACGGGTACGTCCCGGCCGGACGCGTCCGTGGCGGTGGCCGTGCTGGCGTACGGAAGACCGGTGTCCTCCCGGACCGGCAGCGCGTCCATGTCGGCCCGCAGCAGGACGACCGGCCCGTCGCCGTTGGCGAGTACACCGACCACGCCGGTGCCGCCGACACCCGCGTGCACCCTGTAGCCCCACTCGGTCAGGCACTCGGCCACCCGGGCCGCGGTCCTGTGCTCCTGGTGGCCCAGCTCGGGATGGGCGTGCAGGTCCCGGTAGGCGTCCTCCAGCTCGGAACGGATTTCCGGCAGTCCGGCCAGGACGACGTCCGCGGGAGCCGCCGTACCGGTGGAATCGTCGATCGCCACAGCCGCCAGCTCCTTGCCGATGGGGGTTGCCCGGATGGTCGACCTGGTGGTTGACCAGCTCGATGACCCGACGTTAACCCGGTCCCTGCCGTGCTGCCTGACCTGGCATTCGTGATCACCGCTGCCGGGTGAGCCGGAGCCGCCCGCCGCTCGCGTACCCACACCTGCCGCCTTCCGCCTTCCGCGGGCGCACCACGACGCGCGGACGGCCGTATACGCACTCGTCGGCTCGGCGTCGATCAGCCCGTGAGCGGGCGGGAAGGGCCGTGATCGAGCGGGCGGGGCCACGACCTGCGTGCGAAAATGGCCCTGCGATCGCGCCGCGGTGCCCGAGCCCCCGCGATCCACGATGTCGCGGCATCCCTTCTGCCGACCCCATCGACGTACTGGGAGGCTCTCGGTGAGCGAACGTCGCAGTGGATGGCCGACGCTGGTCTACGAGGACATGGCGTCCATGGTCGGATACGTCAACCGGCTGGTGCAGATCGCGGGCAAGTACACCCTGGACGAGCCCTTCGAAGTCGGCTGGGGAAACGTCGTCCTCGACATCACTCCCCGCGGGCTCAGGACGCCGACGTTCCGGCGGCGGGGAGTGACCTTCGCGGTGCACTACCGCCTGCTCGACGGTGACGTGGTCGTCGAGGCCGACGCGGGCTCGCGGACGGTGCCCTTGTCGAACGGATCAGTCGCCGCGTTCTACACCGCGTTCCGCGACGCGGCGGCCGAGCTGGGCATACACCCGCCGCGTACCTCGCTGATCTGCGAGATTCCGGATTGCGAGCCGACCTTCGAGGACGATCACGTCGAACGGGCCTGGGATCCCGGCGTCGCCCGGCTGATGTGGCAAGCGTTGAACCTCGCCGCCGGCGGGCTCGAAACGTGGCAGGCGCCCTTCCTCGGGCACCGCCCCCGGGTGGGGGTGATGTGGGGCGGCTTCGACCTGTCCGCGACGCGGCATCGTGCGCAGCCCACCGAGCCGCCGCCCGACCGTCCGGCGTTCATGCAGAACGCCCAGCTCCGGGAGTACGTGGCGGTGGGATTCTCCTTCGGGGACGCCACAGCGCCCAGCGCCGGTATGTACGCCTACATCTGGCCTCAGCCGGACGGCCTCGACGGCCGGCCCTGGGGTGTCGACGGGGCGGTCTGGAATCCCGACGCCGGTCTGGTTCTCCTGCCGTGGGACAAGCTCGGGGAGACGGCCGACCCGCACCAGGCCATCGTGACGTTTGGTGACGCCGTCTACGACGCCGCCGTCGAGCTGTCGGGCTGGCCGGCCGAGCTCATCGGGCCCCGCGTCGACGGCTGGTACATGAGCCGGACGCGGCCGGACGCCGTCCGGGTCCAGCGCCCCTGAACCGAGCTGGCTCGGCCGACGCGGGCCCGGCTAGCCCTTCGCGGCGGACACGAGGGGGACACCTCAGGATTCGGGAATGATCTTGATCGCGCTGGACCACTTCAGTCCGAGCCGGTCCTGCAGGGTCATGTGCAGGAACTGGAACGCCTCCAGTTCCTGGGCGCGGCGCAGCGGTCCGGCGTCGATGGGGCGCAGGCCGCCGCTCGTGACGAATTCGGTGACGTTAGCCCGCGCGTCGTCGTCGTCCGTGGCGATGAACACGTCCAGAGGCTGCCCGGCCACTTCGCCGGCCACCAGCGTGGTCGCGAAGGTCGTGTTGAACGCCTTGACGAAGCGGGCCTGCGGCGCCTCGGCCGCGACCAGGGTCACGGCGGCCACGCCGGGCGGGGTGACGAGCGAGTCGAAGGTGGAGAAGTCGACGGGGTTGCAGATGTCCACGACGACCTTGCCCGCGAGGGCCTGGGCGTGTTCACGGGCCACCGTCTTCGCCGCCTCGAACGGCAGGGCGAGCACCGTGATGTCCGCGCCGTCCAGCGCGTCGAAGTCCGCGCCGCTCGCGTCCGCGCCGAGGTCGGCGGCAAGGGCGTCCGCCTTGGCCCGGTTACTGTCCACGAGACGGACCCGGTGGCCGCCCGCGAGGGCGCGGGTGGCGATGCCGCGGGCCATGTTGCCCGCACCGACGATCGTGATCTGCATGGCTGACTCCTTCTTCCGTCAAGGCCGGCGGGGTCGGGACCGAGCGCCCCGAGAGGGGTATACGGTCGGCGCACGGCGGCCGGCACCGCCGGCACCGGCCACGGCCAAGGAAATGCCGCGCTGCTCCGGTCCCGCCATGGGGCGTCGCCCTCCGAAAAGGCCAGTTCAGGACGGTTCCCGAGAACGTCAGCGACTCTGCCATCCTGCGGGAGGCGACGGATGCCCGCATCCGGAGCGGTGACCCGAGGCAAGCTTCCCGCGCTGCGTCCTCGCGAAGTCCGAGAGAGGTCAGGCGGTGATGCTCGCGCTGTCGCCGGCGGTGACGGCGAACGAGGCGCCGCTGACCATCCGGGCTTCTTCCGAGGCGAGGAAGACGACGACCGGTGCGACGTCAGCGGGTTCGATCCACGGCACCCCGAGCGGGCTCTTGGTAGTGAGCAGGTCCTTGGCGGTCGCCTCGTCCCGGTGGGGGTCTTCGTCCGGTTGACCCCCGGCATTGCTGATCGCTTGGGCGTAGCGGTCTTCGTGTCTGGTCAGATGCGTGTCGATCAGTCCGGGGATGAGAGCGTTGACAGTAATTCCATGCGACCCCAGTTCGAGGGCGGCGGACTTCACCAGCCCGATGAGCGCCCATTTGGAGGCCGAGTAGGCGGATCCGTTCAACGTGCCGTGCTGGCCCTGGGTCGAAGAAGTGACGATGATCCGGCCCGCGCCACGGCGCACCAGCAGGGGCGCGAAGACCCGCAGGATGTTCGCGGTGCCGTTGAGATTCACGTCGATCTGATCGTGCCAGTCTGCGTCGTTCATCTCCAGAAGGGGCTTGAACGCCTGGATCCCGGCGTTGGCGAAGACGATGTCCACGCCTCCGAACTCGTGCTCGATCTGGCTGGCGGCGGCGTGGATCGCGCCGATGTCACGCTGGTCGGCTTCGACAGCGAGCCACCTGCCGCCGGCCTGGCGCACCAAGTCGCCCGTGAGCGCGAGATCCTGGGCGGTCGCGGGAGGATAGTCCAGGATCGGGCTGACCGGCCCCGCGATGTCGATTCCCGCGACCCAATTGCCCTCGCGCGCGAGGGCAAGCGCCGCCTGTCGGCCAATGCCCCTGGCCGCGCCGGTCACCACCGCGATCCTCGGCCCGGTGTGCCCGCTCGAAGACTGGTCCGTCATAGCCACTCCTGATCTCGGGCCCGAGCCCACTTGTCCGGCGGTGGTCCCAGTCTCGTACCGTGAGCGCCCTCCGGCGAGCGCGGCACGACGGCCGTGGGCGGCGCACACCTGCGGAACCCGTCCTCGATCAGGCTCGGCCCCGGACCTGGCGCGCACAGCCACAGTGCGAACGAGTGACCGCGCCGTGCCCGGTGACAGTGGCCGAGGCAGCCCCCGCGCGCCCCCTGCCCCCGCCCGTCCCGGGCACGACCGCATACGCTCACTCGGTGGTGCCACTTTCTCCCGATCCCTTTACGGGAAATCCCCTTGGTGTCCCCTCCTGAAATCTTCAGGGCGCCTCACCCGGACAATCGTGACAGCGCATCCGGCCCGGTGCGGCGTACTGCGGGGAATCATTCTTGTGGCGCGGTGCCGTCAACCGAGCCGACGGCGGCAGACCATTTTCGCCTTTGCGCGATCGGCCGGGTCAGTGGAATATCCGGTCGCCTCGTGGAATGGTATGCGGGGCAAATCAGTGAGGACGTGATGGTGAATTCAGTGACGGCGCTGTGGAAACCTCCGAGCGGAGTCTTCGGCGACACAGTGCTCCGTGGCGGCGGGCCGGTGTTGCCACTGACCGATCCGACTCACGGGGGCCGTCTTCCCGGTAGGAACGCCGCCAGCGCCCTCAGGCGGCTGCACGCGCCGCATCCTGAAGACGTCACGACCCCGGAGGCCAACCCGCGGTCGGTGTCGCACCACTGGGACAGCTTGGCCCCCAGCAACGCCGGAACACGATGACCGCGCCGGAGAAGGGCACGCAAGTGCCCCGTCCGAACTGCGCGCACCCCGCCCGTACCTTGAGCGAACGCTGGGCCCGTCGCCGGGCGTCGGCCTACCGCGACTGACTCGCGGGGAGTCGCGCAATGGCCGGGTTCTGGATCGCGGTGGGCATCGTGGTGCTCGGGGTGGGGCTGGTCGACCTGTTCCTGACGTCGTTGAACTACGACGAGGCCGGGTTTCTCGCGACCCCGCTGTGTGCCCTGCAGTGGCGGGTCATGCGGCAGGCCACCCGCCGGATGCCGCGCCGGTGGCGGCCCGCCGCGCTGCGGCAGGCCACCGGGCTGCAGATCGCGGTGTGCCTGCTGACCTGGCTGGTGTGCGTCGTGCTCGGGTTCGGATTCATCTACTACGGCCTGACCCCGGGCAACGGCTTCAGCTACGACGGACGGGGGCTGGGATCGGGCATTTTCAGCGCCCTCTACCTCTCCGCCGCACAGCTGGCCACCGTGGGCACCTCCCAGGTCACGCCGGAGACCGACGTACTGCGCACGCTGACCGTCCTGGAGACGCTGAGCGGGCTGGTCCTGGTCACCTTGGCCCTCACCTTCCTGCTGGGCGTCTACCAGGTGGTACGTGACCTGTCGGCGCTGTCGTCGAAGCTGTACAACACATCCGACGCAGAAGACCCGGCCGCCGGCCTGGCCCCGTACTTCCCACAAGGGCAGGCCACCGGACTCGACGGCTGCCTGCAGGACCTGCGTGACAGCTTCGCCTCCTACACCGACGGCCTGCGCCTGCATCATGTCGCCTACTACTTCCAGAGCGGACGCGATCACTTCTCACTGCCCTACGCGCTGGACAGACTCGGCGGCATCATCGCCGCACTGCGCTGGGGCCTGCCTGCCGACCATCCGGCCACGCGGCAGCCGCTGCTCACCCCGCTGACGCTGCACTTCACCCGATTCGCCGACTACCTGCACCATCAGCTGCGCTGGCGGAGCACCGACGTGCCCGAGGTCGTGGAGTTCGACGTGTTCGCGGCCGCGTACCCCGACGGCAGGTCGGCGGACCGTTGGGTGAGCCGCTTCCTGCGGGTGGACCGCACGATGGCCGGAATCGCCGCCCTCGACGGTTCCGAGGACGCGCACCGCGCCTACCAGCGCTACCAGCAATGGCTGCCGTTCGCGTTCCGGGCACAGCAGGTGGCGGACGCGGTCGGTCACGACCTGGACTACCAACCCCTGCTACCGGCCCGGCGTGAGAAAGCACCGCCGCGGCCCGGCCACACCGACGCGGCCCGGCCGTTCCGGCACCGGCTGCGCACCGCCGCGTATCTGCGGGTGGCGGTGCCCGACCCCGGGTTGACCCGGCTGGCCGGCGGCGCCCGCGCCCTGCTCGCCGTGGCCACCGCCATCGCCACCATGTACGGCCTGCTGACCGGCGTCGGCCACGCCGCCGCGCTCCCGGTGGCGATGTTCGGCGGGATGGTCGCGATGCAATCCGCGACCATGGCGCGGGACGCCACCGTCGGCGGGCGCCGACTGACCACCAGCCTGATGGTCCTGCCCGCAGTGGCCGGCGTCGCGATCGGCGCGGCCGCCGATCCGGTACCCATGGCAGCGGGCGGCGCGCTCGTCGGCGTCGTCTTCTGCGGGGTGTGGGTCCGCCGGTTCGGTGCCCGCTTCGCCGCGCTCGGGCAGCTGGGATTCATGGCGTGCTACTTCGCGCTGCTGCTGCGGCTGTCCCTGTCGCAACTGCCGTGGCTGGCCGTGTCCGCCGCGGTCGGCACGATCTGGGCCTGCCTCGCCCGCTTCGTGCTGATCCCCGAGCGTCCGGCACGGGTGCTGCGCCGCGGGCTGGACGCCTTCTCGGCCCGGTTGCTCGGCGTGCTCGACCCGCTCATCGACGCGGTGTCGGCAGCCCGCTGGGATCCCGACATCACCCGCCAGGTAGCCACCCGCCTTCGCCAGCTGCACAGGTGCGGGAGATTCCTGGAGGGCCAGTTGCGCGTCGCCGAGACCGTCGATGCGGCGCGGCAGCCCGGCGAACTGCGGCTGCGGCTGTTCGACGTCGAACTCGCCGCCGGACACCTCGCCCAGCAGGCCGGACGCTTCGCCCGGACCGGCACCGCGGTGCCCATCGTGATCCGGGCCCGCATGGCCGGCATGCTCACCGAGACACAACAACACCTGCGCAAGGTCGCTCACCGCCACCGTGTGCCCGGGCGCGCGTCGGGAACCGGTGTCCCCGACGTCGGCGGCACACCGATGTCCGCCCGATCGAGCCTGCCGACGGACGCCCGCCGTCTCCAGGACGCCGTCGAGGAACTGCTCGCGGCCTTCACCCGCGCCGGTGACCTGCGGACCGCCGTGTTGGCCGACCCCAGCGCGACCCGCGAGGAGGTGACCACCGACTCCGCCGCCGCCCCCGAGCCGTCGCCCGCCAATCCGGCCGACCGCCCCCGGTGGAGTCTCACCACGCGCCAGGCCATCCAGGCGGCCGTGGCAACCGGTCTGGCCCTACTGGCCGGCGCGGCCCTCTCCTCCGCTCGCCAATACTGGGCGGCCATCGCCGCATTCGTCGTCTTCGGCGGCACCGACACCTCCGGCCACGCCATCGTCAAGGGCCTGCAACGTATCGCCGGAACCCTGCTCGGCGCGATCGTGGGGTTCGGCATCGCCCAGCTCACCGGTGCGGCCCCGGCCGTGGTGCTGCCCCTGGTCGCGGTGTGCCTCTTCGCCGCCATGTTCACCGCGGCCATTTCCTACACCCAGATGGTCTTCTGGATGACCATGCTCCTCGCGCTGCTCTACGAATACCTCGGCACGCTCAGCACTCAGGCGATCGGACTGCGGGTCGCGGAAACCCTCGTCGGCGCCGTCATCGGGTTGGTGACCGCGACGTTCCTCCTGCCCACCCGGACCCGGGAAAGACTCACCGCCGACCTGCTGGCCCTGCTGCACACCATCGGCGGCATCACCCAGACCGCGCTCACCGAGACACCCGACCAGCACGCCCTCCACCACCAGACCGACACCATGAACCAGAATCTGCGCAGCCTCCACCGGACCGCCGCACCACTCCGCCAGGCCGCCGGCGCCCTGCACCGCGACGGCATCGAACGTCAACTCACCGCCATGTCCGCACTCGCCTACTACGCCCGGCACCTCACCAGCCCCCGCACCATGCCAGCCACCACCGCGCCCCTGGACAAGCTGGCCGGCCTCACCGACGACAATGTGCACGCATTCGCCCAGGCCATCAGCGGCCGGCCACCCGCCGACACCCATGACCCGACAGCGATCCTGCCCCGAACGGACGACCCCGCCGACGCGGACCCCCTCGTGCGCGACACCGTACGCATCAACCAGATCCTCACCACCCTCACCGCCGACATCACCCCCGGCGAACCAGAAACAGACCCCCAGCAGGAGTGAAGCACTCCAACGGCGGTCACGGTCTCCGCCGCCCCACGCACGCGAGTGTCCCGTCGACGTCGCCGATGCCGATGCTGATGCTGATGCTGATGCTGAGCAGGATCCCGCGGCGCCTTAGCCGTACGGGTCCGCCTTGGCCACCAGCCCGAGGCCGGTGTCGCCGACGCGCAAGACGAGGTAGGAGGCCGGGCCGTCCGCTCCACCGGCCAGTGGACTCGCTGGCGCGCGGCGCTGGCAGCGCGGTTCGGCGATCGAGCAGGAGGAACTCTTGAAGGAGGTGCAGGCCCCCGCACGCGCTTGATGCGCACGCGGGCGGCGGACCGAAGTGTCAGTGGTGACCGTGGGCTGTGTCGGACGCTCCGCCGAACAGGCGGCCCACGGCCCGGAACGGCAGGGCCACGACCGTGGCGACAGCGCTGCCGATCTTCCCGAGTACATCTGCGATGGCCTTGAACATGGCTCACCCTCCTTCGGTACGCGGCGCGGTTGTCCGGCACCGCGTGTGGAGCCTCACCTGGTCCCCTACCCAGATAGCGGCCACCCATGGGCTCCCCCGCTTGTGCCCGTGGGAACTGTCGGCGCGACCGTGTAGAACGGCGGCCGCGGGGCATCCGGATGCGTACGCCACTGTCCCAGGTGAGGCTGTGAGTGCGTACGAGTTGTCACCGAGGGAGGCCACCACACATGCGGAGCACCACGCGGCAGGACGGGCCCGCCACCGCTCCACCGGCGACCGCTCCTGGTCCGGCGGCCCACGACACGGCGGCGGGTCTCCCCGTCGCGGCGGCGGCCCGGGAGTCGGCGGAGCGGTTCGCGGAACTGGTGGCCGCTCTGGCGTCGGGAGCGCTGGACTGCCCGTTGCCGGGCTCGGGTCGTACGGCGGAGCGCTTCGGCGTCCTCACCTCGGTGGCCGAGCGGGATCTGTGCGCGGCCCGGCTCTTCGAAGGACACGTGGACGCGGCGGCGATCCTGGCCGAACTGGACGCGCCGCCGCCCCGGCCGGGAGAGCGGTGGGGCGTGTGGGCGGCCGAACCGCCGGGCGAAGGACTGCACGCCACCCGTGACCGCGACGGCTGGGTGCTGACCGGGCTCAAGCAGTACTGCTCGGGAGCCCACAGCTGCACCCACGCCCTGGTCACCGCGGCGACGGAGCGGGGAAAGCGGCTGTTCGCGGTACGGACGGGGGTGGCCGACGGGTGCCGCCCGGTGCCGGGCACCTGGCAGGCCGTCGGGATGGCCGGGAGCGACACCCCTGACGTGCGCTTCGACCATGTGCCCGGTGTGCCGGTCGGCGACGTCGGCGGCTATCTGAAGCGGCCGGGGTTCCAGCACGGCGGTATCGGCGTGGCCGCCTGCTGGTACGGCGGGGCCCGCGCCGTCGCCGACGTTCTGCTGCGCGCCGCCGCCGATCGCGGCCCCGACCCGCACACCGACGCGCATATGGGCGCGGTCGACATGCTGCTCCATGCCGCGGCGGCCGTACTGAAGCAGGCCGCAGAGGAGATCGACGGCGATCCGTCCGATATCGGCGGCACCGCGCGGATGCGAAGCCTGCGCACCCGCGCGTTCGTCGAGTCCGTGTGCGCGGACGTCCTCACCCACGTGGGACGGGCCACCGGCGCCGGTCCGCTGTGCCATGACGAACGCCACGCCCGGAACACCGCTGACCTGACCGTGTACATCCGCCAACACCACGCCGAGCGCAACCTCGCCGAACTGGGCGGCCTCGCCGCCCGCAAGGAGCCGTCGTGAGCGAGCAACCAGGCCCGTCCCCCGCATACGCCAACCCCATCCAGGCGCCGGGCACCGACGAGGCGCTCTGGCGGGACTGGGACGGCTGGCGCGCACTTCCCGAGCTGCGGCTGCCCGAGGCGGGCAGGGTGGTCGTGGTGGCCGCGCATCCCGATGACGAAGTGCTGGGCGCCGGCGGGACGATGGCGATGCTGGCGGACGCGGGGACCGCCCTCACCGTGGTCTCCGTCACCGACGGGGAACAGTCGCACGCCGACAGCAAAGCCGTCACGCCCCGGCAGCTGACACAGCTGCGCGCCGAAGAACTCCGCCAGGCCCTCGCGGCGTTGGGCACGCGCGCGGCCCACGTCGTCCGGCTGCAAGTGCCGGACACCCGGGTGGCCTTCCACGAGGACGAGATCGTCAAGGCACTCGTCCCGGTGCTGGAGGGCGCCGCGTTGTGCCTCGCGCCGTGGATCGGCGACGTGCACGGTGACCATGAAGCCGCAGGACGGGCCGCGCTCGCCGCCGCCGCGCAGGCGTCCGTGCCCTGCCTGATGTATCCCGTGTGGATGTGGCACTGGGCCCGTCCCGGCGACCCGCGTGTCCCGTGGCCCTCCGCGCACCGGGTCACCCTGCCCGCGGACGTCCAGGCCCGCAAGCGCGCTGCCGTCGCCCGTTTCGCCACCCAGGTCGAGCCCATCGGCCCCGCGCCGGAGGACGCCGCGGTCCTGCCGCCCGACGAGGTGGCCCACCACCTCCGCGCGCACGAGGTGATGTTCCAGTGAGCCGGACGAGCGCGGCGAGTACGCCCGCCGCCTACTTCGAGACGATGTACGGCGGGGGCGAGGACCCCTGGCACCTCGCCGAACGCTGGTACGAGCAGCGCAAGTATGACATCACCGTGGCCGCGCTCCCCCTGCCGCGCTACCGCCGGGCCTTCGAACCCGCTTGCTCGGTGGGTGAGTTGACTCGCCGACTGGCGACCCGTTGCGACGAGGTACTCGCCTGCGACCGGGTCGCGTCGGCCGTGGCGACCACTCGGCAACGTACCGCCGGAGCAGAGAATGTGACGGTACGTCAGCTCACGCTGCCCGACGAGTGGCCGGACGGATCCTTCGATCTGATCGTGCTGTCCGAAGTGCTCTATTACTTCGCCGCTCGCGATCTCGACAGACTTCTGGACCGGGCACGGACGGCGTTGGAGCCCGGCGGGAGTCTCGTCACCGTGCATTGGAACCACCCGGTGCCCGAACACCTGTGGACGGGCACCGAGATCGCGGACCGCGTGACCGGCCTGCCCGGACTGTCACTGCTCGCCGAGCACCGCGAGGCCGACTTCGTCCTCCAGGTCCACGGCCGTGATCTGGCCGACGGGAGCAGCCCGCCCGGTCCCGCCGAGCGCGAGGGTCTGGTGTGAGGGTCGAGGCCATCGCAGTCGTCATCCCGGCGCACAACGAGGAGGCGCTCCTGCCCGCCGCGCTGGAGGCGCTCGCGGCTGCCGCGCGCCACCCCGCACTCGCCGCCGTGCGGATTCGCACGGTCGTCGTCGCGGACTCCTGCCGTGACGGCACGGCCCTGATCGCGCACCGGGCCGGAGCCCTCGTGGTGCCGGTCGGCTTCCGCAGTCCGGGCCGGGCGCGCGCCACGGGCGCCGAGCACGCGCTGGCGGAGATCGCCGTCCCGCACGAGCGGGTGTGGATCGCCACCACCGACGCCGACAGCGTCGTACCCCCGCACTGGCTGGCACACCACAGCGCTCTCGCCCGTGACGGGTGGGACGCGGTGGTCGGCACCGTGACCGTGCCGACGGCGACCGCCCTCACCGCCCGCCACCAGCTCAGCTACGAAGCCACCCGTCCGGCCGACGGCGCCCACTGGC
This sequence comes from Streptomyces sp. NPDC008139, assembly GCF_042957025.1. Lineage (NCBI taxonomy): Bacteria > Bacillati > Actinomycetota > Actinomycetes > Kitasatosporales > Streptomycetaceae > Streptomyces > Streptomyces sp. NPDC008139. Next base: position 165,435 of record NZ_JBIBHM010000010.1, read on the forward strand.
ACCACCCCCATATCCACGGCGCCAACCTGGGCCTGAGCGTCAGCGCCTACCGCGATGTGGGCGGGTTCCCGCCGCTCGACGTCGGCGAGGACCACGCACTGGTCGCCGCGCTGGTCGGCCGCGGTCATCGCGTCCTGCGCACCTCGGCCGCCCCTGTCATGACCTCGCCCCGTCTGCACGGCCGCGCCCGCGGCGGCTTCGCGGACTTCCTCGCCGCGCAGGCCGAACACACCGCCCGCAGCGAACCGGCGAGCTGACCCGGCGACGTATCGGCCAAGGGGTACGTGGAACCAACGACGATCGACGCCACTCGCGCCAGCGACAGCGCGGGGACCTCTGACCGCCACGCCATCGGGTGACGCGGCTCAGCCAGCCGGGTGACAGCGGCCGCCGCGGGCTGCCGCCGGGCGGGCCGGTGCTCCAGGATCGGTGCCGCCGCCGTCTCCGGCGGGCTGCGCGTCGACCGCGCGCCCGTGACGCGCGATCAGATCCACCACGGCTGTTCGAGGAGTCCCACCCCATGCGTTCACGCGTCATCGCCATCATGGCCGCCGCTGCCGCCGCCACCGCGGCACTCGCGCAACCCGCCCACGCCGCCCCGCTCGTCGACGGGGTCTACCGTTTCGCGGCCCTCAAGGACGGCATGTGCCTGACCTGGCCCAAAACGAAGGCGCGCATCGGCATGGTGGCGCTGGGCGCCTGCACGGACACCGCCTCCAGCTCGGCGAACTGGCAGGTACGGCAACGCCCCAACGGAACCATGGAAGTCTCCACACCGGACTCCGACCCGCGCACCTGCCTGGGCCTGACGACGGACTACCGCGTGAAGGTCACCGACACCTGCTCCGACAAGTACGCCGAGTGGACCGTCTCCTACGGCTCCGCAGGACCCGGCAGCGTCGTCTGGGCGGACATCGAGCACACCCCCAGCGACCACTCCAACTCGTGGGGGAAACTCGTCGACAGCCCCGACGTCACCGGCCGCATCGTCGTACGGCGAGCCCCCATCGACCCGCACTACTGGGCTTTGCAGCCGGCCGGCTGAGACCTGTCCCGCACCGGCTGTCCACCGGGGCCCGGCCAGGAAAGCGCTGTCGCGTCCTTACGGCGGGGCGCTCCTACGGCCGCAGGGCCGTCAGGCGCCGACCGGGCGGGCCGACCGGCACACGTCTCGGGCCCTTGTGCCCCACGACACCCGGCCGTGCGCGCGGGAGCGTGGACAGGGCGGGACGCCACGGCGATACGCGCCCTCGGGAGTTCCGCCCCTCCCGAGGAGCGTCCGTATGCGCATCATCGTCAGCATCGACACCGACACCTTCGCCGGCGACGACGGTCTCGATCCGGCCGCCGCGTCGCTGGCAGAACTCCTCCGGGCCGGCCACGAGGTCGTCATCGTCCACGGCGCTCCCGCCGAGACCCAGGCCGTCACCGGATCGCGCTTGGTACGCGCGCTGGACTCCGTGCTCGTCGGCCGTACCGTGGTCGCGCTCGTGACCCACGCCCAGGTCGGCGCCCACGACCCGCAGGTGAGCCTGCCGGACCGGCCCCGCGTACGCCCGCAGGCCGTTCCCGAGGCTCAGGTCGTCCGGGAACTGCTGGCCGACGGCACCGTGGTGGTCTGCGGCGGCGGCATCCCCGTCATACGGGAACGCGGCACCGCGCGCCTGCGGACCGTACCGGTGACGGTGGACCCGGATCAGACGGCGGCGCTGCTGGCCGTCGAACTGGACGCGGACATCCTGCTGTTCCTCACCGGCGCCACGCACCTGTTCGCCGCGGGAGGACACGGCCATCCCAGGCCGCTGCTGCGGCTGACCCCCGACGAACTGTCCTGCGTACGTCTGCCCGAGGCCGTGATCACCCGCGCCTCGGTCGCCGCCGACTTCGTCACCCGCACCGGCGGCGTCGCGGCGATCGGCCCGGTCGACAACGCCCTGGGCATCCTCCTCGGCACCACCGGAACCCTGATCCGCCCCGCACCCGCTACGGTCAGGGAAACCGAGCCGTCATCCGACTGATCACAGGCACTATGGGCCGTATGGACTCCCCCGCCGAAAACCGTCCGCTCCCCCATCTTCCGCCGGTCCGGCTCCGGCACGAACGGGTGGTGTACGCCAGGATGCGGGGCACGCAGGACCGCATGGCCGACGCCATCACCTCGTTCGCGGGCACGATGGGCTTCGTCTATCTGCACGCGGCATGGTTCGCGGCCTGGATCGCCTACAACCAGGGGCTGTTGGGCCGGTCGGCGGCTTTCGACGCGTATCCGTACGGGCTGCTCACCATGATCGTGAGCCTGGAGGCCATCTTCCTGTCGACCTTCGTCATGGTCAGCCAGAACCGGCAGGCGACCCGGGAGAACGTCCGCGCCGACCTGGACTTCGAGACGAATCTGCGCTCGGAGGTGTGGTCGGCGCACATAGGCAAAGCCCTCGGCCTGGACCCCGAGCAGATCGAGCGCGAGGTCCGGGCAGCCCTTGCCGACAGCCGCACCCGAATGAGCACGGGAGGACGCACCGCGGGCCCATAGGCCCCGCCGAAGCGCACCGGGCCGATAGAACCACCGGTACGGCCGCCCGGCGGCTCACCCTGCCCGAGACGAGTTCAAGATCGGTACCGGACAGCCCTCAGCCGTGGGAGATCTCGGCTACCTCGACCACTTCGGAGCCTTCGCGACGCATTCGTTCGCTCCCCCAGACGCCGGGCGGCCCGAGCGCTTGTTTGAGCGTGCGCCCGTGCTCGGACTACCGCCGCGCCATCGACAACGGACACGGCAGCGACAACTGGACCCGCATCATCGACAGCATCCGAAAGCCGCACTGACCACACACGGCACTGGTGGAGGGAGGTACTTGAGGGAGCATCAGTTCGTCAGCACGACCACCAGCATCGCCAGCCAGCCCAGTGAGACGAAGACGGGAAGCAGCACCATCACGAGACCGGTCGGGGACGCCTGGAGCCACGCTGATCCCGGCTCTGTCATCCGGCGTCCCACTATCCGCTGTCCACCGTGCCACGCCATGTGCTCTTCCAGCTCCACGACCGTGCTCTTGCGGGTCTGCAAATAGCGGCGTCCATAGCGCAGCATGACGGCGAACGCCAGCCCGGAAACGAACCCGATCACCGTGATGACCGCTCCGACACCCCGGGCCACTTCCCGTGACCGCGCGCCCTCCTTGCCGAGGGTAAACGCCAAGGTGGCCGCGAGGCCGGCGGTGATGTAGAGGAAATTGTTGAGCTTGTTCCAGTTGAGGAGGTCCTCATGTTTGTATAAGTCGACCGCGATCTCGTACTGGGTCTGCAACATCGACTCCCGCGGCTTGCGCGAGACCCACACCACGCGCAGTCGGCCGTCCGGCGGTCGTAACCGTGTCAGTTCCTCGAAGCCCATCTTCCGGTGGAACTGGCTCGACGCCTCATTGAGCGGCTCATTGACCACCGCGGCGATCACCGGGTTGGCCGTCCAGCGCTCCAGCACATGGTGGTACAGCCGTGACGCGACGCCCTGCCGCGACGCGTCACGGGCCACGCACACCTGCTTGATCACCAGGAAGCTGCCGAGCGTGGTCTTGATCCGATGGTTCAGCCACTCGTCAGGTTCGATCTGGGCGTCGCTGTAGGCCAGGAGGAATCCCAGGACGTCGGTTCCCTTGACGGCCACGTAGAAGTGCTCGGCGCTCACCAATCGCCTTTGGTACATCTCGTCGGTGTACTCCGACACCAGGAATCCGTCCCGGCTGGCCTCAACCGGATCGATTCCGTCCAGATTCCTGGACTGTGCCAACGCGAAGATCATAGGGACATGCGCCGGAGTCGCTCGCACGATCTCGATCCCCACTTGAGCAGGCGCGGTCACGCGCTCACCTCCACTGAACAGGCGTTCACAGGGCTCCGCGCAAAGCGTGTCCTGACAGCCCGTCGGATGCAAGAGCGCATGAAGCGGCGTCATGGCGAAGGTGTGCAGCACCCGTCAGCGGGCCAGCTCGATCCCGGCGCTGCGCAGCAGCCGGGCGAGGGTGTTCGCGTGCTCCTGGGCCAGGGGGAGGGTGGGGAGCCTGGGAGGTCCGCCGGGGACGCCGACCAGGTCGACGCCGGTCTTGATCGCGCTCGTGTACGGGTGCGCCTCAAGGAATTCGCAGATCGGAAAGATCTTGTCCCCTGCTCCCGCGCCTCGGCGATGGCGCCGCGGACCGCGAGGGTCTCGTAGAAGTCCGCGCACAGGTGGGGGATGAGGCTCGCCGCTCCCCGGACTCCCGCCCGCGCGCCGGCGGCGATGCCGGAGAACGTGAGGGTGTCGTAGCCGTTGAGCGGCTGGATGACGTCCGCGTAGTGGTGAAGGACCGTGGCGAACTTCACCGCGTCACCCCCGGTGTCCTTGAACGACGTCACGCGGGTGCTCCGAGCGACCTCGGCCAACTGCCGAGCTCGTCGGTCGGCTTTCCCCCGCGGAGCGCGACGACTCCGTTGATGATCACGTGCCGCATCCCGTCGGCGTACTGGTGTGGGTGGGAGTAGGTGGCGAGGTCCCGGACCTTGTCGGGCTCGAAGCTCGCGTGATCCGCGAAGGCGCCTTCGCGGATCACGCCGCGGTCGGTGTGACGCAGCGTCCGCGCGGGCAAGCTCGTCATCCGTCGGACGGCGTCCTCGATCCGCAGGACGCCGTCCCTGACGTACGGACCGAGAACCCGGCGAAGGACCCGTAGGGCGCGGGCTTGCCGCGCAACACGTCCGGGCCGCCGTCGTGGAATCGCGGGGGGATGCAGGCGTCCAGGCCGGTAGCGACCGCCTCGTACGGATAGACGTTGGCCGTGACGGCGAGGCCGCTGGCCCTGGCTTCCTCGATGCGCTGGATCGCGGAGGCCATCAAGGGCCAGTTGTCCCGGCCGGCCGCCTTCAGGTGGTAGACCTCGACCCGGGCACCCGACCTCTCGGCGATGCCGATGAGCTCCTCCAGGATCGTCGATGTCGCGCTCAGCCTGACCGGCCGCCGAGCCGGCGACTCCTCTGGGCGGACGGCTGCCAGCGGGCTGATTTTCAGAAGGACTTGAGAAGTTGGCGTGGAAGGCTGCGATCTCCTTCCGAGCAGCGGCGGCCGGGTTGCCCGGCGGGCCCGCTGCGCACGCCCTCGTCTGTGGAGAAGCCCCCCATGAGTCTTACGCATATCAACGGCCTTCCGGCGCACGTCCTGTTCGTGCACTTCGTGGTGGTGCTGGTGCCGCTGACGGCCCTGGCCGCGGTGGTCTGCGCGGTCCAGCCCCGGTATGCCCGGCGCATGGGCCTGTCGCTTCCGCTGCTGGGGCTGGTGACCCTGGCGCTGGTGCCGGTCACGACGCATGCCGGGGAGTGGCTCAAGGCCCGTGTGGGCAACGATCCTCTGGTGCGTAAGCACGCGGAGTTGGGCGACGGTCTGCTGCCGTGGGCGATAGGGCTGTTCCTCGTGACGCTCGGGGTCTGGTGGCTGGGGCGCCGGACCGCACGGTCCGGGGAGTCGGCCGCCGAGAGCGTTCCGTCCGCAGGCACGCGGCGGAGTCTGCCGACGGCTCTGCGTGCGACCGCCGCCGTACTGGCGGTGGTCGTGTCCGCCGGTGCGGTCGTCGACGTGTACCGCATCGGTGATTCCGGCGCGAAGGCGTCCTGGAACGACAACTACGACAAGCACCCGTCGGGACACAACGGCTGACGGGCTCTCCGCACCTCGGCGCCGAAGGACTCCGATCGGCTGATGTCCACGGACCTCCCTGTTAGGTCAATTGGACGCCGTCGCGGCCCTTCGGTCACCCGCGCGAGTGAGGGTCGGCGTGGGGCGGTTCGCCCGGGTAATGGGGCGGGGCGCCGGTGCGTAACGTGGTGCCGCGGCCCGCCGTCGGCGCGTCGATGTCACCACATCCCCCCAGGTCAAGGGGCCTGTCATGAAGCGCTTCATCACCCTCGCCGTTGGCATGGCCGCCGTTGTGGCCACTGCCTCCGGATGCGGCAGCTCCAGTTCCACGACTTCCCTCACCCCCCATTCCAGCGCCGGCGCCACCACCGCGAGTGCCAGTGCCTCCGCGTCGACCGGCAGCGCCGCCACGGTGAAGACAGCGAGCTCGCCGCTCGGTCAGATCCTGGTCGACGCCTCCGGCAGGACCCTGTACCTGTTCAAGGCCGACACCGGGAAGACGTCGACCTGCAACGGATCCTGCACGCAGGCCTGGCCCCCGCAGACCACGACCGGAAAGCCCAACAACAGCGGCGTGACCGCCTCATTGGTCGGAACGAGCACCCGGTCGGACCACTCGACCCAAGTGACCTACAACGGCCACCCGCTGTACTACTTCGCCAAGGACACAAAGCCCGGAGAGACCAACGGCCAGGGCCTCACCGCATTCGGCGCGCTGTGGTACGTGGTCAGCCCCAGCGGCAACGCGGTCACCACCGCGGCCTCCACGTCGGCCTCACCGTCGACCGGCTCCACCACCGGCGGAGGCGGGTACTGAGGCGCGCTCCCGCCCATCACGCCGCTCACGAGATCCAGGTCGCCATCGGCTACTGCGCGGGTCCGCTTCCCGCGCACGGAGATGCCCCGGTGGGCGAATCCGGCGTCGAGCGGCCGGGCAAACGCAACGCGTCCGGGCCTTCCGGGGAAGCCGACGGCGGAGGGGAAGGGCGTGGTCACCAGCGCAGCAGGTCTGCGGCGGCGAGACTGAGCACGCCGTCGTGCCAGGCGAGGCCGCGCAGGTCGCGGACGACGACGGGGGCGTGGGTGGCCAGTCCTCGCCGCCCGACCCCGACGACAACCGCGCCTGCCGCGGCTCCGGCCGCCGCCCCCGCGGCGCTGTCCTCGAAGACGACCGTCCGGGCCGGGGCGAAGCCCAGCTTCCGGGCCGCGGCGCGGTAGCCGTCAGGGGCAGGTTTGCCGTGGCTGACGTCGTCCGCGGCGATGAGCACGGGCGGAGTGGGCAGTCCCGCCGCCGCGAGGCGCGCCCTGGCCAGGACGGTGACTCCGGAGGTGACCACCGCCCACCGGTCGCGCGGCAGGCTCGTGAGGAGGCCGAGGGCACCGGGGAGCGCTGTGGTGGTGGCTGCGGCCTCGACCTCCATACGGTCGATCGCGGCGAGTGCCGCCGGCCGCTCGTCCGGGTCGGTCACCAGGAGGGCTACGGTGTCGGCCGACCGGCGGCCGTGCACCATGGCGGTCACCTGTTCCGGCGGCAGGCCGCGGTCACGGGCCCACTGGCTCCATGCCCGGTCGACGCCGTGATCGGAGTCGACCAGGACTCCGTCGTTGTCGAAGAGCAGGCCGTCGCAGGGGATGTCGAGCGCGGAGGGCGGGTGGGGCTGTGCGGTCATGGACGGTCCCTCAGGTCACGGGGCGGTTGCGGTAGCGGCCGACCAGTTCACGGGCGGCGGTCTGCATCCGGGCGGGCGGAAGTCCCTGGGCGATGAGGGTGAGGTCGTCGAGAACCATGTCGCCGATGGTCTCGAAGGCCGCCGGGATGCCGCCCGCGCGGTGTGCGGACAGCACCAGACCGTCAAGGGAGCGGGCCGGGTCGTCGGGGGCGACAGGTTCGTCCGGCCAGACGTCGATGCCGGCCATGAGGCGTCCGCGCGCGACGTGGGAGAGGAGCGCCGGGTAGTCGACGACCGGGGCGCGGCTGACCAGGACGAGTCGGGCACCGTCCGGCAGCAGGTGGAGTTCGCGCTCACCGATGAGGTGGCGGCTTTCGTCGGTGACGGTGGCCAGCACGAATACGAAGCGGCTGCGGGACAGGGTCTCGTCCAACGAGGCGGGCAGCACACCGTGTTCACGCAGGACGCCGGGCGGCAGCCAGGGATCGTACACGCGGATGGTGGGCCGGAAGGGGGCGAGGAGCCGGTTGAGGCCGCGGCCCAGGTTGCCGAAACCGACCAGGCCCACGTCGGAGCCTTGCAGCAGTACGGCGTCGGCGTTGCCGTCGGAGACGTACCGCTCCTGTCCCGCGCGGAAGGCGCGGTCCTCCCGGCTGATGCCCCGGGCGAGGTCGAGCGCGAGGGCGAGCGCGTACTCGGCGACCGCCTGGGCGTAGGCGGGGCCGCAGCCCAGGACGTGGATGCCGCGCTCGAAGCAGGTCGCGTAGTCGACGTTGGGGAAGAAGTTGCCTTCGACATTCAGCAGAGCCCGCAAGCTGCCCGCGCGGGCGAGCCGTTGGGCCGGTAGGTCGGGCTGTCCGACGATCGCGAAGGCGTCGGGCAGAATCTCCTCCAGCGCTTCCTCGGAGGGGTCCTTCTCCAGGTCCACCACGGTGAAGCGGTCGCGGAGCGACCCCAGGGCGGCGGGGGTGAAGATGCGGTCCGTGCGCTGCGGGGCCGGGCGCAGAACCACAACTGGCTTGGTCGGCGCGGGGGTTGGGGCAGGGGCGGGGGTTGGGGCAGGGGCGGGGGTGCTCATAGGGCTCCTCGCGTACGTACGTCGGGACTTCGGACGACCAGGTCACGGCCCGCCGCCCCTGGCTTGGCGCCAGTGACCAGGAGGCTGTGACCAGCGGCGGCGACCTTGTCGGCACGGCCACACCCGCCAGCCTGCCATCGCGGGCGTCATCATGCGTCCGGGAGCGGGGACGGGGCTCAGGGGGGCGAGACGCGGCCTGTCGCTGATTTCCGACTCATGGCCGCCTGGTGAGGCCACCGACTGATCGGCCCGAGCCTCGAAGGGAGTTGCCCGCTCCCCCTTACGTGCTGGACCGTGACACCTCGCCAGGGCGCGCACAGCCGACTCTGGCGGCCGTCGTGCGGATCAGGCCGTGGGTGGTCGGCGGGCGCGGAGCTGACGGACGCCCTTCGCGGTCATGGCGGGGGCGGCAACCGCGAGGCCGACGAGGGTGAGCCAGAACCAGGATTCCGCGAGCAGGCTCAGCGGCAGACTGCCGAGGATCAGCAGGCCGCCGACGCTGTCCAGCAGGTCGCGACGCGCCTCGGAACGCACTGCGGAGTCGGTGCTGCGCAGCCGGCGGATGACGGGAACGAGGGCGAGGGCCGGTGTCAGGTGGCGCTGGCGATGAGAGCGGGAGGCGGTCGCTACGGGTGGACAACTCGCCGCTCAGGTCGCTCAGTTCGCGGTTGCAGGGGTCCCTTCCCGCTTCGGTGCGGAGCAGGGCCGCGGCGGAGGCGCGCTGTATGTCGAGTTCGGTCATGTACTGGTCGGCGCCCGGATTGAGGACGATCCGGACGCCGCGACCGCGTTCGAGACGCGCAACGTTCTCTACCACTACGGTCCCGAGCGGCTCGTCATCGGCAAGTACTGCGCGCTGGGGACGGGCACCCGGTTCATCATGAACGGCGCCAACCACCGTATGGACGGCCCTTCCACCTTCCCGTTCCCCACCATGGGGGGCTCCTGGGCGGAGCACTTCGACCTGATCACCGACCTGCCCGGCCGGGGCGACACGGTCGTCGGCAACGACGTGTGGTTCGGGCGCGGCGCCACGGTGATGCCCGGCGTACGCATCGGTCACGGCGCGATCGTCGCCGCCGGCTCCGTGGTCACCCGCGACGTCCCCGACTACGGCATCGTCGGCGGCAACCCCGCCCGGCTCATCCGCACCCGCCACGACGACGCCGACATCGCCCGGCTCCTCGCCATGGCGTGGTGGGACTGGCCGGTGCGGCACATCACCAGGCAGGTACGGACGATCATGTCGGGGACCGTCGCCGACCTGGAGGCCGCCGCGCCGACCGACCAGCCCTGACACCGCGCACACAGGTCACCTACGACGACGATCCGGCCGACCGTCCAGCAGCGGCAGGCCGATCCGGTCGGTGAGGGCGTGCGAGGGCGCCATCAGGTACTCCCCAGTGCCCGTCGAGGCCCTCGAGCGGTGAATCACCGGCGCGCTGTAGCCGATCTCGGCGGCGATCCGCCGGATGGTCACCGCCCGCCGGCCCTCGGTCTCGGCCATCCGGCCCGCCGTCTCGAGGATCTCGGCGAAGGTCCGCCGACGTGCCTCTTCCCTCCCGAACCTGTCAAGCCGGCGCGGCAGCCCGGCGGCGACCCGACCGCGATACGCAGACGCGCCGCGGCCTCACCCGGTGCCACTGAACCCGCCGACCGAGGGCAGACGAACTCGTACGCGTCACGTACGACGTCGCCACCGGGAGACAGGGGAGAACGTGTTCGGGAACGTCGCTCTGCCGATCGCGGCCGTCAACCGACCAGGACCCGGCCGACTGGCCCGCGCGCTGCCCGAGGCGGCCCTGCTGGCGGCGGTGTACGCGGGCTACAAATACGGCCGCAAAATCGCCAACGGCCATACGGACGACGCGTTTCCCCACGCGCACTCGGTGTGGGGCCTGGAACGCGCCCTGCATCTGCCGAGCGAACGGCTCGTCCAACGCGCCGTCATGCACTGGGAAACGGTGATCCACGCCGCCAACTACCTCTACGCGACGGTGCACTTCCCGGCGATGGCGCTCTTCCTCGGCTACATGTTCCTGCGCCGCCCGACGCATTACGTGTGGATCCGCCGCGCGATCGTCGTCCAGACCGCGCTGGCGCTCGTGGGCCACCTGCTCTACCCGCTCGCCCCGCCCCGGCTGCTCACCGGCTCGGGCATGGTCGACACCGCGGCCCGCTACGGTCCCGCCGTCTACCACGGCACCCCGCAGAACCACTCCATGTCCAACCAGTTCGCGGCGATGCCGTCCCTGCACGTCGGCTGGGCACTGGCCATCGCGGTCGGCATGATCGCCGCTCACCGCTCCAGGGCGCGCTGGCTGTGGTTGCTCCACCCCCTGATCACTCTCCTGGTGGTGGTCAGCACGGCCAACCACTACTGGCTCGACTGCGCCGTGGGCTGCGCTCTGCTGGGTCTGGCGATCCTGATCATCCCTTCGGCCACCCCGCGCCCGCGCGGAGTCGCGCTCCCCGCACCGGGTAGACGCCCCCGTATGACGCAGCCTGCCGACAACACGAGCCCTTCCCCGCTCTCCCCCGCCCCCTTCACGCCCGCCGCCGAGCCCGACCGCGGCACCCGCCGATGGGGCCAGCGCCTGTACGTGCTGGGCGCCCTCGTCTACGTCGCGGGAATCACCATCGCCCTCCTGACGGCCCACCCCACGGCCCGCGCCGCCGTGTGGACCGTCGCCTGGGCCGCCCTCGTCCTGGGCGCCGGCGGCGCGGGACTCCTCTGGATCCGCCGCCGCAAGGCGACGAAAGCCCGGGCCGAAGCGCTCAGCGAACCGCTGATGGAAGCACCGGCGGCAGAGCGGACCGAACTCCGGACGGAAGTCCGCCACGTCGACTGAGCCCCGCGCGCCGCGCCGCTGGCTCGCTTCTCCAGCGGCGCGGCTCCGTGCAGATCTCTGTGGGGCCGAACAGCCGAACCCCGGTCCTGCGCCCGCCTACGCACGCTTGCGCAGGACCAGCCAGGAGGAGCCGAGGACCCCGATCCCGGCCGCCGCGCCGAGGACAAGCAGCGTGGTCCGAGGGGTGAGGTACTGGAGCGCGATGCCGCCCGCCACCGCCGGTAGCGAGAGCCCGACGTAGCCGGCGAGGAAGAACCCGGAAAGGCTCTCGCCGAGCTTGTCGGGAGGCGAGATGGCGACGACGCTGCCGAGGGTCCCCTTGTACAGGATCGCGGCCCCGGCACCGATCACGCCGCCGCCGGCCAGGAACAGACCGAGGCTGGGAGTGGGCAGCCAGGCCGCCACGACGACCATCGCCAGGCCGGCGAGGTCGATCGGGAGGCCGACGACGAGCAGTCGCCTGACGGGCCACGTGCCGGTGGCGACCAGGGCCACGATGCCGACGGCGCACGCGATGAAGATCGCCAGCCCGGCCATCGCCAGCGAGGTGTCGCCGATCACCGTGGCCAGGAACGTCCCGGCCAGGCCCAGGAAGATGGCGACTCCGGCGTAGGCCACGAACACCTCGACCAGCAGCCCGAAGTACTGGGGCCTGGCATGGATCGGGACCGAGACCCGCTGGGGGCGGTACGGCGGCAGGGGCCGCGGCCGGTGGCGGGTCTCGGGGGACGCGATCAGGGCGATCGCCCCGATGACCAGAGCGGCGAGCAGCACCAGGTAGGGCAGTACGAGCGGGTGCGGCGCGTACTGGGCCAGCAGGCCCGCGCACAGGCCGCCGAGGCCGAGCCCGCCGAAGTTGGCCCCTGCTGCGGCCAGTTGGGGTCGCCGGATGGTCTCGGTCCCGGGGCGGTGTCCCGTGTGCAATTCGCTGAGGTAGGCGGTGGCGGTGGAGACGGTGAGGCCCACGGCCACCCCGGTCAGGACGCGCGCGACGAACAGCCCCGCCAGGCCGGGCCAGAAGATGAACACCACCGCGCTGACGCTCGACAAGCACACGGCGGCGAGCAGGTGGACGCGGCGGCCGTGGACGTCGGAGAGGTGACTGGCGAGGGACAGGCTCGCGACCACGCCCACCGCGTAGGCGGCGAACACGATCGTCACCATCAGCGACGAGAAGTGATCCCGGTCGGCGTAGAGCACGTAGAGCGGGCTCGGCGCGGTGGAGAAGGCGAGCACCGCCAGGAAGACCCAGGTCGCGGCCCAGAAGCCGAAATGGTGATGGCGCGGAGAGGGCACCGGTCGTAGAGAGGCGACGGGTTGCCCGGTTGTGGAAACGGTCATGAGTCCAAGATCGTCATTCCTGGCTCGACCTACCACCGGTATAGTGCCATGCGATGCCGGAAAGTAGCCACATCGTCGACAACGCGCTGGAGATGGGCAGCCTGCCGCTCCTGCACGGCGACCATGTCCCGTCGCACCGCCACGGGCAGGGCCATCTCGTGTACCCCGCCACCGGTGTGCTGTCGGTCACGACCAGGGAAGGCACCTGGATCGCTCCCGCGACCCGGCTGGCCTGGACGCCCGGCGGCTTCGAGCACCATCACCGGGCCTACGGGTTCACCGACATGCGCGTCATCTTCCTCCCGGCCGCCCTCGCCGCCCGCCTCCCCGACCGCCCCGCGGTGTTCGCCGTCTCTGCCTTGGTCCGCGAGGTCCTGCTCGCCCTGACCGACGACACCGACACGCCCCGGTCACCGACGGCTCGCGACCGGTTGCGAGCCGTCGTCATCGACGAACTCGTGCCCGCCTCCGAGGAACCGTTGCACCTGCCCGAGCCACGCGACGACCGGCTCCGCGCGCTGAGCCGCCTGCTGCACGACGATCCCGCCGACAACGCCACCTTGACCGAACTCGGCACGCGGGTCGGCGCCGGCCAACGGACCCTGACCCGGCTCTTCCACGACGAGCTCGGCATGAGCTTCCGGCAGTGGCGTACCCAACTGCGCCTCCACCACGCCCTCACCCTCCTCGCCGCCGGACACACGGTCACCCACACCGCGGCGGCCTGCGGATGGGCCAACCCGACCAGCTTCATCGAGGCCTTCACCGCCGCCCTCGGAGCGACCCCCGCCCGCTACCGCCACGATCCCGACGCCCGGCGGCCGATCGCCTCACCGCACCGGAGTCGAGGGTGAGGAACTGTCCGTAGTACCGGGTGACGTGCCATCCGTGGGTGCGTCGCCCGGTGTGTTGCGGAGCTCGGCGAGGGCCTGCTGGTCGGCGAGGGCAATGGCCAGTTCACCGGCGGCTGTGGGGTGCAGCGGGGCCTGGTCGGCGGCGTTCTGGACGAAGGGCTGCTTGCTGCACAGCCGGTGGCCTTCGAAGTCCGGCTGGGCGGTGGCGAAGTGGAAGGCGTCCGCGCCCTGCTGGAGCACGGCGTTGAGGTTGGCCAAACGGGATTTGAGGACCTTCACCTTCGCCTCGGTGAGGCCGTCCTTTTCGAGGCACCTGATGTCGGCGCCGAAGGGCTCGTAGTACTGGTTGATGAGCACGTCGGGTTGGTGAGGGAGGTCGGAGAGCTGCTGGAGCAGATCGAGGTAGTTCTGCGAGAATGTCGAGAGCTGCTCCTTGAAGTACGCCGTGGACGCCTTGTCGTCGCAGACGGGCGCCTTGGCGCACAGGCCCGTCAGCACGGCCCAGTTCATGTCATTGGCCCCGACGCTGACGATGATCACCGACGCGCTCGACGCGCGCTGCGCCACCGCGAGCTGCGGCGGTACGGCCTGGTCGCCGCGGAGCTGTACGCCGAGGAGGCCGTCGGTCACGGTCGCGCCCTGGCAGGCGAGGTTCAGCACGTTCCAGTCGTTGACCCGGCCGAGAACGGCGGCGAACGCGTCGGAACTGCGCCCGCAGGTCTTGTCCAGCGCGCTGGGGTCCTTGACCGGCTGGTTGCCGATTCCGGCGGCGGTGGAGTCGCCCAGCACCACGGCGTGCACGCCGGTCAGCTTCGGTCCCTTGGCCGGGGCGACCGGCTCCGTCGGCGCGCGCCCCACCAGGTCGTCGAGCGTACGCACCTGCCGGAGCGCCTGAGGAGTGCCGGAGGCCATGAGGTACACGCCGAGCGCGTTGACGGCGCTCACGGTCAGGACGCACACGCCGACCATCATCAGCGTGGTACGGCGCGGGGCGCGCCGGATTCCGGCCACAGCCACCGCGACGACGGCCGCGCAGCCGGCCGCGATGAGGAGCTCCCAGACGCAGTAGCGGATCCACCCGGCGGCCAGCTGCCGGCTGAGGGTCAGCTGGAGTGTGTCGTGGTCGTCGGACCGGACGATCTGGTTGACCTGCGAGTTGATGCTGATGTCCGCGAGCTTCAGGCGCGGCCGGATCGGTCCCTGGAAGTGCGGCTCGGTCGCCAGCGCTTCTCCGAACAGGTCGAGTTCGCCGGGTCCTGACAGGCTGAGGTCGGGCGCGACGGCGCCCACTTCGACGGTCTGGCCCGCCGCGGTGACGGACTGCATCGGGGTGAGACGTACCGCCAGCCAGATGGACGCGACGCAGACCGCGAGCAGCGCGACGACGGCCAGGAGGCTGTTCCGGCCGCGCCGGATCCATCGGCCTTTCGCGCTGCCGCGCCGGGGGCGGGCCACCGCCTCGTCGTCCCGGCGTTCTTGGAGGATCGGCAGTTCTGCTTTCGGCATGTCCCTCGCTCTCCGGCGGCGCCGGCCACTGATCGCACATCATCCGTTATATGGACGATACGACGTCCACCGCCCGGGATGTCGCGTCGGCGGGGCCCGCAGGGGGTGATCCGTTCCGCCGTCAGCGGGCCGATTCGGCGTCAGCGGGCCGATCCGCCGTCGTGCCCCCGGACGCCGCCCTGACGGTCCGGGGCCTCGGGCGCCCCTCCCATCATGCGGAGCATGGGGATCCCGCCGGTCCGCCAGAAGCGGATCACCAGTGCGGCGCCGACCAGGAGGAAGACGATGTTGAGCCAGGTCGTGCAGTCCCAGGAGATCCCGGCGGTGGGAATCCTCGCGTCGGCCTGATCGGGAACCAGGCCGAGCCCGCGGAAGACGAACTCGGCGGCGTACCCGGCGACGACCATGGCCGCGTAGAAGGCGCCGAGCAGGTACAGCGTCATGCGGGCGGCTGGGGCCTGTCGTGTGGATGTTCAGGACGGGCAGGATCAGCAGGTCGGCGAAGAGGAAGGCCACGACCCCGCCGAAGCTGTTGCCGCCCTTCCACAGCACCACCGCCAGCGGCACGTTCCCGATCGAGCAGACGAAGGACAGCACCGCCACCACGGGACCGATCAGCGGGCCCACAGCTTGGACGCCAGCGGGTGGCCTCGAAGAAGAACGCGCCCCAGACGGCGTCGGGTACCCAGGCCGCGGCGGCCCCCGCGACGAACAGACCGATCGCCAGGTCGCGCGCGATCGCCGCCCATTCCATGACGAAGACGTGCGCCACGGAGGTGAGGGCCTCGCCGGACATCAGCCGCCGGGCGAAGGAGCCCTGCCGCCGCACGGACATGTCCATCGCCGCGTGACCCGCCATCGAACCCGCCAGCCCGCGCCCGGCCTGTTCACGGGCCTGCCGCACCAGCCGCTCGCGCGGGTGAGCCGGAAGACGACCGCGAGTACCAGGATCATGACCGGGCCGCCGGTGAATTCGGCGGCGGTGAACTGCCAGCCCGTCAAGAGGGCGAGGATCACGCCGAGCTCGACCACCAGATTCGTGGAGGCGATCTCGAAGGCCATGGCCGCGGTGACGTCCGCGCCCTTGCGGAAGAGCGAGCGTGCCGGCGCGACGGCCGCGTACGAACACGACGAGGACGCCGCCCCGAGCGCCGAGGCCCGCAGGAGCGTACGCGACCGGTCGTCACCGAGCAGTCGTACGACCGTGGACTCGCGCACGACTGCCTGGGCCACCGCGGACAACGCGAATCCCAGGATCAGCGCCCACGTGATCTCCCACGTCATCGACCCGGTGATGGACAACCCGTGCAGGAGTGCGTGCATGGCCCCCATCCTCGTGGGTGGGGGCGTGCCATTCGGGCAATGACGTTTCCGCCCGCGTCACGGGAAGCGGCTTTTCGCGGGCGGAACGGATCGCTTCCGGCGGGCGGTCCAGATCCGGGGGCGGCGGCCCGTCGTTCTCGGCGTAGTCGAAGAGCCGGTCGGTCCCGGTCAGGCCCAGCACCCGCCGGACGGCCGGGCTGACGGCGGTCAGCCGGAGTGCCGCTCCGGTGCGCTCGGCCACGCGCCGGGCCCGGAGCAGCGCGTTGAGCCCGCCGCAGTCGAAGAAGGCGACGCCGCTCAGCTCCAGGCTCAGGCTGTCGGTCTCGCACAGCAGATGGTCGATGAGGACGCGTGCGAGGGTGTCCGCGCCGGTGAAGTCGATCTCGCCGCTGACCGTGATGACCGTGTGGCCGGCGCGCTGGCCCACCCGTACGGCCAGGGCGTCGGCCGGATCGGTGATCACCCGGGGGGTGTACACCGCCGCGCCGACGTCGTCGTGTGCGGAGAGTCCGCGATCCAATTCGGACATGTCGAGGGCCCTCGCCTTCCCGATCCGGTGGCCACCCCAAGTTTGTGCGCGGGCAGCAGAGACGTCAAGCAAAACGTGAATCTGCATTCAGGCTTTGCAGATCGTGAATCAGAGATCCTACGATAGGGCGATGGACGATTCTGAGCCACGCACCGCCACCGGATGGACGTTCCTGACCAATCACGCACGTGTCCTGGCCGCCATCGCCCGCGACCCCGGGAGTCGGGTGCGGGACATAGCCGCGCGCTGTCTGCTCACCGAGCGCGCCGTCCAGAAGATCATCGCCGACCTGGAGAGCGAGGGGTACCTCACGCACACCCGGGTCGGCCGCTCCAACCTCTACGAGATCCCGGCCGGCACCGCACTGCGCCACCCCGCCGACGTGGGCCCCACCGTCGCCGACCTGCTGGCGATCCTCACCGTCCACCGGAACACCTCAGAGCCCGGGTCCGGGTCCGGAGCGGGCTGACCTGCACCGACAGGCACCGCCCGAGCCGGGCCCGGCTGCTCGGCACCGTCTCGCGGGCGACCTCGCGGAGCATACTGGGAGGTAGTGGACCACGGCGGCCGACCGCCGCACACGGCGGGCGGGCGGGACGGGTCCGGCTCGCTTGAGATGAGGTGGTGAGCGGTGGTGCGCTCTCGGTTCGCGCCCGACTGGCGGCTCACGGTCCGTATGGTGACGGTGATGTTCCTGCTGGGCCTGGTGTTCGTGGCCTTCATCGCCGTGCTGGTCGCGCTGCTGAAGTCCGTGGTGGTCGTGGTGGTCATCGCGGCCGGCGTGCTGGCGGCGCAGTACTGGTTCTCCGACCGGATCGCGCTGTTCGCGATGCGTGCCCATGAGGTCACCCCGCAGGAGCAGCCCGAACTGCACGGCGCGGTCGACCGGCTGTGCGCCCTCGCCGACATGCCGAAGCCGCTGGTGGCCGTCTCCGAGATGGACCTGCCGAACGCGTTCGCCACCGGCCGCAACGCCGACCACGCCGTGATCTGCGTGACGACCGGCCTGCTGCGGCGCCTGGAACCGGGCGAGCTGGACGGCGTGCTCGCCCACGAGCTGTCCCACGTCGCCCACCGGGACGTCGCGGTGATCACCATCGCCTCCTTCATGGGCGTGCTCGCGGGGCTGCTGGTGCGCTTCGCTTTCTACTCGGAACTGTTCGGCGGGGGCCGCCGCGACCAGAACACCGCGGCGCTGCTCGCGATGATCATGACGGTGTCCGTGGTCGTGTACGGGTTGAGTTTCCTGCTGATCCGGGCGCTGTCCCGGTACCGCGAGCTGGCGGCCGACCGCAGCGCGGCCGAACTGACCGGACGCCCCTCCGAACTGGCGTCCGCGCTGGTCAAGGTGAGCGGCACCATCGCCCGTATCCCCACCGAGGACCTGCGCACCGTCCGGGCCTTCAACGCCTTCTTCTTCACCCCGGCCCTGAAGGAGGGCTCGGCCCTCGCCTCGGTCTTCTCCACCCACCCCAGCCTGGAACGCCGCCTGGACGCCCTGGCGAAACTCTCCACCGAGATGGGCCTGCACGCCTGAGCGGTCGGTCCCGAGCCGTCCGCGCGGGAAGCGGGTCCCCCGCAGGCCGCGATGGCGTACGGAGCGGCCGTGCGGAACCGCCGGAGCGCCGGGTTCGTCCTTGCGGGGTGGTTCCGGCGGGCGGCGCGGGAGTTCGGCGATGCGCGCGAGGCCCGCAAGCTCGTCACGTACCACGAGGGCGCGCGGCGACGCCGCCGAGGCGGCGCGATGGTTCGCCCTGCCCGAGCGACTGTCGGCGCCGCCCGTCGAGGTCGTGGGGATGAGCCGGCGCCCGGACGCCTGACCTGGGGTCGGACCGGCACAGAAGAGTGCCCCGCGCCGACGGCCGGTGCCAGAGCTGAGGTGGCGGGCCGTGGGCGCGGGGCGGTCTTCATGGGGGTTGGTCAGCCGGTGGCCGACGGCGGGTCAGCGCACGCGGACGTGCGTCTGGGTGGAGGAGCCCTCGATCGACGAGTTGCCGACGTAGACCACCTTCAGGGTGCGCAGGCCCCGGGTGCTCATCTTCAGCGAAGCCGAGGCGGTGCCTCGGGCCGTGAGTTTGAGGGTCTTGACCCGGCGCCCGTTCTCGTAGACCAGTACGTTCCCGCCGGGTGTGCCCGCCGTGGACGAGACCGTGACCTTGAGCGTCATCGACTGGTTCTTCTTCAGCGATGTCGCGGAGAGCCCGACGGCGACCCGCGACTTCGCCGCGGTGACCTTGGCGGTCTGCGGCGAGGTCGACGACGCGGAGGCCTTGCCCGACTTGGATGCGGTCACCGTCACCGACAGCCGGTGCCCGATGTCGGCCTTGACCGGCCGGTAGGCCGACGCGGTCGCGCCGCCGATCAGGCGGCCGTCGCGCCGCCACTGGTAGCGGAACGACAGGCCCGTGGTGTTCCACGAACCGGTGGTCGCGGTCAGCGCCGAACCGTACTTCGGTGTCCCGCCGATCTGGGGAGCGACCAGGGCCTTGATGGTGTCCACGTCCGCCAGGTCGACCACCACCGAGTGCACCGGCTCAGGGTTGCCGGCCACATCGGTGGAGAAGAAGTCGACCGTGTGCCGGCCGAATCCCTTGACCGAGGGGGTCTCCCCGGCCAGCACCTTCCAGGCGCTCCCGTCGATCCGGTAGGTCGTCGACGCGACACCGCTGAGCGCGTCCTGGGCGGTGAGGCCGACCGTGGCCCGGTCCGCCTCCGCCGTCCCGGACTTGCGGGTCACCGCGACCTTGGTGACGGGAGCGGTCCCGTCGATCCACACCGACGCCGTCCGCTGACCGGTGGAGTTACCGGCCGCGTCCTTCGCCCGGTAGGAGACCGCGTGCTTGCCGTCCCCGCTGACCAGGACGGGAGCGACGTACGCCTGCCAGCCGGCGGACCCGCCGACCTCGACCGTGGGAGCGGTGTCCCGGTTGTCGACGGCGGTGACGGCCACCGAGGCGTCGCCCCGGTACCAGCCGTTGTCGCCGGGCGCGGCGGCACTGGTCACCGTCGCGGAGGCCAGCGGAGCCAGGCTGTCGGCGGGCACCGGCAGCACCCAACTGTCGGCGATCGACGGGTCGAAGTAGCCCGAGGCGTCGAGCGGGAACTCGTACTTGATGCGTACGGTGCCGTCGTTGGCGAGCGCGGCGGGGGTGTCGATGACCGTCTGGTAGGTCTTCGTGCCCATACCAGTCTCGGTGCGCTTGAGCGTGTACGTCTTCACCAGGGTGTCGTTGACGTAGATGTTGTACTTCTTCGTCCTGGCGCCGTCGAACGTCTCCCGGTTGCGGAGCATGAACGGCTTGCCCGGCGTCACGTGCGCCACGGCCGAGTACCACGAGCCCGGGTTGGCCGAGTTCGCGTAGCGTCGGTCGAAACCGGCTTCGGTGTTCGTCCCGCTGGCCGGTGCGGCCATGATCGCGTGGGCCTTCTCCGAGGCCGCGTTGCCGAAGTCGATGTAGTCGAGGACTTCCTGGGTGGGCGGCGCCGGGAGGGTGACCGTGATCTTCGCGGCCTTGTCGGCGAGCGTCACACCCTGGTCGACGAAGGCGACCTCGGCGTCCTGGTCACCCGCGACGGTCTCCAGTCCGGGGAACAGCGGCAGGACGACGGTCTTGGTCGCCCCGGGCTCGATCGTGACCCGGTCGGAGGCGGGCGGGGTCTTCCACCCGTCCGGCACGGCCGCCGTGAGCTGACCCGACACCGCCGAGCCGCCGTTGTTCCTGACCGTCGCGGTCAGGGTCGCCTTCTCGTCCGAGCCGTCGACCGGACCGGCCGACGTCACGGTGGTGATCTCGACGCCCGACGTCACCGAGACCCACGGCGTCGAGTCGTTCAGGGTGAACGTCCCGTACTGGCCGGTGAAGGTCAGCTTGACCGACGCGTTGTACGTGCCGGGCTTCTGGTGCTTCGGCACGCGGACCGTGAACGGCAGTTGGACGCGGTCGCCCGCTCCCAGCGTGTCCTTGGCCGAAGCGGTCGGGTCGACATTCCAGTCGTCGACCGTCACGACGGCCTTCAGGTCGCGGATCGCGGCCGTACCGGCGTTCGCGATCTCGACCGTTCCGGGGATGTTCGCCCCGGGGCCGCCGGGCTCGGCGACGGGCGGGACGACCACCGAGATTCCGAGATTCGCGGCGACCGCCTTGCCGAACAGCGCCTCGATCGCGTCCAGGCGCGCCGTCAGGTCGTTCTTGACCGGTCCGTCGACCGACGAGCCGGCCAGCCAGGTCCTGAGGGTACGGATCGGCGCGACGCCCTCGCTCAGACGCTGCGACGCCTGACCGGAGTTGCCCGCGACGTCCGCCGCGACGGCGTCCTCGACCTTGCCGCTCGCGGTGTCGAGCGCGGCGCCGACACGGGCGCGGTCGTCCGCGCCCAGGTCGCCCGCCGCCGCCAGGTCACCGGCGTGCACGTCGGTCTTGTGGATCTCGGTGACGATGTCGCCGAACAGGGCGCGCTTGGCGTCGGAGTGGATCGCGTACGTACCCGAGCCGACGGTGAACGTCACGACGCCGTCGGCCACCGAGACGTCGCTGACGCCCTCGGCCTTCGTGATCGGCGTGCCGCCCTCGGTCACGGCCTCGATGTTGCGGGCCGGGACGCTGACGCGCGAGGTCGTGTTGACCGGGACCGTGATGTCCAGGGACATTCCCTGGTCGGTCTTCTTCCAGTTCGAACCGATCGTGCCGTACACGGACTCGTAGGTTCCCTGACCGCTGGTCAGGTCGCCGCCCACGGCCGGGGCGATCTTCGACTCCTTGTAACCGGCCTTGAGCGCCGAGATGCCGCCGATGTTCTGGTACATCCAGTCACCGACCGCGCCGTAGGCGTAGTGGTTGAAGGAGTTCATGCTGACATCGCCGAAGCTGCCGTCGGGGTTGATGGAGTTCCAGCGCTCCCACATCGTGGTGGCGCCGTGCTCGATCTCGTAGCCCCACGACGGGTAGTCCTTCTTCAGGATCATCGTGTAGGCCAGGTCGGAGCGCCCGATGCTGCTGAGCGCGGGGAGCAGCCACGGCGTTCCGAGGAAGCCGGTCGTGAGGTGGTAGTCGGTGGTCCTGAGCTTGGCGACGAACTTCTCGGCGACCTTCGCGCGCAGCGCGGGATCGGTCACGAGGTTCATGCCGAGCGCCATGGCGTACGCCGTCTGGCTGCCGCCCTGGACGGTGCCGTCGGCCGCCACGAGCTTCGCGGTGAACGCGGCGCGCACATCGGCGGACAGCTTGGCGTAGGTCGCCGCGTCGGCGTCCTCACCGATCGCCTTCGCCATCTCCGAGAGCATGCGCGCGTCTTCGGCGTAGTACGCGGTGCCGAGGACGTCCGTGCCGGTGTTGTCGTCGAGGTTGAGCCAGTCGTTCCAGTTGCCGCGCGCCGAGTCGATGAGGTCGTCGCCCGCGCCCTTCTTCACAAAGCCCAGGAACTTCGTCATCGACGCGTAGTTGGCCCGCACGATGGCGTTGTCGCCCTGCGCGTGCCACACCGCGTACGGCACCGTGACGGCCGAGTCGGACCAGCCGAGGCCGCTGCCGATGTCGATCGTCGGCACCGACGGCGCGATGCCCGGGTAGTTGCCGTCGCTGTAGGCGGAGTCCCGCAGGTCGGTCGTCCACTTGTTGAGGAAGGCGCGGGTGTCGCGCAGATAACTCGCGGTCGGCGAGAAGACGTTGATGTCTCCGGTCCAGCCGAGGCGCTCGTCACGGGCCGGGGTGTCGGTCGGGATCGACAGGAAGTTGCCGCGCTGTCCCCACGAGATGTTGCTCTGGAGCTGGTTGAGCATCGCGTTGGAGGTCGTCAGCGTTCCGGTCGCCTTGAGGTCGGAACCCCAGACGACGCCGGTGACGTCGCCGAGCGCGGGTGCGCTCTTGATGTTGGAGATCTCGAGGTAGCGGTAGCCGTGCTGGGTGAACTTCGGTTCGTAGACGACCGTGCCGGTCGCGCTGAACGTGTAGTAGTCGGTGACCTTCGCCGCGCGGAGATTGGCGGTGTAGAGGCTCCCGTCCTTGTTCAGGACCTCGCCGTAGCGGATCTTGAGGGTCTGTCCCGCGACGCCCTGCAGGCGCATCCGGGCGACGCCGACCATGTTCTGGCCGAGGTCGTAGATGTACGTGTCGGCTGCGGGACTGGTCCGCGTCAGCGCCGGAAGCTCGCCGGTCACGCGCACGGGCTCATCGGGCTGCGCCACGAGCTTGGCGGTGTCGGAGGCGCCGATCGTGACGGGGTTCCACGCCGCGTCGTCGTAGTCGGGGCGGTCCCAGCCGGGCTGTTCGGCCCGCGCGTCGTACGTCTCGCCGTCGATGTTGTCGGCGGCCGCGTAGGGACCCGAGTGGCTCTTCCACGTGTTGTCGGTCTTGACGATCTGGTGCGTTCCGTCGGTGTAGTCGATGCGCACCTGCGCGATCAGGCCGACGGAGTTGCCGAACATGCCGGGGCCCCACATACCGACCTTGCCGGCCCACCAGCCGTCACCGAGCTCCGCGCCGATCGCGTTCCGGCCGTTGCCGACCTGGTCGGTGATGTCATAGGTCTGGTACTGGACGCGCTTGCGGTAGTCGGTGTCGCCGGGGGCCAGGAACTGGTCGCCGACCTTCTTGCCGTTGAGCTCCAGCTCGTAGGTGCCGTGCGCCGAGGCGTACACCCGGGCCCGCGCGACCGTCTTGCCGGGTTCGGTGGTGAACTCCTTGCGCAGCAGCGGCAGATTGCTGTCGCTGGTCCGCAGGATCACGTCGAGCTTCTTCTCCACGAGCAGCCCGTCCGGCGTCAGGGCGCCGCCGGTGAACGGGTTCTCGGTCCCGGAGAAGTCGGTCCGGAACAGTACGTCACCGGCCTTCGAGGTGACCTTGACGGCATGGATGTGCGCCGCCTCCGGCCCCTCGTTGGCGAGGTCCTGGCGGAAACCGATGAAGCCCTTGGCGAAGGTGGTGTCGGTCCGGCTGTCGATCTGGGCGCCGTCGAGCTTCGTGGTGATCGTCGGGCCGTCCACGGTGAGCGACAGGCGGTGCGTACCGGTGAGCAGTTGGGCGGACGTCAGCGTCGTGATCGGGATGTTCCCGAGCAGGGAGAAGCCGCCGTTGACCTTCTTGTGCGGCCGGAACTTCGGGACTCCGGTCCCGTCCGCGGTGCTGATCTGCCACATGTACGCGTTGCCGGTGTCCGACGCGCGCAGGTAAACGCCCAGCGCCAGGTTGTCGAGGGTGAAGTCGATGTCCGTGGTGTAGTCGTTCCACTTGTCGATCTCACCGCCGGCGGACTTGCCGATCCAGTCCCCGGTCCACTCGGCCGCGTCGAGGATGCCGGTCTCGAACCAGCCGGGAGCGCTCCAGTCGCTGGCCCGGCCGTCCCCGTCCCAGACTCTGGCCTGCCAGTAGTAGCGGGTCTGCGAGGTCAACTTCGGTCCGCCGTACCGCACATCGAGCTGGTCGCTCGACGCGACCTTCCCCGAGGACCACACATCGTCGGCGTTCGCGCTGGTGCCGACCCGGACCTCGTACGCCGTCTGCACCACGCCACGGGCGCTCGACGTCGACTTCCAACTGAACGTCGGGGCGTCGCCCGCGATGCCGAGCGGGTTGGTCCGGGCGTTCGTCTGGAGAGCGCCGACCGTGAGGCCGTTCCCCTGCGCCGCGGCGGCCGCCGGGTCGGCGGCCAGGAAGGCGACGGCCAGCATGACGAGCGCTGCGAGCAGAGCGATCAGGCGTCGCCCTCCGGATGCGGCGGGTGGAGCGGGAAGTCCGGCAACTGGTCTGGCAGGCGTCATGTCGACGGGCCTTTCGTGGCAAGTTCGTGGCAAGAGAAAGCCCTCGCGGCTCTCACTGCGAGGTGAAACGTTCCAAAAATGATGTGACGGCCGTCTCATGTCAAGAGTTTGGACAAGATCAGCACGCGCTTGACCGTGCCAAGGTGCGAGACTGCACCACCTGACTCACGCTCATCGCCAATTGAAACGACACACAATTGAGCTGGACCAGCGGCGCGAAGCGTTTCTCAGAGGGCCGGGCGACGGATCGGGGCGCGAGGTCTCAGTAAGGAATCGCGAAGACGCGGTCGCGGGTCTGGCTCGCGACGCCGTCGGGGAGGAGAGGCGTTTGAGGAAGTCCGTGTCCCCGGTGTCCAGGCGCCATTGGAGCAGCGTCGCGCGCAGCCGTTCGCGGAGGGCGTCGTGGCTCTCCTCCACTGCCAGGTTCCGGGTCTCGCCCGGATCGGCGCGCAGATCGTGGAGTTGTTCGCGCCAGCGGCCCCAGCTGTAGACCGTGTATTTGTGACGTGCGGTGACCAGTGAGCGCCCGCGCGTCAAGGGCGGGTCCGGACGTTCGAAGAGGGTCTCGACCACGATGTGGTCGTGGCCCGAGGGTACTTCGAAGGACGGTCTTCTGGTTCCACGCGTGGGCCGCGTCGCCGTCGCCGTGGTCGCGCGTCGACTCCTCGTAGGGCACGTTCTTGTACATCAGACCGTGGCTGCCCAACTGCATGCCGTGGTCCGAGGTGAACACCACGAATGTGTCGCCGGTCAGCGGGTGCTCGTCCAGGGCGGCGAGCACCCGGCCGATCCGGTGGTCCACGCCGGTGATCGCGGCGTAATAGGAGGGCGCGGCGCGTGCGGCCTCGGCGGCCTCCGGCCGGTCCCAGTCGACGTTCGGCCGGGTCAGCAGTTCCCGCGCCGACCGTGTCGAGTAGCCGTCCAGGTACCGCTGCGGCACCTGGTCGAAGGGCTGGCGCGGCGGGTTGTAGGACAGTACGAGGGCGATCGGCGTGCCGCCGCGGTGGTAGTCGCGTGCCGCGCCGTCGAGGAAGGACAGGGCGACATCGGTCCCGTGCTCGGCCGACCACAGGTCGACCCCGGCCGGAGCCTCGCGAGGCGTGTCGCCGGTCCAGTAATGGGGCCGGGCGTGGTCGTCGCGGCGGTCGTGGGAGTACCAGAAGCCGAAGCCGTGCCTGCGGTCGGGCGCGGTGTACGCGTCCCAGACCCGGCCGTCCTCGCGGACGCCTTCCCCGGCTGCCGCGTCCGCCGGAACCGGGGCCTCCAGATGCCACTTGCCGATGTAGCCGAGTGCGTACCCCTCGTCGGCGAGGACGTCCGACCAGCACCGTGTTTCCGGCCGCATCCCCACGCCGGGTTCGGCGGTCGCGGAGTTGACGTTGAGGTGGACGCCGTTGCCGTACGGGTAGCGTCCGGTCATCAGCATCGCCCGACAGGGGCTGCACACCGGGTAGTTGCTCACCGCCCGCGTCAGCACTCTGGGCCTTTCGGCCAGTTCGTCGAGGGCCGGGGGGCGGACCGGGTCCTCGCCCAGGAAGCCGAGGCAGCCGGCCCGCCACTGATCGGCGATCACCAGGACGAGATTGGGGCGCCGTACGGAGCCGTCCTCCCCCGGCGTCATTTGCCCATCCCCAGGGTGAGACCTTCGGTGAGCCACCGTCCCAGCCAGATGTAGACGACCAGCATGGGCAGGACGACGGTGAAGGGCAGGCGCGCGGGGGCGGGGCGGGGCGCCTGCCCTTCACCGGGCAGCGGCGGCGGCCTCTCGGTCGGCCTGTTCGGGGTGACGGCTGCGCCAGTACGGGTTGTCGTGCGGGAGGCGGCTGCTGACGCGGCCGTACATCCCGAACGTGATGATGAGCAGGCCCATCACGAAGCTGAAGATGACATTGGGCATCCGGAAGTTCAGCACGTTCGCCGACCGGTCCAGGACGGCGAGATTGACGAAGCCGCTCAGGAGGAACAGGGCACCGACGGTCATGTTCAAGGTGGAGGCGAAGTTACCGCCGACAATGCCGCCGAGGATCAGGGCGGCGCCCACCACCAGGGAGATCACGCTCAGCGCGCCGTTGGTGCTCAGACCGGCGACTTTGGACCCGTGGGTGTCGAAGAAGCCCAGCGCGTCAGCGAACCCGAGTGCTCCGAAGACGATCAGCACAAGGCCGCAGAAGGCGGCGCCGAAGCGGTAGACGGTGGCCAGGTGGTGATCGCGCGGGAGTTCGTCCTGCAGCTTCATCGCCGTCTCCTCTGTGGGGCGGGGCCGCATGTCGCGGATGTACTGCTTTCGCACTATCCAGAGTGGCCCTTTTGTCCGGATCTCTCATCTCGCAGCGTTTTTGCAGCGTGTCGCGTATGGGCGCTACGGCCTCCGGGGCCGGCCCGAATCAGCCGAGCGCGGCGTCCGCCTGGAGGAGCGCCCGCAGTCTGCGCAGCCCGCGGCGCGAGTGGCTCTTGACCGTGCCCAGCGGCAGACCGGTGCGCTCGGAGATCTCGGCGTGGGTCAGGTCCCAGTAGAAGGCCATGCACAGCACCTGCTTCTGGGCGGCGGGCAGCTTGGCCAGCTCACGGGTCACGAAGACCCGGTGGAGGGCGGCGTCGGGCTGAGCGTCGGCGTCCGGCTCGGGCGGCAGGGCGGAACCGGCGTTGGCCACGAGTACGGAGCGGCGGGTGCGGGCGGAGAGCGCGTCGGCGATCTTCCGGTGCGCGATGCCGATCAGCCATCCGGCCAGGGACCCGCGGTCCGGCCGGTAGCCGTGCCGGCCGCGCCACGCGGCGAGGAAGACCTGCTGGGTGACGTCCTCGGCCTCGCGTGCGTCGCCGAGCGACCGGCGGGCGAGCGCGTGGATCAGCCCGCCCCAGCGGTGGTAGGCGGCGGCCACGCAGTCCTCGTTGCCCCGCACCAGACCGGCCGCCAGCTCCGAGTCGGCCAGGCCCAGCTCGGCCGGCTCCCACAGCGGCGCGTCGGACCCGCCCCGGCCGTCGGCGGAGCGGGCGGGCGTCGGTACGGCGGGGGAAGCGGGTGCGGCGGCAGCGGATGCGGACGCGGGCTCGTGCGCGGGTTCCGCGACGGTGCGTACGGTCATGGAGCTGCCTTTCTTCGGTCGGTTCCGGCCGGGCGGGCCGCGAGCCGCGGGGAAGCCCGGCGCGCGGGGGCGCTTGCCGCCGGTGCGGCAGGTTCGGCTCGTCCTAGCGTGCGAATCACCGGCCAGGTGGAGCAACTCGCACCGTTTCTGCGTCGTATATTGAAGAGATGAGCGAGGAGACAGGCGGAACGCAGGGGGCGTCGGGCCCGCGTGAGCCTGTCGAGGCCGGGATCGCCACGGGTGCGCTGGCGCGGCGGCTCGGGGTGTCCGCCACGACGGTGCGGTCGTGGGACCGGCGGTACGGGATCGGCCCGGCGGTCCGTTCGGACGGTCGGCACCGGCGATGGGCCCCGCGGGACGTGGCCGTTCTGGAGGAGATGTGCCGGCTCACCGCCTCGGGCGTGCCGCCCGCGGAGGCGGCACGCGCCGCTCAGGCCGCCACCGGCACCGCGCCCGCGCCCACGAGCCCGGCGTCGGCCCGGCCGCCCCGGCCCGCCACCCGGCAACCGGCCGCCGGGAGCGGCCTGCCGCTCGGGGATGTCCGGAAGGAGTGCCGCGGGCTCGCGCGGGCCGCGGTGCGGCTGGACGGCCCGGCGGTGGACGCCCTGCTGACCGACCTGGTCGAGCGGCACGGGCTGGTCGTCGCCTGGGAGGAGGTGATGGCGCCGACCCTGCGCGCCGTCGGCCGCAAGTGGCAGACCTCCGGGGAACGGTACGTGGAGGTCGAGCACCTGCTGTCCTGGCACGTCTCGTCGGCGCTGCGCCGGGTCCGCGCGGCGCCGACCGTCACCGGGGCGGCGCCCGTACTGCTCGCGTGCGTGCCCGGCGACCACCACACGCTTCCGCTGGAGGCGCTCACCGCGGGGCTCGGAGAGCTCGGCCTGTCGACCCGGATGTTCGGCGGGGCGGTGCCGGTCGACGCCCTGGACGAGGCCGTCCGCCGGATCGGGCCGGCGGCCGTCGTGCTGTGGTCCCAGTCCCGCTCCACCGCCGACCGCCCGCTCGCCCGGCATGTCGCGGCCAGTAGCTGGGGCGTCAAGGGCGCCCGTACCCACCCGATGGTCTTCCTCGCCGGTCCCGGCTGGGCCGGACCCCTGATGCCCGGCATGCTCAGACCCCAGGGCCTGCGCGACGCCCTGTCCGCCCTGAGCCGCATCGGCTCCCCCACCCCACCACCCACCGCCGCGCCCTGACCCCTTCCGGGGGGGTACGCCCGGAACGGTCCTCAGCCGAGGCCGACGCAGGCTCAGCGGCAGCCCGGGGGCGGCCCGGCCAGTCCTCAACCGAGACCCGCGAAGGCCGGTGGGCCACTCACCGACAGCCCGGCGGTACGGCCCCGCGCCGCATCAGCCCTCAGCCGACACCGCCGCAGGCCGACGGGCCGCTCACCGCCAGCCCCAGGGGTGGCGCGGCCGGTCTTCAGCCGGGACCACCGCAAGCCGACGCGCACTCACCGGAAGCCCCGGGACGCCGCCCCGGCCAGCCCTCAGCCAACATCACCGCAGGCCAACGGGCCGCTCACCGCCGGCCCGAGGGAGAAACGTCCCGGCCGGACGTCAGCCGCGGGTCGCGGCTCAGGCGCAGCCGGTGGTTCCGGGCGGGGCGGTGGCCAGGTATTCCTTGACCAAGGCGGCAGCCGTGGAGGTGAGGGTGTAGCCGGTGGTGACCGTGGCGCGGCCGCGCGCGGCGAGGGCGCGGGTGGCGGAGGGCGGCATGTCCAGCATCCGTTCGAGGCCGAGGCCCAGGGCGGGTGCGCAGGAGGTGTCCAGCAGTACGCCGTTGTCGCCGTCGCGCAGATAGTGGCGTACTCCCCCGCGTTCGGGGGCGGCGGTCGGCAGGCCCGCGTCCATGGCTTCGAGCACCGCGATCCCGAACTCCTCCTTGGCGCTCGGGCAGACGTACCAGGCCCGCGCCCCCGACGCCGGGTCGGCCAGCGCACGCTCCAGGCGGCGTACGCGGGTGTTGGACAGGGCCGTGAGCAGGACGAGCCGGTGAGCCGCGCCGGGGTGCCGGGCGAGCAGGCGGCCGATCCTGGCGCGCATCGCGGTCTCGGCGGCCGACGGGCGGGCGGACGCGCCGCCGATCAGCACGAGGGAGGACCGCCGGTACAGGCCCCGCTCCAGCCAGGCCCGTACCAGCATGTCCTGCTGCTTGACGGGATGCAGCCGTCCCACGGAGAGCAGCAGCGGCTCCCGCAGGGCGTCCGGGCCGAGCGGCGCCCGCCGCGCGCCGCCGCTACCGCCGCCCCCGCGGCGGCCCCCGCCGAGGACCATGCCCAGCAGATCCGCCCGGTCGGACGCCTCGGACGCGGCCGGCACGTACGGCTCGATGCCTTCCGGCGGTGCGGCCGGGCCCGCGCCGTCCCGTGCGGCGGCCAGTTGGGGGAAGTGGCGGACGAGTTCGGAGGCGTCGCCCTGCTGCCCGGGTATGCCGACCACGCGTGCGGCCCGTTCGACCAGCCGGTCGGCGACGAACACGCGGTGCAGGTCGTCGCGCAGGTCGCCGGAGGCGGCCGGGGCCCGGCCGTGGCGTACGGTCATCTGCCGGTGCGGATCGGGCGTCGCGGTGAACACCAGCCGGGCTCCGAGGCGTTGCGCGGCCTGGGCCATGGCGAGCGAGCCGTCGTCGGCGTACCGCGCGTGCAGCACGTCCAGCCGTGCGCCGAGGCCGCCGAGCAGCCGTAGGGCCCACCAGGCCAACGCCTCGCGGTGGACGCCCATCTCGGCCTGACCGAGGGGATGTTCCGCGTCCACGGGGAGCCGCAGCACCCAGTGCCCGGGGCCCTGGGCGTGCAACAGGCTGTCGTCGCGCGCCAGTTCGCTGCGGCAGGCGGTGACCACCGTCACGACGGCCGCGACCGCGCCGGTGTCGGCCAGCGCGTCCCCGAGGCCGCTGAGCAGCACGCTCAGGCCGCCGCTCAGCCCCTCCCCCGGAGTGTCGAGGCCGCCGAGCAGCATCGGCTGGGCGACGAGCAGACCCGGCCTGCGCGCCGCCGCGGGCAGCAGCGGGTCCTGGCCGGGGAGCAGCATCAGCCGCTCGTACGGGTCTTCCGCCTCGGCGGAGACCGGCAGCAAGGACGCGCCGCCCGGCACACCGGCGAGGTAGCGCCAGGCCGCGTGGCGGGTCGCGCGGTCGCCGGCCGCCGCGAGTTCGGCCGCCTCCTCCGGCTCCAGCGGCCGGAGGCCCTGGGCCGTGGCGACGTCCAGCAGGGCCGCCGTCGCGGGCCCGACCGGGCGGTGGCGCAGCGCCTCGCGCAGCGCGTCGCGCGCGCTGTCCGCGCCGTGCACCCGCAGCGCGTCCGGCCACGCCTCGGCCGCGGCGGCCCGCAGCCGGTCCGAGCCACCGGCGTGGCCGGTCAGCGTCTCGGGGCTGTGGGCCAGGCCCATCCGGCAGGCGCGGCGCAGTCGCGCCAGCGACAGGTCCTCCGCCTCCCAGGCGATGCCCTCGGGGAACGGCCAGCCGTACTCCGCCTGCGTGAGGTTCAGCAGCGCCCCGGCGCCCGCGCCCGCGGCGGCGGGCCGGATCCGCCCGGTCCAGAAGGTCGAACGAAGGTCGACGAAGACGTCGTCGTCCGGCGCGGGCCCCGTGCGAGCGCCCTGACCGGCGAAGACGTCCCCGGTGACCGTCCCGTCGCCGACCGCTCCCGTGGCGGGGCCCGCCGCGGGGGCGGTCGGCAGTGCGATGTCTTCCATGGCGGCCTCTCCCGTGCGAATGGGGCTACGGATCGTGCACAGTCATCGCTTCCGTACGGCCGGGCGGATTGGATGCACATCGGGCGCCGGTTCTGCCTCACAGCGCGCACGCCCCTGACCTGGCAGGATCTGCCGTCGCAGCAGCGCCGCACGCCGTCGTGGAGTTCCGCGGGGGCCGCGTCGCCGTACGCGGACACCGCTCGACCGAAGGAGTCCCGTGGCCCGGATCGTGGTGGTCAGCCCGCCCTTCCAGTCGCACGCCCGGCCGCTGTCGGTCCTGGCGGGAGCCCTGCGGCGGGCGGGCGACGAGGTGCACTTCGCGTGCGCGCCCGCCTTCGAGGAGCTGGCGCGGGACGCGGACATCGGTTTCGTGCCGCTCACGGTGACGCGGAACGCCAATACGGGGATCGCGGAGACGACCGAACAGGACACGGCGGAGGCGGCGCGTCTCACCGAATTCCTGGACGCCACCAGGGCGGGCGCGGTGCCCGCGCTGCTCGCCCAGGCCCGGCACCGAGGCGCCGACATGCTCGCCGATCCGGAGCGGATCCTTGCGGACCTGCGGAATCTGCACGACCGGCTGCGGCCGGACTGGTACCTGGTGGACCAGCTCAATTACCCGGTGACGCTCGCCCTGCACTGCCTCGGGCTGTCGTACGCCTCCTACTGTCCCGGACATCCCGGCTACCTGCCAGCGGGCCCCGACGCCTTCTTCGGCGAACCCTGTGCCTGGCCCGCCGGGATCCGGCCGCGCCCCGCCGAGCGGGCGGCGCTGCGCACCGCGGTACGGGCGAACGACGCGGCGTTCACGTCGCTGTTCGCGGACTTCGCCGCACTCCACGCGCCGCACCGGCCGCCGCCCGGCCGGGCGTTCGCGCTGACCTCACCGCACGCCGTCGTCTACTGCTACCCGCCGCTTCCCGGCCTGGCCGTACCGCCCGAGGGGCGGGAAGCCCTCTACGCCGGTCACTGCACCGCGCCGGACGCGCCGGTCCTGGACCCGTACTGGCGCGTTGAGGCCGACCGGCTGCGGACGACGGCGGGGAAGGTCGTTCTGGTCGCCTTCGGCACCTTCCTGTCGGCCAGGGACGACGTGCTGCGGACCGTGGCGCGCGGCGTGCTGGAGCGCTGTCCGGAAGCGGCGGTCGTCCTGGCGGCCGGGGACCGTACGGCGGCGCTCGCGGGCCTGGCGGCCGGGGACCGTACGGCGGCGCTCGCGGATCTGGCGGGCCCGCGGGTGTGCGTCGCGGCCTCCGTGCCGCAGCGCGCGCTGCTGGCGGAGGTGGACGCGATGGTGCACCACGGCGGCAACAACTCCTTCACCGAGTGCGTCGCCGCGGGCGTCCCGGCGCTCGTCCTGCCGTTCTCCAGCGACCAGTTCGCCGTCGCCCACGACGCCGAGCGGGCCGGGGCGGCCGTCGTCCTGGATCCGGCTGCGGCGACCGGGCGGGAGATCGGGGACGCCGTGGCCGCACTGCTCACCGCGCCGCCGCCCGGACTCAGGCCGTTGTCCGTCCGGGTCCGCGAGCGGGGTCCTGACTGGGCGGCGGTCCGGCTGCGGGCCGTGATGACCGCCTGCCAGGAGCGGCCGGTCGCACCGTAGCGGTCAGTGGGTGGCGACCGGCCGCGGGCTCGGGGCGGACCGGCCCTGTTCCGCCGCCTTGGCGATGTTGTGTGCCATCCCGCCGAAGACGAACCCGTGGAAGGGCGAGATGCTCCACCAGTACGCGTGGCCGAGCAGCCCGCGCGGGTGGAACAGCGCCCGCTGCCAGTACAGGGTGCGGCCCTGGTCGTCCCGGTCGGCGTGCAGCTCCAGCCAGGCCAGGCCCGGCAGTCGCATCTCGGCGCGCAGCCGGAGCATCCTGCCGCGGTCGATCTCCTCGACCCGCCAGAAGTCCAGGGAGTCCCCGGTCCGCAGGTGAACGGCGTCACGGCGTCCGCGGCGCAGCCCGACGCCGCCCGCCAGCCGGTCGAGCCAGCCGCGCACCGCCCAGGCCAGGCCGAAGGAGTACCAGCCGTTCGTGCCGCCGATGCCCTCGATCACGCGCCACAGGGCCTCGGGTGAGGCGTCGACCACCTGCTCGCGGCGGTCGGTGTAGAGGCTGCCGCCGGACCAGTCGGGGTCGGTGGGCAGCGGGTCGCTGGGCGCGCCGGGCAGCGAGGCGGAGGACCAGCGGGTGGTGACCTGGGCGTCCTGGACCCGCCGCAGGGCCAGGGTCAGGGCGCGGCGCAGCGGGAAGGGCTGCCCCTCGCCGTCCGGCACGTAGCGGGCGATGTCGTGCTCGGAGCAGACCACCTCGTGCCGCAAGGACTCCGCGAGCGGGCGGGCGATCGACCGGGGCACCGGGGTGACCAGTCCGATCCAGTGGCTGGACAGCCGCGGGGTGAGGACGGGGACCGGGACGATCAGGCGTTTGGGCAGACCGGCGATCGCCGCGTAGCCCTGCATCATCTCCCGGTAGGTGACGACGTCCGGGCCGCCGATGTCGAAGGGGCGGCTGACCTCCGGCGGCATGGCGGCGCTCCCGACGAGGTAGCGGAGCACGTCGCGGACGGCGATGGGCTGGATCCGGGTACGGACCCAGCTCGGTGTGACCATCACCGGCAGCCGTTCCGTGAGGTAGCGCAGCATCTCGAACGACGCGGAGCCCGATCCGATGATCACCGCGGCGCGCAGCGCGGTGGTGGGCACCCCCGAGTCCAGCAGGATGCGGCCGACCTCGGCACGGGAGCGCAGGTGCGGCGAGAGTTCGGCCTCCGGTACTCCGCCGGGGGTCAGGCCGCCGAGGTAGACGATGCGTCCCACCCCTGCGGCGCGGGCCTGCTCGCCGAAGACCCGGGCCGCCTCCCGGTCGGTCTTCTCGAAGCCGGAGCCAGTGCCCAGCGCGTGCACGAGGTAGTACGCCACGTCCACGTCGCGCATCGCCGCCGCCACCGAGTCGGGATCGGTGACATCGCCCTGGACCACCTCGGTGTCGTGCACCCAGGGGTGGTCGCGGAGCTTTCCGGGTGAGCGGGCCAGGCACCGGACCCGGTACCCGGCGGCCAGCAGTTCGGGCACCAGGCGTCCGCCGATGTAGCCCGAGGCCCCGGTGACCAGGCACAGCGGCCCGGGTTCGGTGGCATCGCTGATCATGAGCAGCTCCGTTCCGCGCGTTGTGTTCCCCCCACCGTCCCCCTTCACGGTCTCTTCCGCTCGGCCCGGTCGGCCGGATGCGGGCCGGACCACCCGCATGCGGAGATTCGTCGACAGTGACCCGATGTGGCGGCGTGATCGCGGTGGGTCACTCGTGGTGAGGTGTTTTCGCCCCTTCCGGCAGCAGTGGACGTCCGCTGCATCCGCGAGGGCGTCCCGGACGGAATGACGGAAGACGAAGCCGAACGACGCGAGGAGAGGAAGTCGATGAGGCGCATCGCGGCGGACGAGCACCCCTCCCCCGGTGAGCAGGCGGCCCGGGGCGCCCCGTACGACGCTTCCGCACGCGTCCTTGCCCCCCGCCCGCCGGACCCCGCGGCCGTGGACGCGGACGTCGCGGACCACGTCGGGCGGGTGCTGGCCCACGAGCTCGGCGAGCGGGTGGCGGCAGCGGCGGCGATCGACGCGGTCTTCGCGCGGGACCTCGCCGAGCGGGTCGCCGGGTTCACCCTGGGCGGCGGCAAGCGCACCCGGTCGCAGTTCCTGTGGTGGGGGCTGCGGGCCGCGGGCGGCGGTGGGTCCGCCGAGGAGGTGCACGCGGCGCTGCGGATCGCCGCCGCGGTGGAACTCGTCCAGACCTGCGCGCTGGTGCACGACGACGTGATGGACGGCTCCGCGCTGCGGCGCGGACGGCCCGCGGTCCATCTCGACCTCGACGCGCAGTACCCCTGCGCGCGCCGCTCCGGCCCCGCCGAGCCCTTCGGCCGGGCGGCAGCCGTCCTGGTCGGCGACCTGGCGCTGGCCTGGGCCGACGACACCGTCGCGGCCACCGCCCTGCCCGACGACACCTCCCGCAGGGTGCGCGTGCTGTGGCAGGCCATGCGCACCGAGATGGTGGCCGGGCAGTACCTGGATCTGCACGGGCAGACCACCGGTGCGCGGTCGGCCGCGCGGGCACTGCGCACGGCCCGGCTGAAGAGCGCGCTGTACTCCGTCGAGCGCCCGCTGGCGCTCGGGGCCGCTCTGGCCCGCGCGGACGAGGAGACCACCCGGGCACTGTGCGCGGCGGGCCGACAGGCCGGCATCGCCTTCCAGTTGCGCGACGACCTGCACGGGGTGTTCGGCGATCCCGCGTACACGGGCAAGCCGACGGGCGAGGACATCCGCGACGGGAAGCCCAACTACCTGATCGCGGTGGCCCGCGACCGCGCCGAGGCCGCGGACGACCGGCAGGCCCTCGCCCTGCTGGACACGGCCGTCGGCGACCCGCGGTTGTCCGACGGCGAACTGGACCGGGTACGGGACCTGCTCGTCGCGACCGGCGCGCGGGCCGCCGTCGAGCACCGGATCGAGAAACTGGCCGCCGACAGCGCCCGGTTCCTGGCGGGCGCGACGCGCGTCGGACCGGTTGCCAGGGCCCGGCTCCTCGACCTCTTCCAACGCGCCGCGGGCGTACGCCCGGACGGCCGGTCCGTACACCACGCCCCGCACCCGCGGGACCGGCCGGCAGCCGCCGGACCGGGCCCGCGGGAAGCCGCTGCCGCAGGAGACCACCGATGAGAACAGTGACGGGACGCACCGATCATGTCGTGGTGGTCGGGGCCGGGCTGTCCGGGCTGTCCGCCGCACTGCACCTGCTGGGCGCGGGACGCCGGGTGACGGTTGTGGAGCGCGCCCCGCTGCCTGGCGGCCGGGCGGGCAGGATCGAGCGGGGCGGCTACCGGATCGACACAGGGCCGACCGTGCTCACCATGCCCGACCTGGTCGCGGAGGCGTTCGCGGCCGTCGGCGAGACGATGACCGACCGGCTGGACCTGATCGCGCTGCACCCGGCCTACCGGGCCTTGTTCGCCGACGGCAGCCGCCTCGACGTGCACACCGGCGCCGAGGCCATGGAGGCGGAGATCGAACGCTTCGCCGGTCCGGCGGACGCGGCGGGCTACCGGCGGCTGCGCCGCTGGCTCACCGACCTCTACGCGGTCCAGATGCGGCGGTTCATCGACGCCAACTTCGACTCGCCGCTCCAGCTCGTCCACCCGGACCTGGCCCGGCTCGCGGCGCTCGGCGGCTTCGGCCGACTCGACGCCCGCATCGGCGACTTCGTCTCCGACGAGCGGCTGCGCCGGGTCTTCACCTTCCAGGCGCTGTACGCGGGCGTACCGCCGGCCCGCGCGCTCGCCGCCTACGCGGTGATCGCCTACATGGACACCGTCGCGGGCGTCTACTTCCCGCGTGGCGGCATGCACGCGCTGCCGCGGGCGATGGCGGACGCGGCGGCCGACGCGGGGGCCGACTTCCGGTACGGGCAGGACGTCACCCGGCTGGAGCGGTCCGGCGACCGGATCACCGCCGTCGTCACGGACCAGGACAGGATCGCCTGCGACGCGGTGGTGCTCACCCCCGATCTGCCGGTCGCCTACCGGCTGCTCGGCCGGGCCCCGCGCCGGGCGGTCCCGCTGCGGCACTCGCCCTCCGCGGTGATCCTGCACGCGGGCACCGACCGCAGCTGGCCGGAGCTGGCGCACCACACGATCTCCTTCGGCGCCGCGTGGAAGGACACCTTCCACGAACTGACCCGCGCCGGGACCCTGATGTCCGACCCGTCGCTGCTGATCACCCGGCCGACGGCGACCGACCCGGAACTGGCCCCGCCCGGCAAGCACCTGCACTACGTCCTGGCGCCGTGCCCCAACACCGCCATCGGTCCGGACGCGCGCGCGTGGGGAGAGCTCTCGCCGCGTTACCGCGACAGCCTCCTCGCCGAGCTGGAGCGGCGCGGCCTGACCGGGATCGGCGCCGCCATCGAGGAGGAGTCCCTGGTGACGCCCGCGGACTGGACGGCGGACGGGCACGCGGCCGGTACGCCGTTCTCCGCGGCCCACACCTTCGCGCAGACCGGCCCGTTCCGTCCCCGGAACCTGGTGCGCGGCACCGAGAACGCGGTGCTGGCCGGCTGCGGCACCACGCCCGGCGTGGGCGTGCCGACCGTGCTCATCTCCGGCAAGCTCGCCGCGGCCCGCGTCACCGGGCCGCGCCCGCGGCGGCCGTCCCCGCCCGCCCGGACCCGGCTCGCGACGGAAGGCACCCCGGCGTGACCGCGCGCGAGCTCGACGCGGCCGGAATCGACGCGCCCGCGCTGCGCGCCGCGTACGCGCGCTGCCGACAGCTCAACGCCCGGCACGGCAAGACGTACTTCCTCGCCACCCGGCTGCTCCCGGTCGAGCGGCGACCGGCCGTGCACGCGCTGTACGGCTTCGCCCGCTGGGCCGACGACATCGTCGACAGCCTCGACCGGACGCGGACCCTCCAGGAGCGGGCCGCCGCGCTCGACGCGCTCCAGGAGGAGCTGGCGGCCGGGCTGCGGCACGGGAACAGCAGGGAGCCGGTGGTGCGGGCGCTCGCGCACACGGCCGCCGTGTACGACATCGACCACCGGCACTTCACCGACTTCATGGCGGCGATGCGCAGCGACCTCGAAGTGCGCGACTATCCGACGTACGCGGACCTGCGCGGCTACATGCACGGGTCGGCTGCGGTGATCGGCCTCCAGATGCTGCCGGTGCTGGGCACGGTGGTCCCGCGCGCGGAGGCCGCCCCGCACGCCGCGGCACTCGGTGTCGCCTTCCAGCTCAGCAACTTCCTGCGGGATGTCGGCGAGGACCTGGACCGGGGCCGGGTCTACCTGCCCGCGGACCTGCTCGCCGCGCACGGGGTGGACCGCGGCCTGCTGCTGTGGAGCCGGACGACCGGCGCCCGCGACGCGCGGATCACCGAGGCGCTGCGGGCCGCCGCCGAACTGACCCGGGGCGTCTACCGGGAGGCGGCGCCCGGTCTGCCGATGCTCGACCCGGTGGCCAGGCCGTGTATCCGTACCGCTCTCGTCCTCTACGGCGGGATCCTGGACGCGATCGAGGACGACGGGTACGCGGTCCTGCACCGCCGTGCGGTGGTACCGCGCGAGCGGCGCGCGGCGGTGGCGCTCGACGGGCTGGTCCGGCTGGGCGCGGCGCGGCTTCGCGCCCGGGGCGGCGCGACGGCACCAGAGCCGGAGGACCGAGGGCAGGCGGGGCGGACGCACGGGCGGTCACGTCAACCGCCGCGTGAACGGCCGTCGTCGGTGGGCCCGTCGTGGTCCCGCTGGGAGAAGGAGAACATGTCGTGACCGACCACCGGCCCGGCCGCTTTCCGCTGCGGCTGCGCCGCGACCCGGCCGGCTGGGCGCAGCAGCCGCCGACCTGGCGCGACGCGGCGCCGCGGCTGATCGGCGACGCCCTGAAGCGGGCCCTGGCGCGGCCGTCCGGCAACTGGTTCGTCGTCGGCGGCTCCCGCGCCGTCAAGGACGGCCGCCCGTACGGCAGGACCGTCGGCGGCACCGAGGTGGTGCTGTGGCGGGACGCGGCGGGCACGCTGCGCGGCGGCCCCGGCGCCTGCCCGCACCTGGGCGCGCCGCTCAAGGACAGCTCCGTGCGCTGCGGGACGCTGATCTGCCACTGGCACGGCCTGTCCCTCAAGGGCGCGCCCTTCGCGGGCTGGGAGCCGTACCCCGTGTACGACGACGGGCTGCTGGTCTGGGTGCGGCTGGACGGGGTGGGCGGCGAGGAGCCGACGGCCGCCCCGCTGGTGCCGGTCCGGCCGGAGCCCGCGCGCGCCCTGGCGGCTGTCTACACGGGTTTCGGGGTGTGCGAACCGGAGGACGTGGTCGCCAACCGGCTCGACCCGTGGCACGGCGGATGGCTGCACCCGTACTCGTTCGTGGACCTCACGGTGGTCGGCACGCCCACTGGCGATGCCGACGCGGCGCACGACGCCTTCGCGGTGGACGTGTCCTTCAAGGTCGCCGGGCGGGCGGTGGTGCCGGTGCGCGCGGTGTTCACGGCGCCGGAGCCCAGGACCGTGGTCATGCACATCACCGAGGGCGAGGGGCGGGGTTCCGTGGTCGAGACGCACGCCACGCCGCTCGGCCCCGACCGGTCGGGGCGTCCGCGGACCGCGGTGGTGGAGGCGGTGGTCGCCGCGTCGGACCGCCGCGGGTTCGCGGTCGCGCGGGCCGCCGCCCCGGTGCTGCGTCCGCTGATGCGCGGGACCGCCGGACGGCTGTGGCGCGACGACCTGGCGTACGCGGAGCGGCGGTGGGCGCTGCGCGCCGCCGGCCGCTTCCCGGGCTGACGGCGCGCGGCCCGTCACGTGTCCCCGAGGGACGCCAGCGCCCGCAGTACGGCCGAGCGGCCCCGCTCCGGGACCGTCCAGAGCGTCTGGCCGCGCACGCCCCACCGCTCCAACAGGGCGTTGGCGGCCAGGAAGCCGGTGGTCGCCGCGCGTTCCATGAGGGCGACCGGGAGGTCGGTGCGGACCGCGTCGCCCGCCACCGTGACGGTCGGGTGCGGGGTGCGGACGGTGGGGCGGTCGTGGAAGCCGCCCACCGGGAACAACGGGCAGTCCGCGCGCCATTCGTGCCGCTGGTCGACGATCGAGGCGTGCGCCGTCTCCGGGTACACCCGGTCCATCTGCCGCACCAGCCGGTCCTGGGCGGCGGGCCGGTCGTCGGAAGCGTAGGCGTACGCGTGCAGTTCGACCACCGAGCCGCCGGTCCTGGCCGCCCAGCGCGCCGCCTCGCCCTCCCAGCGCTCCAGCACGCTGATGTTGTCGAGTGGGCCGAAGCCGCTGGTGCCGAGGAAACCCGGCCGGTCGGCGGCGACCGGGCGGTCCAGCCAGAGCCGGGAAACGAGGAACGGCGGCGCGGTGCGCAGCCGTTCGGCCCGCTCCCGCCACGGCGCGTCGCACAAACCGGGCGAGGCGGCGGCCAGGCGGCGCAGCCCGCCGCTGTCCAGGGCGAGGACGAGGGCGTCGAAGCGCCGCGTCCTGCCGTCGGCGGTGACCGTCGGGCCGTCGGGCCCCGACGACCCGGCCTCGCTCACTTCGGTGCCGGTGCGCACGTCCGCGCCGTGGCCTTCCAGGTAACGGCCGAGCGGCTCCCAGAGCGCCTGGGGGTACGGCTCGTCGGGGACATCGAAGAGCAGGCCCTCGCTGGAGCCGAGGAAGTAGATGTGGAACATCAGGACGAGCTCCGCGGCCGAGAGTTCGCGCGGGTCGGCGAAGAAGCTGCGGGAGAACACCTCGAAGGCGAGATGCTGCGCGGCGTCGGGGAAGCGGATACGGGCCAGGAAGTCGGCGGCGCTGACCGTGTCGAGGCGTGCGTAGACCTGAGGCACGCGCACGTCCAGCAGGGGCAGGGCGGCGGCCGGGTTCATCCGGAGCAGATCCCGCCAGCCGAAGGCGGGGCTGAGGGCGACGAAGCCGAGGGCGCTCCACGGCGGGGTGCGCGGAACGCGCGCGAAGCTGTCGTACAGGCCATTGCTGTGCCGCAGCGGGTAGTCGGGCAGCGCGGTGAGCACGCCGAGGGAAGGGTCGGCGCGGCGGAGCAGGCCGCGCAGGTTGTAGTACTGGCGGAAGAAGGCGTGGAAGCCGCGGCTCATGGTGACCGGTGAGCCGTCGGCCAAGTCGGTGGACCAGCCGGCCAATCGTCCGCCGAGGCTGTGCTCGCGCTCGTACAAGGTGACCCGGGCGCCGCGCTCCGCCAGGCCGGTGGCGGCGGCGAGCCCGGCGATACCGCCTCCGATGACGGCGACCTCGGGGGCGTCGGCGCCGAAGCGGGGGCGGCCGGGCGGCGCGGGGATCGTCCGGGCGCGCCGGTCGCGGCCACGGCGGGGCGCGGCGGGGCGCCCGGTCACCGCGGGTCGCCGTGCTGGTTCCGGGGCTGACGCCGGGGCTGCTGCTGGGCCAGATTTCGGGGCGGGTGGGGAGACCCCTGTTCCGGCTCGCCGCGCGGCGGGTCCTGGGGTACGCGGCCGAGCACGGTGTGGGTGATGCCGGTCTGCCAGCCGGGCAGCGGCAGGACACGGACGGAGCCGAATCCGGCGCGGCGCACCCGGTCGCCGAGGGCGGCGGCCGTGTCGAACGCGACGACGCTGGTGTAGAGGTGGCGGTAGAGACCGGCGTCGCCGGTGAGCCGTCCTGCGGGCAGCGCGACGCCCTTGCACACCCCCGCCCAGACCGCCCGGTGCGCGGCGCTCCCGCCGAGCGCGTACTCGTGCACGGCCAGCCGGCCGCCGGGGCGGAGCCGGTCACGGACGGCGGTGAGGACGAGGTCCGGGTCGGCGACGTTGC
Source organism: Streptomyces sp. NPDC008139 (assembly GCF_042957025.1). Lineage (NCBI taxonomy): Bacteria > Bacillati > Actinomycetota > Actinomycetes > Kitasatosporales > Streptomycetaceae > Streptomyces > Streptomyces sp. NPDC008139. The sequence goes on from NZ_JBIBHM010000010.1 coordinate 207,075, forward strand.
GCACGAGATACGCGGCGAACGCGGCGTCGAACCGCCCGGTGACGAAGCCCCCTTCGGCCAGTTTCTCCACGGGCGCGTGGAGGAAGGAGACGGTCGCGGGCCAGCGTTTGGCGGCTGCCCGCTCCAGCATCCCGGCGGAGGCGTCCAGCGCCGTGATCTCGGCGTACGGAGCGGCGTCGAGCAGCGCGGCGGTCGAGGAGCCGGTGCCGCAGCCGAGGTCGAGCAGGCGCAGCCCGGCCCCGCCGTGCGGCAGCCGCAGTCGCCGGGCGGAGCGGCGCAGGTGCGCGTGGTAGCCGGGGTTCATCGCGGTCAGCCGGTCGTAGCGGGCGGAGCCGTGGTCGAACGCCGACGACAACTCGTCGTCTCGCAGCAGGGGCATGGGGCACTGACTTCCTGTTGGGGGGGGCGGCATCGGGGCCGGGCGGCATCGACGGGGGCCGCGCCGGGGCGGCGGCTCACGGGCGCGACGGGGGCGGGTCGGGTCTGCGGGCGACAGATTCGCCGGGCACGTGCCTGCGGAGGAAGGGCAGTTCGGCCACGGTCCGCAGCATCGGGGCGACCGGGGTGCTCAGGCCGATCAGGAAGTCCTCCCCCGGTCCTGAGCCGCCGTCGAGGAAGCGCAGCAGACGCTCGGTCGGCACCCGGCGGAACAGCCCGGTGAAGAAGTCCGCGCCGTCCACCCGCCCGGTGTCCAGGGCCCGCAGCATGACGGCGTCCATCGCCCGGGAGCGGCGCGAGTGCGGGGAGGGCGGTACCGGGGCGCGGCGCGGCCCGCCGCCGACCGTGGGATCGCCGGTCAGGAGGGCGTCGGCGACGGCCTGGGTCTGCCGCTGGACGGCGGCGAAGGTGTAACCGGTCGACGCGCGGGTCGCGCCGCCCGCCGTGCCGATCCGGAACACCGAACGTCCGGCGCGCGGGGTGAACCGCCCGTCGGTCATCGGGATCACGCCCTGCTCCACGCCGGTCACCTCGAACCGGCCGAGCTTCAGCACGTCGTCGGTGTAGTGCCGCAGCGCCGCGTCGTACCGCGCCGTGTCCAGGACCCCGGCGGAGAATTCCGTGTACTCCACGAGCGCCTGCCGTGGCCCGAGCGGCAGCACGTAGCCGAAGGACAGCCCGTGCGCGGGCCGCGGTGTGCGGAAGTCCATCAGGTCGGCGACCGCGGGGGCGAAGGCGTCGTCCGCGGTCCGGACGAACCAGCCCCTGAAGTGCTGGAGCAGCGTCGTGCGGGCCGCGGGGAGCCGTGGGAGCGGGCGGGAGTCGAAGACCCAGCGGGCGTTCACCTCCAGGGGCCGACCTGCCGTGTCGTGCCCGGAGACCCGCGCGCCGGTGGCCGTGTCCTGGACGGACTCGACCGTCGCCTCGATCCGGCGGCAGCCGTCCGGTCCCGACAGGCGCTCGCCCACCAGCCGTTCGAAGGCGCCGGACCGCAGCATCTTGTAGCGGAACGGCGCGGGATCCGCCACAGTGGCCGAGCCGTCGGGTCCCCGGACCCGCAACCGGCCCCAGGACGCGGCCAGGACCGCGTCGTACGGGCCGCCGGGCGGCTCCCAGAAGCACCAGGTGCGCTCGGGCGGTCGCAGCGGACCGGAGGGTGCGTCGACCAGCACCACGGTGGGCCGGTGCCGGCCGGCCCCGGGCGCGCACAGCCGGTGGGCCAGCGAGAGCCCGGCGGCGCCCGCACCCACGATCACGACGTCCGCGTCCCGCACTCGTGCTCCTCCCGGCGCGACGAACACCTGGCCGTCCGGGCCCGGCTGCCGCGTTGCAGATCTTTCCGCAGCGAAGGCCCGGTTGGATGCACGCGGGGCGCGCGGCGAGCGGCGATCACGCAAATGGGGACGTCGTGCGGGGAGCGATCCCCGGGGACCGGCCGCCCTGGGATCGCGCAAGGCGGCTGTGGGGGGCGGGTGTTGGGGGCGGGTGTTGGGGGCGGCTATCGGCGGCGGGGACACCAGTCACCGGGGAGACGGCCCGGACGGCCGGGACAGGTCGGTGCGCCGAGCGCGGCGCACCGGGCGGCCGTAGCGGCGGCCAGCGGTCCGGCCGAGCTGATCAGCACCACCGGGAGGGCGACGAGGGCGGCCCACCGCACCGCGGCCTCCGCCGCCGCGCGCACCATGCCCGCCGCTTCCCGTCGTTGACGTCCGCGTCCGCTGTGCGCGCTCTCGGGGGACCGCCGGAGCCCGTCTCCTGCGTGGGCCCGCGCCGCGCCGCACGCCGCCCAGGCAGCGGCGTCCCGCGCGGTCGGCGGCCACCCCGACGATCCGGCTTCCCACCGCGCAGGGCACATGCGGGCCCGCGTCGGTCACGGCCGTCTCAGACGGACGGGCTCTGGGCCGCCACCAGGTCGAGCGCGATGTCGACGATCATGTCCTCCTGGCCGCCGACCAGGCGTCGGCTGCCGCACTCCATGAGGATGGTCCGGACGTCCACGTCGTAGCGGGCGGCGGCGGCCTCGGCGTGCCGGAGGAACGAGGAGTACACACCGGCGTATCCGAGGGTCAGGGTCTCCCGGTCCACGCGCACCGGGCGGTCCTGCAAGGGCCTGACGATGTCGTCGGCGGCGTCCTGGAGCCGGAACAGGTCGCAGCGGTGCTGGTATCCGGAGATGTTGGCGACGGCGATGAAGGCTTCGAGCGGGCAGTTGCCCGCTCCCGCGCCGTGGCCCGCCAGCGAGGCGTCCACGCGCCGGACGCCGTTCTCGACCGCGACGACGGAATTGGCGACCGACAGCGACAGATTCTCGTGTGCGTGGATGCCGATCTCGGTGGCGTCGTCGAGGACGTCCCGGTAGGCCCGTACGCGGGCGGCGACGTCGGCCATCGTGAGCCGCCCGCCGGAGTCGGTGACGTAGACGCACTGCGCACCGTAGGACTCCATCAACTTGGCCTGCCGCGCGAGCTGTTCGGGCGGGGCCAGGTGCGAGAGCATCAGGAAGCCCGAGACGTCCATGCCGAGTTCGCGCGCCGCGGCGATGTGCTGCGCGGAGATGTCCGCCTCGGTGCAGTGCGTCGCGATGCGCACGGATCGCACACCGAGTTCGTATGCCCGCTTCAGCTCGTGGATCGTTCCGACGCCCGGGAGCAGCAAGGTGGTCAGGCGGGCGTGCCGCAGGACGTCAGCGGCGGCCTCGATCCACTCCCAGTCGGTGTGGGATCCGGGACCGTAGTTCACCGATCCGCCGGCGAGTCCGTCGCCGTGCGCCACCTCGATCGCGTCGACTCCGGCGGCGTCGAGGGCGGTGACGATGCGTCGCACGTCCTCGGGGGTGATGCGGTGGCGTACGGCGTGCATGCCGTCCCGCAGTGTCACGTCCTGTACGAATATCGCAGCCGACATCTCAGACTCCTGCCTTCGCCGCGGCGATCCGCTCGGCGACCCTGAGGGCCGCCGAGGTCATGATGTCGAGATTCCCGGCGTAGGCCGGGAGGTAGTGAGCCGCTCCTTCGACCTCCAGGAAGACCGACACCTGGTGGGTGGGGCTGTCGGCTGCGGCGTCCAGCAGGCTGTGCACGGGGTGTCCGGCCGGAATGCGGTCGATCTGCACCCGCTGCTTCAAGCGGTAGCCGGGCACGTAGGCGGCGACGTCGGCGACCATCCGCTCCACCGACGCGCTGATCCGTTCCCGGTCCTCGGCGTCGGGCGCCCGGACGAGGGCGAAGACGGTGTCGCGCATCATGAGCGGCGGTTCCGCGGGATTCAGGATGATGATCGCCTTGCCGCGCCGCGCGCCGCCGACCTGCTCGATCGCGGCGGCCGTGGTCTCGGTGAACTCGTCGATGTTCGCCCGGGTGCCGGGCCCCGCGGACTTCGAGGAGATCGAGGCGACGATCTCCGCGTACGGCACCGGCACCACCCTGCTGATGGCGGCCACGACCGGGATGGTGGCCTGGCCGCCGCAGGTCACCATGTTCACGTTGGGCGCCGCGAGATGCTCGTCGAGGTTGACCGCCGGGACGACGTACGGCCCGATCGCCGCGGGCGTGAGGTCGATGAGCCGCTTGCCCAGCGGTGCCAACTTGGCGGAGTTCGCTTCGTGGGCCTTGGCCGACGTGGCGTCGAAGACGATGGCGATGTCCTCGATGCCGGGCAGCCGCAGCAGACCGTCGACGCCTTCGTGGGTGGTCGCGACCCCGAGGCGGGCCGCGCGCGCCAGCCCGTCGGAGGCGGGGTCGATGCCGACCATGGCCGCCATCTCCAGGTGCCGAGCGTTGCGCAGCACCTTGATCATGAGGTCGGTGCCGATGTTGCCCGATCCGATGACGGCGACTTTCGTCTTGGCCGCACCTGCCGTACGCGTCGCGCTCGTTGCCGTCGTCGCGTCTGTCGTACGCGTCGCGCCCGCTGTCTTCGTCGCGTCTGTCGTACTTGTCGTGCCCGCTGTCTTCGTCATGCCCGCTCTCCCTTGCCGAACCGCACTTGCACCGCGCCGAGCCCGGACAGCCGGGCGACGACGACATCGCCTTCGACGACGGGACGCATCGGACCGAGCGCGCCGGACAGCACGAGCTGCCCCGCGCGCAGCGGATCGCCGAATTCCCGCGCGGTCCGGGCGAGCCAGACGACCGCCGCGACGGGGTCGCCCAGGCACGCGGCGCCGGTGCCGGTGGAGACCTCGTCGCCGCCGATCGACATCGACATCCGCTGCTCCACCGGGCTGAACGCGTCGAGCGAGAGCCGCCGCGGGCCGATGACGTACGCCCCGGCCGAGGCGTTGTCGGCGACGGTGTCCGCGAAGCTGATGTCCCAGTCGGCGATCCGGCTCCCGCACACTTCGAGGGCCGCCGAACCCCAGGCGATCGCGCCCCGGACCTGAGCGTCGTCGAGCGGGCCTTCGGTCAGGTCGTCGCCGAGCATGAACGCGATCTCGGCCTCGACCCGCGGCTGTGTCACGCGGTCGATCGGGACGGTGTCCCCGCCGAGGAACGCCATGTCGTCGAAGAGGACGCCGAAGTCCGGCTGGTCGACGCCGAGTTGCTCCTGGACCGCCGGTGAGGTGAGGCCGATCTTGCGCCCCACGACGCGGGCGCCGGCCCGCAGGCGGTGCGCGGCGACGGCGGCCTGTACGGCGTAGGCGCTCGGCAGGTCGTCCGCGCCGATCAGGTCGCGGACCGGTGCGCAGGGCACGCCGCGCGCCGCGGCGTCGATGAGCCGGGCCACCGCGGCGGCGACGGCGGCCTCGTCGGCCGCGGCCGGCCGACGGGGCGCGCCGCCCCCGTGAGGGCGTGTGGATGATCGGGAAGAAACCATGGTGGTGTGCCACCCAACAGAACAGGGGCCACCGGAGGTCCGGTGGCGACGACCGAATGATTGGCAGAGGTTGTCGTCGGTGCCTTTTCGCCGCGCATCCGACGCGGTGGTGACCGGCCGGGCCGGGCGGCAGCGTCGCCCGGCCCGGCCCCTCGCTCAGGAGGTCAGTTGGTCGGCCGGTGCGCCGACGGACGGCTGCGCGGACGCGGGCACCCGTCCGCGGCGGGCGGAGTAGCAGATGAAGGCGACCAGGACATCGCAGCAGCCCGCGACGAGCAGACAGATCCGGAACCGGTCCTCGGCCGGCACCCCGGGGATGGCGGCGACACTCTTCGACTGGAGGATGCTCGAATAGATCGCCGGGCCGAGCGCGCCGGAGATCGTCATGATGATGCCGATCATGCCGATCCCCATTCCGGTGAGTTCCGCGCGGACGCTGCTCTGGATGGAGCTGAACAGTCCGACGCCCACCAGGCCGCTGCCGACGCCGTAGACGCACGCGGCGACCAGGAACGACGCCACGGAGGCGCCCCCGGACATGGCCAGGATCAGGGTCAGCGCGGCGGCGCAGTGACAGGTCGCGCCGACCCCCGCCACCAGCAGCGGCCTGGTACGAGCGCCGAGGACGCCCGCGCCGATACCGGCGAGCGCACCGAGCAGTGAGTAGGGCAGCAGCAACAGCCCGGTGTCCAGGGCGTCGTACCCGAGGCCGTATCCCGCGGCGGAGGGCGTCTGGACGTAGAACGGGATGAGGAAGGTGACCGACTGGATCGCCATGCCGATCGTGAAGCCCGCCACGACCGTGCGGGCGACGGTCCCGGATCTCAGGAGCGCCAGATGGAACACCGGGGTCTTCGACCGCTTCTCCAGGGTCACCCACACGGCCCCGCCCCCGAGACCGGCGGCGGCGAAACCGATCGCCTTGGCCGACGAGATGCCGTCGGATCCGGCCGTCTTGATGCCGTAGAGCAGCAGGACGATCCAGGCGACCAGGCCGATCACATTCCCGATGCCGAACGCGGCCGCGGCGTCGCGGGAACTCGACGGGATGACGGCCCAGACGCAGATCCCCACCACGACGTACACGACGGTCGCCCCCAGGAAGAAGTCCTGCATCGAGACCCGGCTCAGCGCCAGCCCGCCGGCGACGAGCCCGACTCCGGCCCCTACGGCCTGTGCGACCTGGCTGACGATCACCGCGGTGTGCACCGAGGAGCCCGCCAGGTGGCGGCGCAGGACGCCGACGCCGAGCTGACCGGCGGCGGAGCCGAGTCCCATGACCGCCGCGCCGATCAGCATCGCGGGGAAGGTGTGCGAGATCCCCGGCACGAGCATGCCGGCCGCGAGGAGCGCCGCGCCCAGTGTCGCGGCTCCGCGGTCGCCGAGCACGTCCGCCAGTCGCGGCAGCAGGATCGTGCTGACGCCGCCGCCTATCAGCAGCAGGGTGAGCACCCACGCGACGTCGCCGACCGTCAGGTGGAACTCGCGCTGCAACACGGGAAGCAGCGGGGTCAGCATGAAGGTCACGGCTGACGAGGTGAAGCCGAGCAGCGCGGCCACGGCGATCAGGGGATTTCTCCCGCGGGTACGGACGGGTCTCTCGACGCGCGGTCTTTCCTGGTGGTGTGTTTCGCTGTGCGTCATCGCACTGCCTCTCCTCATGTCATGAACGCCCCTGGGGCCATCCCCGCCGCGGTGTCGGCACCTGCGAGCGGAGGGCGGGCCGCTCGGCGAGCGACCGGTGACCGGAGTATGTGATTCGGCCAGGTGAGCGGCCAGCAATACGTTCTGCCTGGGGGAACGCGGCCGAAACACGTCACCGCCGGGAGCGGTGGGACGGCGCGCGGGACAGCGTTACGGCGCGGGGTCGGGGCGGCGCGGGGTGCCCACGGCGCTCACGTCGAGGACCGCGCCGGTCACGGTCGCGGACTCCTCGCGCGAGGCGAGCAGGATGTACGGGGCGACGTAGTCCTCAGCGCTGGGGGCCAGGTCGAGGGCGGAGTACCGACGGAGCTGGTCGCCGGTCGGCAGCATGTCGCTGATGGAGGTGTCGCCCAGCGCCATGGCCCGCGGCCCGCGCAGATCGGTCGCCATCCCGCCCGGCGCGACGGCGTTCACCCGCACACGCGGCGCGAGTTCGTACGCCAACTGCGCGACCAGTCCGACTCCGGCGTGTTTGGACGCGGTGTAGAGCACGCCACCGCCGCGGGGGTACAGGGCGGCGTTGGACAGGGTGAAGATCATCGATCCCCGCCGCTCGGCGAGCGCCTGGGCCGCCGCCCGGGCGCCGAGCAGGTAGCCCTTGACGTTCACGCCGAACAATTCCTCGTAGCCGCTCTCCAGTTCGGCCATCGACATGTCGAGCGCCGCCCGGCCGAAGTCCCACAGGCCCGCGTTGCCGACGAACGTGTCGAGTCCTCCAAAGGCCGACACGGCCGCTTCGACGGCGGCGGCGTTGTCCGCTCCCGAGGTGACGTCACCGCGTACGCCGCGTACGCGGTCGCCGTGCGCCTCCCGCAGGCTGTCCAGTTTCTCCGGCGACCGTTCGAGCACCGTGGCCGTCGCGCCCTCGGCGACGAAGCGGTCGACGACGGCCCGGCCGAGCCCCGAGCCGCCGCCTGTCACCAGCACCGACAGCCCGACGAGACGCCCCTGTCCGGCGGCCATCAGTGATGTTCCAGGAAGTGCTTGACCGTGGCGTTGAACTCGGTGGCGTGTTCGAGCTGCGCCCAGTGGCCGCAGCGGCCGAACATCAGCAGCCGGGAGTCCGGGATGACCGCGTGCGCGCGCAGGCTGGTCTCGTAGTGCACCGTACGGTCGTCCCGGCCGTGGATGATCAGCGTCGGCACGTCGGACCGCGCCATCTTCTCCCCCGCCTCCGCGAAGCCGGTCGCGCCGACGCCCGCGCGCATCACCTCCAGCCAGTTGCGCAGGTGCTCCGGCCTGCTCACGGCGGTGCGCGAACGCTCCTCGGCCAACTCGCGGGTGGCGTGGGCCGGATCGAAGCACATCACCTCGACCAGCTTCTGGAAGTTCTCCGGTGTGGGGTCCTCGTAGGTGTCGAAGATGATCCGGATGCCTTCGGACATCCCGTTCGGCGCCATCACGTTGACGCCCCAGATGCCCGAGCCCATGGTCACCAGGTGCGAGACCCGCTCGGGGTGCTCGGTGGCCATGACCATCCCGATCGCGCCGCCCATGGAGTTCCCGACGAAGGCGGCGCGGTCGATGCCCATGGCGTCCATCAACTGCGTGACGGCCGCGCCCTGGTCGCGTCCGGTCGCCACGCTCTGCGGGTTGGAGTCGCCCCAGCCCGGCATCGTCACCGCGACGCACCGGAAGTCGGCGGCGAGTGCGCGGATGTTGGCCTCGAAGTTCGACCAGCCGGTGGCGCCGGGCCCGGTGCCGTGGATCAGGAACACGGGATCGCCGTCACCGGCTTCGTTGATCTGGATCTGGTAGTCGGCGGTGTCGACCAGCCGGTAGGTGGAGTCGTGGGTGATCTCTGAGGTGACGGTCGTCATTGCGCGCTCTTTCTCACGAGGTGCTGTTTGAGTGTTCCGCGCAGGTCGAGGCCGGGGTCGGACAGCAGTCGGCTGTCGACCGGCACGTTTCCCGCGATGAGCCGCTTCACCACGCCGACCTCGCGGGCGGCGCCCATGCCCGCTGCCGCCGCGATCCGGCCGTGACGCAGCCAGAAGGCGAGGAACCGGTCGGGTACGGCGCCCTCCCGGAGGACGAAGTCGTCGCTGCGCCGGGGCCGTCCGATGATCTGCAACGTGGTGTCGTACTGGTCCGACCACGCGTAGGGCGGCGCGGTGTACCGCACCGGGCTGCCGGCGATCGTGCTGCCCACCGCCGTACCGTGCCGCTGCGCCGCCTCCCAGTGCTCTAGCCGGCCGCGGGCGGTCAGGTGCGGGTGCGGCTGGCTCGCGACATCGCCGGTCGCGTAGATCCAGGCCCGGCTGGTCTGGCCGAACTCGTTGACGGGGATGCCCCAGTCGTCGACGTCGATACGCGCCGTACGGGCCAGTTCCGTCCGCGGCCGTACGCCGATCCCGACGACGACCGTGGCGGCCGGTACGCGCTGTCCGTCCGACAGGCGCACCGCCTCCACGCCCGCCGGGGAGCCGAGGAATTCCGTGACCGTGACGCCGGTCAGCAACCGCACCCCGTGGTCGCGGTGCAGCCGCGTCATCAGGTCCGCCACCGCCGGTCCGAGCACGGAGGCCAGCGGATACGGCTGCGCTTCGACCACGGTCACCTCGATGCCGCGCCGACGGGCGACGGCGGCGAGTTCGAGGCCGATGAAGCCCGCGCCGATGATGACCAGCGGGCCGCCGCGGGCCAGCCGCGCGTGGAGCCGTACCGCGTCGGCGGCGTCCCGGAGCGACAGGACGTTGTCGGCGTCGGCGCCGGGCGTGGTGAGGTGGCGCGCCGCGACACCGGTCGCCAGCACCAGCCGCCCGCAGCCGAGGACGTCGCCGCCGCTCAGCCGTACGGCGAGCGCGGCCGGATCGATGCCGACGACGCGTTCGCCGAGCCGCAGCGCGATGTCGAGGTCCTGGTAGACCGACGGGGGCTGGATGGGCACGAGACCGGCCGACTCCCCGTCGAGCAGCCCTTTCGACAACGGCGGCCGTTCGTAGGGGAGGTTGGGGTCCGCGTCGACCAGCGTGACGGTGCCCCGGTAGCCGTGGCCGCGCAGGGCCACGGCCGCGGAGACTCCGGCGGCGCTGGCCCCGACGATGACGCAGCTCCGACCGGGCATGGCCGACGTGCTCAACTCCGCTCCGGTATCTCGACCATGACCTCGTCGCCGTCCAGCTTCACCTGGTAGGTGCACAGCGGGAGGGACGCGGGCGGCGACAGCACGGAACCGGTCCTGAGGTCGAACTTCGCGAAGTGCCAGGCGCATTCGACCTGGCCGCCGTCCACGTACCCGTCGGCCAGCGAGGACTGGCCGTGCGTACAGGTGTCGTTCAGGGCGAAGAACTCGCCGTCTGCCCTGAACACGGCGACGGGCGGCACCGTCGGCATCTGGAGTGCGTCACCGTCGTCGAGTTCGTCGACGGAACAGGCACGGATCCACGGCATTGCTGCACCTTTCGGTAGGCGCGGGACGGCGCGCGGGGGGCGGGTTGGGGTCAGAAGAAGTTGCTGAGGTTGCCGGACTGGAGCACCGTCTGGTCGAGGTAGACGAACCGCTTGGCGATCGCGAGCCCGTTCTCCGTACGCCGCAGCGTGTCCTCGCGCCGGCCGACCCACTGGTCGGTGTCGCTCTTGAGCCGGGTGCGGTAGAGCAGGAAATTGCTCTGCACCACGAGTTCGTCGCCGCTGTCCTCGGTCACCCGGACGTTGGTGATGAGGTGCCGGGTACGGGACGGCGGGTCCTCGGCCCACGAGGTCCCGGTGGCGAACTTCTTGGCCCGCGTCCGGAGGAACTGCTTGTCCTCGTCGAAGTAGGCCATCTCGCCGGGCTTGGTGAATTCCAGATGCAACTGCCGCCTGGTCATCGTCCGGCGCAGCGGCATGAAGTAGTGGGTGTCCTCGGTGAAGAGGCCGACCCACTCCTCGTACTGGTGGGCGTCGAGCAGGGCCGACTCGTAGGAGTAGAACTGCTCGACCTCGTGCTGCCGCAGCAGCGTGCCGAGGTCGACGGCGTGCGCGGCGGGTACGGCACGCGCTGCGGGTACGGCGTGGGTCGTCATCGCGGGCTCCTGGGCCTAGTAGCGGTCGTGGGGAACCGTGCTCTCGCGCAGCCCCTCCCACGTGGGGTTGCGGAGCCACTCGCGCCAGGAGTGGTAGGTCCACAACTGGGCGTGCTCGTTGATGGGCGCGTCGATGACGGCGAGGCCGTCGTCCTTGACGACCTCGGACGTGCCGAGACCCATCTTCAGAAGCTGGGGGATCTCGCGGCTCTTGGTGCCCTTGGTCTGGAGGGTGGACTGCGCCCAGTTCTCGCCGTCCTCCTGTTCGAGCATTCCGGCGGGCCCGAAGAAGTGGATCTGCGCGTGCAGCGCGGCGGCCTGCTGCTGCGGCGAGGCGTTCTTGTCGCGGAAGGAGTACCACCAGATCTCGGTGACGTCGGGGCTGCGCGGCACCCGCAGACTGAGCTGGGCGTTCGCCGTGACCCAGGCGGTCGGGAAGATGTGCGGGTGGCCGCCCACCCGGCTTCCGTGCCGCCCGAGCTTGGCCTGGGTCTGCGGTGTGTAGCGCCACTCGAACAGCTCCCGGCCCCCGGCCGTCACCTCCAGCGACTCCTGGTCGGGACCCGAGATCGCGTGCCCGTACTCGCCCACCATCACGACGTTGTGCAAGTCGCTGGGCAGGAAGGGGACTTCGAGGTCGGCGCCGGATTCGGTCCGGGCCCCGCCGTCGACGAACTCGTCCGGCGGGGCCGGGATGAGACCGACGGCGAAGGCCGACATGTGCGTGATCTGCGGGTGGTAGTAGTCGAAGACGTTGTCGACGGTGAACTTCCAGTTGGTCCTGACGGTGAACTTCTGGACGCCGGGAACGGCCTCCATGTCGCCGCGCTCGGCGAGCAGGTCCAGTCCGAGCCGGCCCGTCGCTCCGAGGTACTCCTCCAGGGGCGGCGCGTCCGCGTCCATGGTGGCGAACACGAAGCCGCGGTAGGAGTCGAGTTGTGCCACCTTGCGCAGCGGGTGCTTGGACAGGTCCAGCTTGTCCTTGTAGAAGAGGGACTTGCCCGGCACGCCGATGAGTTCGCCGTCCAGTCCGAAGGTCCACCCGTGGTATGTGCACATGAAATTGCGGACGTTTCCCTCCTCGGCCCGGCACACCGCGTTGCCGCGGTGCGAACAGGTGTTGAGGAAGGCGCGGATCGAGCCGTCCCGCTGCCGGACCACGAGGACGTTGTCCGATCCCATCGGGGCCTCGAAGAAGTCGCCGCGCTTGGGGATCTGCGTCTCGTGGCACAGGAAGAGCCAGGCCCGGCCGAATATCCGCGTCATCTCCAGATCGAAGATCTCCTGGTCGCTGAAGATGCGCCGGTCGATCTCGCCTCTTTCGAGCGAGACCAGATCATCGAGCTGGTCCACCGCGCGTGGGGAGTCGTTCATGGTGTTCTCCTTGGCGTACACGTCACCGTCAGTGGGTGTGATTGCGGTCGTGGCCCCAGAACTGGGCGGCGTCCCAATTCGTGATCGTCCAGGTCTCGTCGTCGATCAATTTGCCGGCCGTTCCGTACTCCACCCCGATCCCGGACGGCGACTTCATGTAGAACGAGAGCATCTCGTCGTTCGTGTGACGGCCGAGCGTCGCGGTGAGGGAGATCTCCTTCGCGCGCACCCGGTCCAGTGCGCGGCCGACTCCGTCGATGCTGTCGACCTCGAGCATGAAGTGGTCGATGAAGGGCTTTCTGCCATCCGGCGCGGGACCGAACGCGAGTGAGTGGTGCCGGGGATTGACGTGGGTGAATGTCAGAACCAGGGGCTTGAAGGTGATGTAGTCGCTCACCTTGAAACCGAGGATCTGGCGGTAGAAGGCGACCATCTCGTCCACGACGGACGAGACGAGCACGATGTGGCCGACCCCGAGGTCGTTGCCCTTGCCGTCGCGCGTCACGAACCGGACGCCGGTCGGGGAGACGAACGCGCAGGACACGGTGACGGCGCCGTAGAACAGCTCCAACTGGAAACCGGCCGGATCGGCGAACCGCACCAGTCGGCGGACTCCGCGCAGGTCGGCGAGGTGCGGATCCTCCTTGACGGCGACCCCGGCGCTCTCCAGGTCCCGCACCTGGGCGTCGAGGTCTTCCTCGGTCGCCACCTCCCATCCGACGTAGGACAGCGTGTCGTCCCCGGCGCGTACCGCGATGCGGTGGTGCCTGGCGTCCATCCGCAGAAACAGCGTCTCGACGTCGTCGGCGTCCCGTCCGCGGGTGACGTGCAGGCCCAGAATGTCGCCCGCGAAGTCCTCCCACGCGTCGAGGTCTTGCGCACCTATGCCGATGTAACCGAGCGCTTTGATGTAACTCACGCGCGATTCCTCCGATTCCCAATGGATGACGCGGAAGCCCTCGAAAAACACACAAGGGAAGGGCCTGCGCATAACTGTATTGAGTGCACGAAAGAAAGCCAGGATTCTGTTCCGTCAGACGGAAAGCAGTTGTTCCGGCGTGCTCCCCTGGGTCACTTGCGATGCAGCGCGGACGAGAGCTGCTGCGCGGTGTCGACGAGCACCGACTTGTAGCGGGCGGGGGTACGGCCGAGCACCGGGCAGGAAAGCGAGACCGCGGCGACCGCACGGCTGTGATCAGCGGCCCAGATCGGCGCCGCCAGGCAGGCCACGCCGAGGAACGACTCCTCGTGATCCGTCGCGATACCGGTCTCGCGCACCCGGAGCAGTGAGAGCTTCATCCGCTGGGCGTCGGGAATGGTGTATGCGGTGAACCGTTTGAAGGATCCGTCGAGAACGGTCCTCAGATGAAGGGAAGGAGCGAACGCGAGCAGCGCCTTCCCGAGCCCTGTGGCATAAGCGGGCCTGCGTCCGCCGATACGCGTGTCCATTTTCGGCGCGCCCAGCCCGGAGACTTTGTCGATGTACAGGATGTCCGCACCGCTGAGAATGGCGAGATGAATGGTCTGCCGGGTGAGGGCGAACAATTCGGCCAGATAGGGAGAGGCCAGTTCGCGCAGGTCCTTCGCGGCGCCGACCTGCACCCGGCTGCCCAGCTCGAAGACGCGCTCGGCGAGCAGATACCGCTCGCCTTCCTTGGCCACATAGCCGTGCTCGATCATCGCGCTCAGCAGCCGGTGGACGGTCGACTTGGCCATCCCGGTGCGGGCGGCGATCTCCGAGACGCCCAACGACTTCCGCGAACCGGACAGGGTGTCGAGCACGGCGAGCGCCTTGCCGACGGATGTGTCGCGCACTTCGCCGGCCGCCGCGGCAGCGTCGTGCACCCGCCGCGGGCTTTCCGGAGCAGGCATCGGGTTCCTCCTCAAGGTACGAGGTCACCAGCCGTTAAATGGGAGTAAACTCTCACTTGGCCGTCACAGTAGGCTGCCCGCAGTCGCATCGCAAGAGTGGGGAGCGGAGATTGCCGGACGAGTCCGCAGCACCGGTACCGGTACGCAAACGCGCACGTCGCGCCGACTCCCGGCGGAACATCGATCGCATCCTGGCGGCGGCCCAGACCCTGATCGAACGCGAGGGGCCCGACGTCACCCTCGACGAGATCGCCAAGGAGGCCGGGGTCGCGCCCGCCACCCTCTACCGGCACTTCCCGAGCAGAATGCATCTGTTCGAGGGCGTCTACCGCGGTCGCGTCGCGCGACTGGCCTCCATGGCAACGGAGTTGGCGCAGCGCGACGAGCCGGCGGCGGCACTCCTGAACTGGCTGCCCCAGTTCGTCGATCTGGGAGTCGAGGCGCAGGCAGTCCTCGCCGGACTGCTCGCGCAGGGGCTCCGTGAGACCGACCCCGTCGCCAACACCGAGTGGGGTGAGTCGCTGCTGGTGTCGGCGGCGGATCTGCTGCTGCGGCCCGCCCAGGAGCTCGGCGCGATCCGTGAGGACCTCACCGCCGGCCAGCTCGTGGCGCTGCTCACCGGCATCACCCTGGCCGTCCACACGCTCGGCCGCTCCGCGTCCGCTGCCCGGACCCTGGACGCGCACCACGCGCTGAATCTGCTGCTCGAAGGTCTCACGCCGCGGCCCTGACCGTCGCCTTCACGGCCGGGGGCCCGCGGCGGCGCGCACCGGGCCGACGACGTACCGAAGGCGTCAGCCCGTCAGCGTGTCGGCGGTCTTCGACGCTCCCGTCCCGTCCCGTTCGACATCGGTCGGCGCCCGCGTGCGCAGCATCACGGCCGGGACGATCGCGAGCACCGACAGGGCGACGGCCAGCCAGAACAACCCGCCGAAGGCGTCGGCCAGTTCGGGTGCCAGGCGCTGCCGCGCGGTGTCGCTCAGCGCGGCCAGGGACTGGACCCCGCCGCCGTCGGTGAAGCCGCTGAGCCGACGTTGGAGCAGAACCGCCGCCACAGCGGTGCCCATGGCCCCGGCGACGTACTGCACAATGCTCATCAGCGTCGACGCGCCGGGGATCTCGTGGCTGCGCAAACCGGCGTATCCGGCGGCGGTCAGCGGCGTGGCCGTGGCGCCGACCCCGACGCCGCGTACGAACCAGCACACCGACAGCCATACGTCGCTGGTGTCGGGCCCGATCATGGTGAGCGGAAGCACTCCGGCGGTCACCATGAGCAGGCCGAAGACGATCACCACCCGGGGACCTCGCTTGTCCATCACCCGGCCGGCCGTCGTCAGCACCAGCATCGCGCCGAAGGCCGACGGCGCCACCAGCAGGCCCGCCTTGATGGCACTGTCCCCCCGCGCGAACTGGTAGTAGAGCTGCACCAGGAACAGCACCGCGTTGGTACCGGCGAGGTAGAGGAACATCGCGGTCTGGGCCGATCTGAGGGTCGCGTGCTTCCACAGCCGCAGGTCGAGCAGCGGATGAGCGGCCCGCAGCGCGTGCACGACGAACGCGGCGGTCAGGGCGATTCCCAGACCTCCGGTGAGCGCGACGGACGGGGACACGCGCCCGGCATCGCCGAAATCGGAGATGCCGTAGACAAGCAGCGCCAGTCCCGGCGGCAGCAGGGCCAGACCGATGAGATCGAGCTTCCGGGGCACGCCGGGTTCGCCGCGGTCGAGGACGACCCAGGCCAAGCCGATCCCGAGAGCGCCCAGCGGCAGATTGACGAAGAAGATCCACCGCCAGGACAGGCTGGAGAGAATCAGTCCGCCGAAGATCGGCCCCAGCAGGGGCCCCAGCATGGACGGAATCCCCACCACGGCCATGACGCGTCCGAGTCGGCCGGGGCCAGCTTCCCTGGCGAGGATCGTCTGCCCGGTGGGCAGCAGCATCCCGCCGCCGATCCCTTGAACAGCGCGCGCGACGATGAGCAGCGCCATCGAATTGGCGAGTCCGCACAGCAGCGAGCCGAACAGGAACATGGCCATGGACGCGATCCACACACGTCTGGAGCCGAATCGGTCGTTGGCCCAGCCGGTGAGCGGCACCACCGTGGCGAGGGCGAGAAGGTAGACCGTGCTGACCCACTGGACGGTGGCGAGCGAGGTGTCGAAGCTCCTCACCAACGACGGCACGGCCACCTGGACGATCGTCGTGTCGAAGATGGATATCAGGGAGCCGAGAATCGTGACCGTCGCGACCAGAGTCATGCGTCGGTCGAAGACCTTCACCTTTTGAGAGCCGACGTCGTTCAACGAGTCTCCGATCGCACCGCACACACTTCGCGGCGCGTGTCATCCGAAAAGGCGCGGCCGCACCGCCTTCGGAGAGTGTCCGCTCTCCGATCCCGATGCGGTGCCGCGTCGTTCCGTCAGACAGAACCGGGCTGCCCGTAGTCCGACCGAGGACGTACGGGTGCCAGGTGGTGCCGGGTCAGACCGTGTGGATCTCGTTCACGAGCGTGCCGATCGGGGAACAGGGTGTGGTGGTCGCTGACGTGCGCGATGACTTCCGCCACCGAATAGATCAGGCGCTCGGTCCGGCATTCGATCCGTACGTCCTCGCCGGTGGCGAGGGTGATGCCGAGCCGGTCGGGGTCGGGGATCGCGTCCGTGGTCACGATCCACGGGCCGCACGGCTTGAAGCTGTCGGTGCCCTTGGCCCGCAGGTGGTAGGTGACCCTCATGTCCCCGTGCTCGAAGCCGGGCGCGGCCCGGGGCCGGCCGCTGTGCCGCCGGTTCAGCTCCACTGCCCCGGAGCCCGGTACCACCACCGTGTCGCCGGCCCGCAGCCCATGGGCGCGGACACGTCGTCGGTCAGGGTGTATCCGAAGACGTGGTCCAGTGCTTCGGCCGGTCGATCCGTGCCCTGCCGTCCGATCACCACGGCCGGCTCCGGCTCGGGATGGACGAGTCCGAACGACGGCCGGAGCCGGATCGGCTGCCGGTGTCCGACCAGCGCGGAACTGGGTGAGAAGAAGAACGGCGGATGGTCGGGGACGCTCGACGCGAACGCGGCGAACACCGGGCTGTTGAAGCCGACGCCCGTAGGTGACCGGCGGCAGCATCAGCGGCAGCAGGAAGGCCAGGATCAGCAACTTCTTGGCCGGGAAGTTCCCCCTTGCCAGCACATACGCCGCCGGTGCGCCGATGATCACGGCGAGCGCGGCCACGACCACCGCGATCCGCAGGGTCTTCCAGATCGTCTCGCGGAGATACGGATCCTCGAAGAACCGCTGCTAGCTGCTGAAGGTCCCGCCCTTGTCGGGGGTCACCGACAGGCCGATGCCGTAGGCGATCGGGTACAGGAACAGCACCCCGATCAGCGCCACCGCGGGCAGCATGGCCGGCAGCCCCCAGCGGATTCCGTGACGTCGCAGCCACGCCCGCCGGCGGTCGCCCGAGTCGGGCGGGTCTCCCGGCGCCCGGTCGGCGCGGGCCGGTGCGGTGTCCACGGTCGCCGTCATGACAGCGCGCTCGGTTCGAGAGCCGTGGACTCGCCGTCGTCGGAGCCCTCCGCCGGGGCGGTGGAAGCCTCTCCCGCGGCGAAGGCCCGGACGCTCGCCACCGGGACCGACAGCTTCAGCACGTGCCCGTTTCAGGCCGCACCGGTGTCCGTACGGACAGGGCCGCGCCGTCCGGCAGTTCGGCCTGCACGGTGAAGTCGCGGCCGTGGTACGGCGTGGAGCGCGCCACCGCCTCGAACGTGTTCACCGCGGAGGCGGAGTCCGTGACGCTCACCTCCTCCGGCCGGATCCGCACGGTCACGGACTGTGCGGGCCGCAGGTCTCGCGGGCGGGAACTCGGGGTGCGACGGTGTTCGGGGTGAGACAGTGTCCGTATGTCCTCACGCTGGCCGACAGGGTCACACAACTCGCTGCTGTCCATCGGGTGCACGGATTCGGTGCTGTCCATCGCCTCGGCCGGGTCGGTCCTGTCGATCGGTTCGGTGGCGTCGGTCCTGTCCATCGGGTCGCTCGGATCGATGATGTCCGCGACGTCCATCGGCTCGTTCCAGTCGGCCGGCTCGCTGCTGTCGGGCCAGTCGAATCGCTCCGCGCTGAGCTGGCAGTCCAACGGCGCCGTGCTGGCCTACCGTAAGGCCAGCCGGCCGGGACGGTTTCTGCCGCACGCGGCCCTCGCCGTGACCGCCGCCGCTCTGGCGGGAGCGGCCTGGTACACACTCCGTCGGCCCTCCGGCGCGTAGCCACGGCGACGCGGTGATCGGGGCGGGACGCGTGTGGAGGTGATCTCGGCGCGACGGCTGGCGGAGTCGTCGGCCAGGCGGGACGAAGGGCGGTCTGCCTGGCGGGAGTTGGGGGAACTCGTCCGTAGCCCCGTCCCGGAGCGACCGGCTTCACCGCTCCCGGTCAGCTCGGCGTCGGCGGAGCTGCGGGCGCTGGAGCGGGAGCCGGGTGACCTGCGGCGCGCGCAGGCGCTCAGCGTCACACTCGCGGAGCGCGCCGCCGTCGATCCGGACTTCCGCGCGGGCCTGGACGATTGGCGGCGCGGGAGCCGGGATGAGCCCAATGACCCCGCCTCCGCAGCCGGTTCGGCGAGCGACAGCGCTACGAAGAGGCGGCCGACCACCTCCGGCAGGCCGTCGCGCTCAGCCGGAAAGCGGTGCGCGCGGGCGAAGCGGAGTCGCAGAACCGCCTGGGCCTGGCCCTGTCCAAGACCGGTCAGGAGGCGGACGCCACTGCCGCCTTTCGCCAGGCGCTCGCCGTCTTCCGTGAACGCGGCGACAGCGAGCGCGAGGCGATCGTCCTCACCAACCTCGGCTCACGCCTCCTGGCCTCCGGATGCCCCGCGGAAGCCGACCTCGCGCTGCGACAGGTGATGACCCTCTGCCAGAGGCTCGGCGACATCCCCGTGAAGTCCGTGGCCGCGACGCTCCTGCTCGCAAGCCGCCTCAGCAGGTCGTCCGGGGCGTAGTGAGGAATCGGCGCGCGGCTGCCGCTCGTCGCCGGGAGCCGGCGCCGATTCCATGCCCTACGGGCGTCCCGCCCGGGCGATGACGGGCGCTTCCGGCTGCCGGGCGTCGCCACCGTCCGCCGGATCGACGGTCTCGGGTGCTATCAGGTCGAGGAGTTCTTCGGTGCCGCCGTGCGCGAGGGCGGCGCGCTGGCGTGCCGCACCGGTGCCCTTGTCGAGGAGTCGTCGCACGCCGGAGGTCACCCGGTCGAGGTCGTCGAGCTCCTTCAGGGCGGGGGTGACGCAGTCCAGGAGGGCGCCGAGTACGTCGGCGGCCTGGCCCGGCTCATTGGTGCGGGGGTCGACCAGGTTGGCGGTCAGGCCGTGGCGGGCGGAGTGCCAGCCCGCGGCCTGGAGGACGCTGGCCGGCGGGTCGAGGGGAGGGCCGCCCACGCTGCCCTCGCGCAGTGCGGTGACCACCAGGCCGCGGGCGAGCCCGGCGAGGGTGATCGCGCTGTCGACGTCGAGCTGGACGTCGGGGGCGCGGACCTCCAGCGTCGGGTACTCGTCGGAGAGCCGGGCGTGCCAGTAGAGCTGGTGCCGGTCGGCGATCACCCCGGTGCCCAGCAGGGCGTCGACCCGCTCCTCGTAATGGGAGGCACCGGAGAAGAACGGCGGCGATCCGCTGACCGGCCAGCGGCCGAAGATCACGGTGCGCCAGCTGGCGAAGCCGGTGTCCCGCCCGTCCCAGAACGGGGAGTTGGCTCCCAGCGCGACCAGAAGCGGCAGCCAGGGACGGATCCGGCCCAGCGCGGCGGCTCCGGCGTGGCGGTCGGGCACGGCCACATGGATGTGCATGCCGCAGATCAACTGCTCGTCGACCAGTCGCGCCGCGTCCACCCGCATGTCCCGGTACCGCTGCTCGCCGGTCACCGGCACCGACGCCTCGGCCATGAGGGGTGCGCCGCCCGTCGCCGCCAGTCGGCAGTCCACGCTGCGCGCCGCGGCGCTCAGCGACTTCCGGAACCGTGTGAGATGCGCGGCGACCTCGTCCAGGTCGGAGCACACCGGGGTCGCGACCTCCACCAGGGATTGCAAAAGCTCGGTGTCGACCTCCTCGCTCCCCAGGTCGGGCTCGCGCTCCGCCGCGATCCGGAGCCGGCCGACGCGTGGCGCCGGCAGTGCGGTCCTGCGGTCGAGCAGCAGGAATTCCTCTTCGACCCCAATGGTCACGCCTGTCGTCATAGCCGTCTGCTACCCCCGAACGGCCTCGTCACGGAGTAGACCTGGCATCGATCGGCATCTCGGGCCGCGCTCCCCGTCGAGCCCTCTCCCCCTCGGCGGCGAAACGGGCTCAGCCGAGACCGCGATGGGCGGCCCACAGCGCCCCGGCCCGGCCGGCGGCGCCGTCGACCAGGGCGGCGAGTTCGGGTCTGTCGGGGACGGGGAAGGAGACGTAGGCGCCCCTGCCGCCACCGACCGGCCGGCCGTAGGCCTTGGCGGCGAGTCGACCGTCCGGGAGCAGCCGGACGTTGAGTGTGGTCAGCGTGAACTCCTCGCCGCGTCGGGTGTCCGTCCAGCGGAGCTCGTGCGGGATCGTCACGTTGATCGCCAGAGCGCTCACTTCCAGGTCGCTGCTCATGGACCGATGATCCCACGCGGGTCGCGCGCCCCCGGATCGTGAGGTTCGCACGTCGGCCACGGCCCTGTCCGCGCCCCCGTCATCCCTGTGGCGCCGCCGCCAGCCGTCCTCGCGCGGCGGCCTGGATCTGGGAGGGCCCGAGCCCCCATTCGATGGTGCGGCCCACGGCCGTCGCGAGGGGCCTGTCCCAGCCGGTGCGGACGGCGGCCGGGCGGTGAATGCCCAATTCGGTACGGGCCCAGCCGGGGAGGAGTCCGACCGAGGCGTTCATGAGCCGGCCGACGACCAGCCGCTCCCGTCGTGTGCGTCCGAAGCGGCGCAGGAACCGTACCGAGTCCAACGCTGCTGCCGTGGCGTGGAGGTGGGGGCGCAGGCGGGCCAGGTAGCGCTCGGCTTCGAGGGATGTGCGCGGTATGTTCCGCGCGCCCAACGCCTCGGCCACGGGGGCGGCTTGGCGGTAGTAGGCGTCGCACTCGGCGGGAGTCAGCCGCAGCGGCCGGGGCGCGTAGGTCTGGTGGCCGGCGAGGAAGCTGCGCACCTCGGCGGTGTGCACCCAGGTGAGCAGATCGGGGTCGTCCGCACGGTACGGGCGGCCGTCGGGGGCGGTGCCGTGCACGCGGGTGTGGATCCGCCGGACGAGGTCGATCACCTCGCGGGCGGCGGTCGAGGAGCCGAAGGTGGTCGTGGTGATGAACCGTACGGTGCCGTTCAGCCGTCCGACCGGATCGGCGCGGAAGTCGGAGTGGTCGTCGACCCCCGCCATGGCCAGCGGATGCAGCGACTGGAGCATGAGCGCCGCGAACCCGCCGGTGAGCATCCCGGTGGCGTGCCCGTGCACCCGCCACACCGGGTCCCCCGGCGCGATCCCGAACAGTCCGGGATCGCCGGGCGGCGCCCCGTACCGTCCCAGTTCGAGGTCCCCGCCGTGCATGGTCGCGGTGAGTTCCCTCGCGATCCGTTCCCGCAGTCCCACCAGCGCCTCCAGGGGCCGTCTCCCTCCGCCGAGGGTACCGAGCCCGCCCGGCGATCGCGGCCTCCAGGACGAGCGGCCCGCACCGAGGGCGCCGAACCCCAGGAGCGGCGCGCCGCGGTTGACGCATGCCGATATAGGCATACGATGGATTCATGGCACGAGCGGCGACGACCTCGGACGCGTTCAACGCGATCGCCGAGCCGCAGCGGCGGGCGATTCTGGCGCTGCTGCGGGGCGGCGAGCGGCCCGTGACCGAGCTGGCGCGGGACCTGGGGATGACCCAGCCGCAGGCGTCCAAGCATCTGCGGGTGCTCCGCGAGGTCGGGCTGGTGCGGGTCCGCGGCGCGGGCAAGCAGCGGCTCTACGGACTGGACGCCCGCGGGCTGCGGCCGATCCACGAGTGGACGGGCGGCTTCGAGGAGTTCTGGAACGAGACCTTCGACCGGCTGGACACATACGTACGAGATCTGAGACAGGCAAGGCAGGAGGAACCACCGGATGACGACGACCAATAGCGGCGACGAGGCGGGCGACGCGGCGGCGGACCGCGAGATCGTGGTCTCCCGGACCATCGGCGCCCCACGGGAGCTGGTGTTCGAGGCGTTCACGCGGGTCCGGCACCTTTCGCGGTGGTGGGGCCCCGAAGGGTTCACGACCACGACGCGGTCCTTCGAATTCCGCGTCGGCGGGGTCTGGGACTTCGTGATGCACGGGCCGGACGGGACCGACTACCAGGAGTGGATCACCTATACCGAGATCGTCCCGTCGCGGCGGATCGCGCTGCTGCACGGCGAGTCCCGCGACGACCCCAACACCTTCGAGTCTGTCCTGACCTTCGAACCGGCGGACGAGGAGACCCGGCTCGTGATGCGCACGGTGTTCCCCACCAGGGAGCTGCGCGACGAGGCGGCGGAGAAGTACCACGCGGTCGAGGGCGGCGAGCAGACGCTGCGCAATCTGGCGGTCTACGTCGCCGAACTCACCGGGAACGGGACCGCGTCGAAGGGAGCGGATGACTGATGGCAGGCAAGGTGTTCTTCAGTGTGACGATGTCGCTCGACGGCTTCATGGCGCCGGACGCCGTGCCCGTCGAGGACGTCTTCTCGCCCGAAGGTCAGAGCGACCCCAGGGTCCGGCGCTGGATGGCGAAGTGGTCGGAGCTCCAGGCGTGGATCTTCCCGCAGCGGTGGTTCCGCGAGAACCTCAAGCTCGGCGAGGGCGGCGAGGAGGGGATCGACAACGACATCGCCCGGGCGACGTACGAGCGCACCGGCGTGAGCGTCATGGGCAAGCGGATGTTCGACGCCGGAGAGCTGGCATGGCCCCAGGAGGCGCCGTTCCACACCCCGGTGTTCGTCGTGACCCACGTCGAGCGTGACCCGTGGGAGCGGCCGGGCGGCACGACCTTCCACTTCGTCAACGACGGCATCTCCAGCGCGCTCGACCGGGCCCGCGAGGCCGCGGGCGACCGCGACATCCGTATCTCCGGCGGCGCCGAGACGATCCAGCAGTACCTGGACGCCAGCCTGGTCGACGAGTTCTCGATCACCCTCGCGCCCGTGCTGTTCGGCACCGGCATCCGCCTGTTCGAGCGCGTGGACCCCGACCGTCTCGCCCTCGACCAGGCCCGCACGGACGCGTCGTCCCGGGTGACCCACCTGACCTACACCGTCAAGCAGCGGTAGCGGGCGGCCCGGCCGCTCGGGAGCTGTGCGGAGACGTCACCGGGTGCGGAGGCTTCACTGACGCAGGATGTCAGTGAAGCGCCGGACAGTGGTGCCATGATCCTCAGTCGGCACTCCCGGCGGGCCGAGCGGCTGCTCGTACCCGCCGCCTTCGCCACCGCTCTCGGCAACAATGTCCAGCTCATCGTCGGTGCGCTGCTCATGATCAGGGAACAGCGCACCATGATGGCCGTCGGCTGGCTCTTCATCGCCGTCGCCGGGCCGCAGGCGTTGCTGT
Organism: Streptomyces sp. NPDC008139; assembly: GCF_042957025.1. Classification (NCBI taxonomy): domain Bacteria; kingdom Bacillati; phylum Actinomycetota; class Actinomycetes; order Kitasatosporales; family Streptomycetaceae; genus Streptomyces; species Streptomyces sp. NPDC008139. Next base: position 230,823 of record NZ_JBIBHM010000010.1, read on the forward strand.
CCCCTTTCTTCGGGCGGCTGGCGGACCGCTTCGACCGGCGGGCCCTGTGGATCGGCTGCGACCTCTCCAGCGCGGTGCTGGCCCTCGCCCTGCCGCTATGGCTGGTCCGCGGCGGCTCTCCGGGAGCCGGGATCTACGGCGCCAATCTGGCGCTCGCCGTGGTCGGCGCGCTGTTCTTCCCCGCGAGCTCCGCCCTGATCAAGGAACGGGTCCCGGCGGACCGGCTGCGGCGGTTCAACGCCCGCTACGAGATGGGGACCCAGGCGGGGATGCTGTTGTCGGCGACGGTCGGCGGGCTGTCCGTCCAGGCGTTCGGCGCCGTGCCGCTGCTGGTGTTCAACGCCGGGACCTTCGCCGTCTCGGCGCTGTGCGTGGCCGCGGTGGGGCGTCGCCCGGAACGGGCGCCGACGGCCACCGCCGCCGGGGAGTCGGCGCCGGTGGCGGCGGCGCGTACGCCGATGCGGACACCGATGCGGATGCGGCACTTCATCCTGCTCTACGCCCAGGGAAGCGTGGTCGTCACGGTCTTCAACGCCCTGCTGCCCACCGCGGTCATCGGTGAACTCCGTCTGGGGGCGGGGACGTTCGGCGCGGTGGACGCTTTGGGCTGCCTCGGCTTCCTGGCAGCGGCCGGTGCGTACCGGATCGTCAGCAGACGCAGTCCCGACCTCCGCATCGCCGTCGTGGGCTTCCTGCTCTGCGCCGTGGGCCTGGTACTCCAGAGCCAGTTCGGGATCGCCGGCTATCTCATCGGAGTGCCGGTGGGCGCGTTCTTCTTCGGGCAGGCCCGGATCGCTTCGCGGACCATGCTGATGACCTCGGCCGACGACGCCTCGGTGGGCAGGGTCTTCGGGCTGGCGAACGGCGGCGGGCTGGCGGCCACGGTCGCGGTGATGTTCCTGGTCGGGAAGGTCACCGACAGCACCGACACGCGCTACGGCTTCGGGGTCCTCGCCGCTCTCGCCCTGCTGGCGACCCTGTCCGCCGGAGTGCTGCTGCGGTCGTCCGCCCCTGCCCGGCCGGGCGAGTCCGCCGGCCGGTACCGGTCGAGCACGGCCGCCGCCCTCTCCGCGATCGCGCGGCGCAGCTCCTCGGGGCCGAGCACCTCGATGTCCGGGCCCAGTGACAGCAGTACGGGCACCGCCAGCTCGACCGATTCCAGCGGCACCGTAGCCGTCACCCAGCCGTCCGCGTCCGGCGGCCCCGCCGAGGTCTCGACAGCGCGGACCAAAGCCGCGTCCAGGCGGTCCGGCAGCGCGGACAGCAGCGCGGGAGCGATCCGTACGGAGCCCTGAAGCCGCAGCCTTCGGGCGTCGTAGACGGCGAGGTACCGCTGCCAGTGAGCGGCCAGGTCGAACCCGTCCGGCCGCTCGAAGCCGGTCGTCCCGACGTCCAGGCGGAGGATCGAGGACACCCGGTACGTGCGCACCACGCCGTCCACCGCGGCGACGAGGTACCAGACCCCCGCCTTGAGGACCAGGCCGTACGGGTCGAGGTCGCGCTCGACCTCTTGCGGCGCGGCCCAGCGGCGGTAGCGCACCCGGATCCGCCGCTGATTCCACACCGCGTCGGCGAGCGGTACGAGAGCGGACGGGGAGTCCTGTTCCCGGTACCAGCCGAGAGCGTCGAGGTGGAACCGCTCACGGATCCGCCCGGCCCGGTCCCGCAGCGGTGGCGGCAGGGCCGCGGTCAGCTTCAGCTCCGCCGCCGCCAGCACCTCCCCCAGGCCCAAGTCGTCCGCCGCGCCCGGCAGTCCGGCCAGGAACAGCGACTCCGCCTCGTCGACATGCAGCCCGGTCAGCCTGGTCCGGTAGCCGCCGAGCAACTGGTATCCCCCGCCGTGCCCGGCGTCCCCGTACACCGGAATGCCCGCGGCGCTCAGCGAGTCGATGTCCCGGTAGACGGTCCGCACCGAGACGTCCAGCTCCTGCGCCAGCTCACCGGCCGTCAGCCTCCCCCGGTTCTGCAACAGGAGGATGAGCGAGAGGAGCCGGGCGGCGCGCATGGCCCGATCATTCCAGGTCCGGGAGCGGGGGCGCCGGATCGACGGCGACCGCACGGGCGGTCGGGCGGTCGGGCGGTCGGGCGGTCGGGCGGTCGGGCGGTCGGGCGGTCGGGCGGTCGGGCGGATAAAGCGGTGGCCGTCCGTCCGGCTCGCCTGCCACGCTCGGGGCGTGACCACGTTGTTCCTGATGGTCGGCCTGCCCGGGGCCGGAAAGACCACGAGGGCCCGCCTGCTCGCCGCGGAGCACGGCGCGCTGCGCCTGACACCCGACGAGTGGATGATCCCGCTGTTCGACAGATCGGACGCGGACGGGAAGCGCGACGTGCTGGAGGGCCGCATGCTCTGGCTCGGCCTGGAGGCGCTCCGGCTCGGCACCAACGTCGTGGTGGACTACGGCTGCTGGTCCCGGGACGAACGGTCCGCGATCCGCTGGCTCACCGAGGCCGAGGACGCCCGCTTCCGCATGATCTACCTGCCGGTGGACGACGCGACCCAGCGTGCCCGGATCGCCCGGCGCTGGGCGCACACCCCCGCGCAGACCTTTCCGATGACCGACGCCGACCTCCTGCGCGGGCGAGCCCACTTCGAGGAGCCCGAAGCGGCGGAGCGGACAGGCCGCGAGCCCGCCCCCGCCCCACCGCCCGGTTGGACGGACTGGCACCAATGGGCCGCCCACCGCTGGCCGTCCTTCGCCTGAAGGCTCCGCCCCTGCGGCGCGGAAGGCGGGCCGGGTCAAGGGGATCTGACATTCGGCTGGCGGTCGCTGAATTCGGCTGGCGAGGACTTGTGGAATCTGACGGAGTCCTGAATCGGGGTGTCTTGAGCGGGGGCCGGTTTCCCTGGAACCTTGAGGTTGAGGTGCGGCGCATTTCCGGTGCCGGTGTGGCCTCGACTTTCCCGACCGCGCGAAGAAGGATGTGTGATGACCGACTCGATCGATTCTCGTCAGCTGCGCGTGGTGCGCGGTTGTGCGACTCCTGAGGAACTGGCCGCGCTTGTCGCCGTGCTCTTCGCCCGTACGGCGGCGGGGCCCGATCTGCCGGTGGCGGGGGACGTGGTGTCGGTGCCCGCCGCGCGGTGGCGGCGGTCGGAGCGGGTGCACCTGTTCGACGCGCCTCGCGTCTGGCACGCGTACGCGCGCGCGGCCGGATGAGCCGCTGAGGTCCTGAGCCATGAGGAACCGGCCGGCTCCCGCCCGAGGGCGGGGGTCGGCCGGTGGGGTGTTCAGGCGCTCGGGAGCAGAGTGCTGAAGTGCCGGTAGAGCAGACCGGTGCCGCCGAGGTCCTTCAGGACCGGCTCCCAGACGGCTTCGATGTGGGCGACGGCGTTGGCCTCCGTCACCCATTCGGAGAAACTGAGGACGCTCGTGCCGTCCACGCTGATGTGCATGTTCGCCGATATCCCGCCGGGGTAGTCGCGGTCCTGGCCCTCGGTGGCCTCCTCACCGGCGAACAGGGCGTCCACGAAGGCACGGGCGGCCTGGTCGTTCTCCGCGCCGAAGAAGGCCACGGGGAAGGACTCGGCGACGGGGGCGGGGTCGGCGATGCCGGAGCCGCGGACCGCGCGGTACAGGCGATAGGGCACGGGCGCCGGGGCGCCGGGGACGGCGGACGCCGTGTCGGAGAGGCTGCCCTCCTCCTTCAGGGACTGCCGCAGCGGCTCCTGCGCGGACCACTGCGCGTAGGTCAGCACCGAGTCGCCTTCGCTGCTCGTGTAGACCGTGAGCGACAGCAGCTCCGGCGGCCACTCGCCGGACCGCCAGTGGGCGACGACGGCTTCCGCGGTCTGCGCCGCCTTTCCGCTCTCCGTCGGCACCGTGCCGACGAGCACGATGTCGCTCTGGGGATTCTCGATGACGGGCCGCGAGGTGGACGCGTGGGACATTCTTCGGCTCCTCGGGAATGAGGTGGCTCCACGAAAGGCGCGGGCCACGGCGTGGTACGGAACATTCTCCGACCAGCGGTGACCCGCGCCCAGGAATCCCGGCTCAGGATTGTGAAAAGAACATCAATTCCGCTTGTGACACCTTCTGGGGACCGTCAATTCCTGCCGGTACCGCCGGTGCGCCTCCGGTGCTCCTCCAGGATCCGCTCGGTGGCAGCGTCGAGGCGTTCGGCCGCGTCCGGCGCGAAGGACCTGTCCTTCACCCCGATCCGAAGCCCCTCGACGAACGCGCTCAACGGCTCGGCGGGAGGGGCGTCGATGGCGTCGACGATCGGCGGGAGGGCGGCCTCCACCGGCTTGGCGAACGACTGCATCGACAGGATCTGACGCAGCGTCACCTCGTCGTACTCGCCGGAGAAGCTCGTCGCGGTGACGCCCGGGTGGATCAGGACGTAGCGGATGCCGCTGTCCCCGTACCGCTCGGCGAAGGTGACGCCGAGCAGGTCGTTGAGCTTCCCGCCCTGGCCGAGCGCGGCGCCGCCGTGGTAACCGTGGCGCAGCTCCAGGTCGTCCCAGCGGACCACGCTCAAACTCGCGCCGGGACCGGCCACATTGACCACCACGGGCCGTTCGGCGGCGGACAGCGTGTCGACGAGGCCGTGTCCGAGCAGGTAGCGGCTGAGGTAGAACAGCGCGAAGTTCTCCTCGATGCCGTCGGCCGTGAGGGCGCGCTCGGTGCGGTAGTGGCGGGCGCACAGGACCAGGGCGTCGATCCTCGGGAACCGTGCGCGCAGCTTCTTGAGGACCCGTTCGTTCTCGCCCAGCAGGCTGAGGTCGGCCGGGATGAAGAAGGCCCGGTCCTGGGCGCCGACGGTCGCGGCGGTCTCCAGGAACGCCTTCCCCTTCACCTCGCTGCGGCCGATGACGACGACGGTGTCGCCGTTGCCGAGCCGGGTGGCCGCCAGCGCCTTTCCGATGCCGTCGGTGCCGCCGGCGATCACAATGGTCTTCACAGGGTGTCCCCTTGGGCGGCCAGGGAGGCGGGAGCCTCCGCGGAGCGGATGTCGGAGCCGACCGCGGAGTGGACGTCGGATTGGACGTCGGCGTGCTGTTCCTGCGGCGTACCGCCGTCGGATTCCTGCGGCTTGGGACGGCCCGGCAGTTGGGTCGCGGCGATCAGGGCGAGGACGAGCGCGCCGGTCACGCCCCAGTATGCGTGCCGGAAGCCGCCGAGGGCGTCGCCGCTGCCCGCGCTCTGGACGAGCAGCGCGACCAGGGCGATGCCGATCGCGGCGCCGAGCTGGTTGAGCATGTACAGCACGGTGCTGCCCTGAGGCACCAGATGCGGCGGGAGCGTGCGGTAGAGGGAGGCGATGGTGGGCGCGCCCACGCTGCCGAGGCCGAGGCCGATCGTGAACGCCACCACGGCCGTCCAGACTTGGGACGTGTCCGCGCTGAGCTGGGTGAAGGCCAGCGCGCTCAGCGTGGCGACCGCGCCGCCGCACATCACCAGAGTCCGTGATCCGACCTTGTCGGACAGCCGTCCGGTCAGCGGCATCGACAGGGCCGACCCCACACCGAGCGGAGCGAGCAGCAGCGCGGACGCGAAGGTGTCGTGGCCGCGTACCTGCTGGTAGTACAGCGGCAGCGCGAACAGGCTTGCGAAGGTCGCCAGACCGACCAGGGCGCCGACGGTGACGCTGGCGGAGAAGCTGCGCGAGACGAACAGCCGCAGGTCGATGAGTGGTTGCGTGGTGCGCTCGCGGAGCGCGTGGAAGGCGTAGGCGCCGAGCAGCACGACCGCGGCGACCAGCGGGACGAGCACCTGCCAGGCGGAGAACTCGGTCCGCTCGGCGTACTGCGACAAGGTCAGCACGGCGGCCGCGACTCCCGGGCCGATCAGCGCGACGCCGACGGTGTCGAGCTTGCCCACCGGCTGCTCGCCGGTCGGCTTGTCGTCCGGGATCACCCGCAGGGCGAGCACCAGCGCGAGCAGGCCGATCGGGACGTTGACCAGGAACATCCAGCGCCAGGACACGCCTTGCAGGATGAATCCGCCGATCACCGGGCCGAACACCGGGCCGCTGGAGCCGACGACGCCCATGAGGCCCATGACCCGTCCGATCCGGCTGGGTCCGGCCGAACGGGCCAGCAGGGTCAGCATCAGCGGGTCGAGCAGACCCGCGCCGAGTCCCTGGAGCACGCGGAAGGCGATCAGACTGCCGATGTTCCACGCGAGTCCGGAACTGATGGAACCGGCGAGGAAGATCACCAGGCCGAGCAGCCACAGCCGTCGACCGCCGAACCTGTCGACGGCCCAGGTGGTGACCGGGATGCTCACGGTCAGGGCGAGCAGATAGCTCGTGGACACCCAACTGACCGCACTGAGTGAGGTGTCGAAGTCCTTGACCAGGGTGTCCGCTGCGACGGCGATCATCGAGCCGTCGAGGATCCCCATGATCCCGCCTAACAGGATCACTCCGATCAGTCGCCGCAGCGCGGGGTCAAGGCCCTCGTTCGACGGATGCGCCATGAGTCTCTCCGGTGGCGTGAAGTGGCATGAGGTGGCATGAGGCGGCCGCGCGTCAGGTGGCGGCACGTCGGATGACAGCGAGCCAAATTGCACTCGCCAGTGCAGATTAGGGCACCACTCAGGACGCTGACAACGTCGGTGGGCAACAAACTGCACCGGCCGGTGTAACTCAACGCCCGTATCGGGTACGCTGCGAGGGTGGGCGGAACTGTGACACCGGCATCAGGCAACCGAACGGCCTCGCGAGGCCGCATCGACAAACGTCAGGCGATCCTCGACGCGGCCTTCGCCGTGTTCGCCAAGCGGGGGTACGCCGGTGCGTGCATGGAGGAGATCGCCGAAGTGGCGGGCGTCGCCAAGCACACCGTCTACAACCACCTCGGCGACAAGGAGAACGTCTTCCACGCCGCGATGGAGGCGACGGGGAACGCGGTGATGGACGGAAACCTCGCCCTGGCCGAGCAGTTGACGGTCGAGGGCGGCGCGAACAGCCGAAACGGCGAGGCCGGCGAGGAGAGCGGGGACGGCGAAGGCTCCGACCCGGTCAGGTCCCGCTTGGAGGAGGTCGGATACCGCATGCTGCTCCAGTGTTGCGACCCCCGCTCCTGGGCGCTGCGCCGACTGCTGCACGCGGAGATCACCCGCTTCCCCGGACTGCTCGAAGTCGTCTGGGGGCGCGGCGCCGACCGGCTCCGGCAGACCCTCGCCGACCGGATGGCCCGGCTCTCCCTGGCCGGTCTGCTGCGCCCCTGCGACCCCGTCGAGGCCGCGGAGCAGTTCCTCGCTCTGCTCACGGGCCCCATGGAGGCGCGGTCCCAACTCGGCACCCGACCCGTACCGGACACCGAACTCCACACCGTGGCCGACGCCGCGGTCGACACATTCCTGCGCGCGTTCCGAGATGTCCAGCAGAACCGCTCCCTGCCGGTGACCGCTCCCTGACCTCTGACGATTCGACACGGTTTACCGCGCCTTCCCGCGAACGGATATGTCCGAAGCGGATCCGCGAAGTCCGTGTGTCCTCGCATGAACTCCCTGGCTCGAATCGATGAGAACGGTTTGAGAATCCGCGCCGCGGATCAGCACTAGATGGATGTGTCCACCTAACAGCTATGCAGGCAATGGAGCTTGCGGCCGTGAATCCACCTTCGGTCCGTACAACTCCAAGGGAGATACCGTGCGCATACTCGTTGTGGAGGCGCAGGAGCACGAAGCCGCGGCGCTGGCCCGCAATCTGGAGCGGTACGGCCACGAGGTGACGACCGTGGATTCCGGAACCGCGGCTCTGGAGACCTTCGGGCAGGCGAACTTCGTCCTGCTCGATCTCGATCTCCCGGACATCGACGGCCTGGCCGTCTGCCGCAGTATGCGGGAGACGGGTGACATCCCCGTCATCGCGTTCGCCAGCGGCGGCACCGAGCTGGACCGGGTCCTGGGGCTGCGGGCGGGCGCCGACGACTGCATCGACAAGCCGTACGAGATCCGCGAGTTGGCGGCCCGCATGGAGGCCGTCATGCGGCGGCGGGAGCCGCGCCGACCGGTGGTCACCCCCAAGACGACGGTGTCGATCGGCGGTCTGCGGATCGACGCGGCCTCGCGCAAGGTGCAGGTGCACGAGAAGCCGGTGAAGCTGACCCGCAAGGAGTTCGACCTGCTGTACTACCTCGCGCGGCACCCCGAGATGGTCGTGACCCGGCAGCGGCTGCTCGCGGAGATATGGGAGATCCCGACGGTGCTCGCGGTCGGTTACCAGGCCAGCCGCACGGTGGACACCCATGTCAACTCGCTGCGCAACAAGTTGGGCCGAAGCAGTTGGATCGTCACCGTCCGCGGGGTCGGATTCCGCGTCGGCCTCGGCTGATCCGGCCCCCGGACCCGCCCGCGCGGCGACGGAAAAGGAAGCGGAAGCGCGCGTACGGTGTGGGCCCCCACCGTACGCGCGCCCGCGTCACGCTCCGCTCAGCGCGGCATGTCGCTCACAGGTACAGCGAGTTGGGCTCAAGGCCGGTCAGGGACCTGCCGTACAGCTCGATGTTGGTGCTCGGCGTGATCAGGGCGTGCAGGGACGTCGCGTGCACGTCCCGCTGGATGCGGGTGATCGGCACGTCCCGGAAGATCGAGGAGCCGCCGCTGGCGGCGGCCAGGATCTCCACGGCCTGCTTGGTCTGCTTGGCGATCCAGCCGATCTGCACCCGGGAGAAGACCCGGTCGTCCTGGGACCACGGCTCGTCCCGCCGGATCTTGTCGGCCAGCAGATCGGCGAACCGGTGGGCGCGGGCCTCGGCGTCCTCGATCAGCAGGGCCGCCTCGCCGACCTGGAGATGCGTGATCGGCGCCTCCAACTGGCTGGGGTAGCTGGTGTACGTCAGCGGCCGACCGGGGAGCCGCTCCAGGAAGCTGGACAGGGCGTACTTGGCGGCGCCGACGAGCTGGCCCGTCTGCATCGCCGTGGCGCTGACCAGCATCGGCACCCGGTAGGCGCCCTTGGCCGCGTTGGCCTGCGACTTCGACACGTTCTGGTAGAAGTCGGCGCCGGAGATGACCCGGTGGTCGGGGACGAAGACGTCCTTCGCCACGGTGGTCACACTGCCGGAGCCCGCCAGGCCGATGGTGTTCCAGTCGTCGACGATCTCCAGTTCGGAGATCGGGATGAGGGCGAAGACCGGCAGGGTCTCCCCCGCGGGTCCCTCGGGCATCGCCGCGGTGATCTTCCAGTGGGCGTGCAGCACGCCGCTGTTGTAGCCCCAGCTACCGTTGATCAGGTAGCCGCCGTCGACCCGGGTCGCCTTGCCGGACGCGGCCGTCGTGCCCGTCACCCGGACATGGGGCTCGGCGAACACCTCGTCCAGCGCCTCGTCGGGCCACAGGCCGACCATCCAGGTCAGCGAGGCGTAGATGGACAGGACGAAGGCGGCCGAGCTGTTGCCCTTCGCGACCTCGGCCAGCACGTCGACGAAGGCGCGCGCGTCCGACTCGTATCCGCCGTACTGCGTGGGCACCTGCATCTTGAGCAGACCCGACGCCTCGATCGCCTCGATGACGTCCTGCGGGAGCCTGCGGTTCTCGTCGATCCACAGCGCCCGGGAGCGCAGCAGGGGCACGAGTTTCCCCGCGGCCTCGACGAGATCGTCCCGGGACGGCGCGGTGGTGGTCATGATGGGTTCCTCCCGATGTGGGTAGCACTTGACGCGCCCGCTGCCGGGCACCGGTATTCCGGACGGTCCGCGCGCTGACATCGCCGGCGGGAAAGGGGAGTTGAGAACGGAATGCGCTCGGTGCTCTGATCACCGACCGACCGTTTTCCCGATCCTCGCACCCTCGGCGAAGCGGCGGCGAAGGAGCCGGGGAAACCTACGGTTCGCCCGCAGGTTTGTGTCGCACTGCCGGGGATTCCCCGACCGCGCTCAGTACCATGACGAGTTCGCCTCTGCCGGAGATGGCGAGTTTGCGGTAGACGCCCGACAGATGGAATTCGACGGTTCTGACGTTGAGGAAAAGGGCTTCCGCAATGCGCCGGTTGCTGTATCCGGCGCGGGCCAGCTGCGCGATCCTGGCCTCCTGCGGGGTGAGTCCGCGCGAAGCGCCCGGTCCGCCCAGCCGGCGCAGCGCGGACTCGGCGCGGTGCGCCCAGAAGGTGTTGCCGCAGGTGCGCGCGACCGCGGCGGCGGCCGTGAACCGGCTCCGCGCCCCGGCCGCGTCCTTGCGTTCGGCCCGCAGCGCGCCGAGGTCGTAGAGGGCCTGAGCCACCTCGCCCTGGGCGTCCGCCAGGCGGAGCAGATCGACGGCCTCCTCCAGCAGTACGAGGGAGGTCTTGTCGCGGCGCGCCACGGCGACGGCGCGCAGGGCCGTCCCCAGGACGCGCGCCGACCCCCACTTCCGCGCGGCGACGAGTTCGTCCTCGGCCAGGGCGACGGCGAGGTCACGGCGGCCCGCGACCGCGGCCCCGAGCGCGCCCGCCGAACGCCAGGCGACCACCGCGGGATTGTCGATGCCGTACGAGGCCAGCAGTCGGCCGCTGCTCAGGCAGTCGTCGATCCCCTGCCGGAACTGGCCCGCGGCCAGGTGCAGCGCGCCGCGGGCCGCCAGGACGTGGGCCCGGTCGTGTCCTTCGAGGTCGAGCGCGCCGACCATGCCGTTCTCCTGGAGCACCGTCCACGCGCCGTCGAGGTCGCCGGTGCCGACCAGCGCCTCGGTCAGCCAGACCGCGGCGAGGGGGACGCGGGTACCGGACCGGCCCCGGGCGAGGACCGCGCGCAGAATGCGTACGGCCCCGCTCGTATCCCCTCCGAGCAGCTTGATCCGTGCGCGCAGCAGGGCCAGCGTCTGGCGGTGGCGGACCGAACCCGACCAGAGCGGTTCGCGGGCCAGCCGGGCGCAGTGCGCGCTCGCGGACGAGGTGTCCCCTGCGTACAGCAGGGTCAGTACGGCCTGCCACACGCTGTCGGCGTCTGCTCGCCGCTCGTCCGCGGCGAGCAGGCGCTCGGCCTGGCGCATCGCCGTGGAGCGGTTCACCCCGCGGTGCGCCAGTTCGAGGACACGGGGGGCCGCGTACACCTCGGTCTCGGCGGGACGCGCGCGCTCGCCGTCGTCGGCGCGGCGGATGCCCGGTGCGGGCGGGTGCGCCGCCGCGTATTCCTCGTGACGCCACCGTGCGACCGCCGAGGGTGCCTCGGCGAGACGCAGCGGCGCGGATTCGTTCCTTCCGCCCTGCACGGTGGACTCCGTTCGGTAGGTCGGTGGATCGGTGGATCGGTGGGCCGGCGGGCCGGTGGCCGCGCGGATGTGACGTGGTGTCAGGCGGTGAGGCTGTGCAGGAGGTGGTAGCGCTTGAAGCCGATCGGCCGGACGCCGGGAGTGTCGTGGGTGGCGCGCAGGGTGGCCGCCCGCGTGGCGCCCTCAAGGAACGAGATGTGCGCCTCGTCGCTGGTCCACTCGGCGTAGTTGAGGACGCGGGTGCCGTCGGTGCTGAGGTGGAAGTTGGCCGAGAGCAGGCCGGGGTGCTGCGCGCCGGGGGCGCTTTCGAGGGCGCCCGCGATCGACTCGACGATGTGCTCCTGCGGGGCGGGCCCGTCCACGTCGAAGGTCGCGACCACAAAGCTGGACGGCACCAGCGGCCCCTTGTGCAGCACGATCGCGCGGCGCAGCGTGTACGCGACCGTCGCGGCGCCCGCCAGTCCCGTCAGCCCCGAGGTGAAGTCGCGGTGGGCCGAGGCTCGCGAGGTCTGGAGGTAGGTCAGCACCGTGTCGTCCTCGGTGCTGAGATACGCGGAGGCCGACAGGAGCCCGGTCGGCCAGTCGGCGACGCGCCACTGCTCGACGGTCTCGGCCACGGCCTCGACCCCGGACTCGCGGTCGGGGACGTGCCACTGCGCGACATGCGCGGCCGTGCTGTCGGCGCGCCGGATGTCCGGCGGTGCGGAGGAGATCTGCTGGGTCATTGCCGTCGTCCTTCCAGAGGACCGGGGTCCGGGGGTCCGGGGTTCGGGGCGGGAAGCGGGCGGTGCGTGGGGAGTCACCGGCCGGGTGCGCGCTCAGCGCGGGTACGGGCTCGCGGGTACGGATTGGGCGCGGGCTCAGCGCGGGTACGCGCGCTCGGCGCGGGCCGCCCGCAACGCGTCGCCCCACCAGTGCAGTTGGTCCAGGAGCAGCCCGGCCGACAGGACGCTCGGCTCCGGGTCGATCAGCCGGCCCGCCTCGTCGAAGCGGTTTCCCGCCAGCGGAAAGGCGACGTTCTCCCGTACGGTCAGGGTGTGCACCTCGGCGAAGACCTGCCGGAGCTGCTCGACGGCGCGGATGCCGCCGCTGAGGCCGCCGTACGAGACGAAGCCGACCGGCTTGGCGGTCCACTCCTCGTAGAACCAGTCGACGGTGTTCTTCAGCGCGGCAGGGAAGCTGTGGTTGTACTCGGGCGTGACCACGACGAAGGCGTCGGCCGCCACGAGCACGGAACGCAGCGCTTCGCGGGTCCTGGCCGTCTCCAGCGACACGTCCTTGCCGGGCCCCGGCAGGACCAGCGGCAGCGGATGGTCGATCAGATCGACGCTGTGCACGGTGAATTCGGGACGTTCCTTGACCTGGGACAGGAACCAGTCGGCCACGGCGGGACCGAGCCGCCCGTCGCGGACGCTGGCGGTGATGATGGCGAGGGAGAGCTGGTCATCCGTCATGGTGCGACCTGTCTGTGAGGGGTACGGAGTCCGGTCAGGGCGGCCAGCAGGCCGATCCCGGAGACGGCGGTGATGAGGGACAGCGCCGGGCGGTGGCCGTGGTGGGAGCCGAGCAGCGCGGCGGTGGCCGGGAGCATCACGACGGCGCCGACCTGCACGGCGGTCTGGAACAGCGGGACGGCAGCGGCCCGTTCGGCAGGCGGGAGGGCCCCGGTCGCCTGGAGATTGAGGGCGGCGAAGGAGAGTACGAACCCGGCGCCGACCAGAAGGAGCGTCGGCAGCATTCCCGTGAGGTACGAACCGCTGTCGGGCCGCCACAGGTAAAGGGCGTAGCCCAGCAGCGGCGCGGTCGCGCCGAGGGCGATCAGCCGCCCGGTGCCCCACCGCGCCGTCATGGCTCCGGCGAAGGGCACGGTCACGGCCAGCGGCACGCACGCGGGCAGCAGGGCGACCGCCGACTGCCAGGGAGACCAGCCCAGTTGGCGCTGGGTCTGGAAGACGAGCAGCAGCAACAGGCTCTGGTACGTGCCGTTGAGACAGGCCGCGCCGACGGCGGAGCGCAGCAGTTGGCGGTTGCGCAGCAGCGCGGGGGTGACGCGCGGGGCCGGGACGGCGCCCCGGTCGCGCGGGATGATCCGCAGGGCGAAGACCAGCAGGATCAGGGCCACGGGTGCCGGGAAGAGAAAGGTCCAGCGCCAGCTCTCGGTCAGCAGCGCGCCCGACAGCAGCAGTCCGACCGTGAAACCGGCCGCGCCGAACAGGGCGTAGACGGACACCGCCCGCCGCTGCTGCGGTCCGCTGGGGAAGGTGGTGCCGATGATGGCGAGACCGGTCGGTGCGGTGAGCGCCGCGCTGAGGCCCTTGATCACCCGGGTGGCGATCAGCAGGGCCGCGCTGTCGGTGAGTCCGCCGACCACCGAGGCGGCGGCGAAGAGCAGCATCGCGGCGAGGTAGACCCGCCTGCGGCCCAGTCGGGCGTTGAGCCGGGGGCCCAGGACGAGCAGCGTGGCGAATCCGACGGCGAAGCCGCTCATCAGCCACTGCGCCGTCCACAGGTCCAGGCCGAGCGCGGCGCCGATGGAGGGCAGCGCGACGAGCACCAGGGAGACCTCGATCGCGTCGAGGATCATGTTGGCCGACAGGATCAGGAGGACGGTCCAGAGCCGGGCGTCCCAGCGAGTCGATTCCGCCGCCGTTCCTGGTCCCGTGCCCGTTCCTGTACCCGTGGCCTCGGAGCCGGAGCCGGAGCCGGAATCGGCATCGGCATCGGCATCGGCATCGGCATCGGCATCGGCATCGGCATCGGCATCGGCATCGGAGGAGTCGGTCCACGAGGGAGCTGTCATGAGGGGCCGCCGTGTCTGTGTCGGATGGGGTCGCGGTGTCGGCTTCGGCGTCGGGTCCGGCTCACGGCAGCAGCGCAGGCAGCTTCTCGGTGACGAGCCGGATGTTCTCGGCGACCAGCTCGTCCGGCATCCCGGCGATGCTCGCCCAGAAGATGAGGTGCTTGACCGGCAGGTCACCGGTCAGTTCCTTGATCCGGACGGCCGCGTCCTCGGGGGTGAGGATGTCGAGCAGGCCGCGGGTGTCCTCGGCGTTCGGGTCGCGGAGATCCTCGGCGGTGAGCAGCGGTTCGGACTTCTCCCGGCCCTCCACCGACAACTGCCGGTAGGAGTTGACCTGGTGGGCCAGGTGCGGCGCGACCTGGTGCCACGCCTTCTCCGGGTCCTCGGCGAGGATGATCGGCATCAGGTCGCTGACCCGGGCCGCCTGCGGGTCGTGGCCCGCCTCGACCAGGCCCTTGCGGTAGTGCTTGAACATGGGGCGCGAGATGTGCAGCAGCCCGATGCCCAGCTCCCCCGCGAGCTTCGCGCCGCGCGGACCGTAGAAGCCGCCCCACAGCGGCGGCGGGTCCTGGATCGGCAGCGGCGAGATCACCCGCTCCTGCCACAGGCGCAGGATCTCGCGGATGTTGCGGCCGGTGCCCGCGAACCGGCGGCCGAAGTCCGCGCCGAACAGCTCGTATTCGGGCACCCGGTACCCGGCGCCCAGGCCGAGTTCGAGCCGGCCGCCGCTGATCAGGTCGACGAGCGCGGCCTGTTCGGCGAGGTCGACGGGGTGGTGCAGCGCGGGCAGCACCACCGAGGTGCCGATCCGGGCCCGCCGGGTGCGCGCGGCGACGGCCGCCGCGACGGTCAGCGGCTGCGGCAGATAGCCGTCCTCGAAGCGGTGGTGCTCGGTGAACCACAGGCCGCCGACACCGCGTTGGTCGGCCTCTTCGCAGAGTTCCAGAGTATGCGCGTAGTGGTCGGCCCACGGCCGGTGCCACTGCTCGGGGTTGCGCAGGTCGAAGAGGAGTCCGACGTCCATGCCACGATCCTTTTCACTGGGGTGGGTTGCCGTGCTTGCGGTGCGGCAGGTCGGCGCCCTTGGCGCTGAGCATGTTCAGGGCGCGGCAGAGCACCGGCCGGGTCAGGCGCGGGTCGATCACGTCGTCGACGAGGCCGCGTTCGGCCGCGTAGTACGGATGGACCAGCTCGTCGCGGTACTCGGCGATCTTCTGGGCGCGCATGGCGGCCGGGTCCTCGGCGGCGGCGATCTCGCGCCGGAAGACCACGTTGGCGGCGCCCTCGGCGCCCATGACCGCGATCTCGTTGGTGGGCCAGGCGAAGGCCAGGTCGGCGCCGATGGAGCGGGAGTCCATGACGATGTACGCGCCGCCGTACGCCTTGCGCAGGATCAGTGAGACCCGCGGCACGGTGGCGTTGCAGTACGCGTAGAGCAGTTTGGCGCCGCGCCGGATGATGCCGTTGTGCTCCTGGTCGACGCCGGGCAGGAAGCCGGGGACGTCGACGAGGGTGACCAGCGGGATGTTGAACGAGTCGCAGAACTGGACGAACCGGGCGCCCTTCTCGCTGGAGTCGATGTCCAGTACGCCCGCCATCGCCGCGGGCTGGTTGGCGACCAGGCCCACCACTCGGCCCTCCAGCCGGGCGAGCGCGCAGACCAGGTTGGGCGCGAACGCCGCGTGCACTTCGAGGAGTTCGCCGTCGTCGACGATCTCCTCGATCACCCGCCGGACGTCGTAGGACCGGTTGCCGTCGGCGGGCACCAGGTCGAGCAGTGCCTCGGACTCGCGGTCGGGCGGATCCGCGGTGATGGCCCGCGGCGGCAGTTCGCGGTTGTTGGCGGGCAACAGCGAGAGCAGATAGCGGACTTCGGCCAGGCAGGTCTCCTCGTCGTCGTAGACGAAGTGCGCGACCCCCGAGGTCGCGGCGTGCACGTCCGCGCCGCCGAGACCGTTCTGGGTGATCTCCTCGCCGGTCACCGCCTGGACCACGTCCGGGCCGGTGATGAACATCTGCGAGGTCTCCCGGACCATGAACACCAGGTCGGTGAGGGCCGGGCTGTAGGCGGCTCCGCCCGCGCACGGGCCGAGCATCACGCTGATCTGCGGGATCACCCCGGAGGCGCTGGTGTTGCGCCGGAAGATCCCGCCGTAACCGGCGAGCGCCGAGACGCCCTCCTGGATACGGGCGCCCGCCCCGTCGTTGAGCGAGACCAGCGGGGCGCCGGCCGCGATGGCCAGGTCCATGATCTTGTGGATCTTCTCGGCGTGCGCCTCTCCCAGCGCGCCGCCGAAGATCCGGAAGTCGTGGGCGTACACGAAGACCGTGCGGCCCTCGACCGTGCCCCAGCCGGTGACCACACCGTCGGTGTGCGGCTTCTTCGCCTCCAGGCCGAAGCCGCTGGCGCGGTGCCGCCGCAGTCCTTCGACCTCGGTGAAACTGCCCTTGTCCAGGAGCAGTTCGATCCGCTCCCGCGCGGTGAGCTTGCCGCGTGCGTGCTGTCGTTCGGTCGCCCGCGGATCGGGTCCCTGCCGGACCCGATCCTTCAGGGCGCCGAGTTCGGACGTGCGGTCCGCGATGCTTCCCGGGACGTCTGTCGGCATGCCGGGCCACCTCCTCTCCCGTTCGATTCGGTCGGTTGCCTGCTCCCCCGGGCGGTCAGCCCAGCAGCGTGCCGCCGGTGGCGTCGATGAAGGCGCCGGTGATCCACCGGGCCTCGTCGGTGGCGAGGAAGGTGACCACGTCCGCGACGTCACCGGCCTTGCCGACCCGCTTGAAGGCCGAGAGCTGAGCCATCTGCTCGACCGCCTCGGGGATGTCGAAGACGGCGCTGCCGTTGTCGGTGATCCCGGGCGCGACGCTGTTGATGGTGATGCCGCGCGGCGCCAGGTGGCGGGCGAGGTGCAGGGTGAGCTGCTCGATCGCGCCCTTGGTCATCGCGTACGCGACCTGGTCGGGGTTGGCGACCCGGGTCAGGCCGGACGAGATGTTGATGATGCGACCGCCCTCGGGGATCTGCGCCAGGGCCCGCTGCACGATGAGGTACGGGGCCTTGGCGTTCACCGCGAAGAACAGGTCGAGCTGCTCCGGGGTCACGTCCTCGGGGGCGATGCCGCTCGCGCTGGTCGCACCGGCGTTGTTCACCAGGATGTCGAGGGTGGTGCCGCCGGACCGCTCCTTGAGGCCCTTCTCCAGGCCGAGGAAGAGTTCGTGCACATCGCCGGGCGCGCCCAACTCCGCGCGGACGGTGAACGCCTGGCCGCCGTCCTTCTCGATGAGTTCGACGGTCTCCTGCGCCGCCGCCTCGTTGGCGGCGTAGTGCACGGCGACCAGTGCGCCCTCCCTGGCCAGCCGTACGGCGATGGCGCGGCCGATGCCGCGGCTGGAGCCGGTGACGAGCGCCGTCTTGCCGATGAGCCTGCTCATGATGCCCCTCCTGGGGTGACGTCATCTGTGGTGGTCTGGTGCGGTGCCGCGGGGCCGGATGGGACGGGGTCGGGGTCGACGGGGTCGGGGTCGGCCGGACCGGGTTCGGCGGGGTCGGGTTCGGCGGCGCCGAGGCCGCTGATCGCGCGGGCCAGATGACGCCGGGCCGAGTCGATCTCCAGCAGTTGGCCGAAGACCGACCGCAGGCCGTCCACTTCGGGACCGCCGAGCAGCAGCCGGGCCTGGGCCTGGATGTTGGTGAGGGTCGCGACGCCGATCCGGTGCCGGGTGTCGTGGTAGCTCTCCAGCAGGGCAGAGCCGCTGTCCTCGCTGCCCCCGTCGCCCTTGGCGATCTGTTCCGCGAGCTTGCGGCCGAGGTCGGCGGCGTCCTGGAGGCCGAGGTTGAGCGCCTGGCCCCCGACCGGCATCTGCACATGGGCCGCGTCGCCCGCGAGGAGCACCCGGCCCTTCACGTAACGGGTGGCCTGGATCGTGGTGTTGTCGAAGGCGTTGAGCCAGACCGGGGTGCCGGCGCCGATGTCCTCGCCGGTCACCAGGGCCCAGGCCCGGACGACCTCGTCCAGGCTCGGGGCGCCGGTCCGCCGTCCGGGGCCGGGGCCGGCGCCGGTTTCGTTTTCGGTTTCGGTTTCGGCGGACGGACCGCTGCCTTCGTCGTGCACATGGACCATCACCCGCGTGCTGCCGTCGGGCCAGCGGAAGGCGGTGGCCAGCCCGTTCGGATGCCGCTCGAAGCGCCGGTTGGGGATGTCGATGCCCGCGAGGTCGGCCCGGAGCATCTCCAGCGTGCCGTCCCCGCCGTCCACCTCGAATCCGGCCAACTGCCGTACGGTGCTGCGCTCGCCGTCGCAGCCGACCGCGTAGGAGGCGGTCAGGACGCCCGGTTGGGAGCCCAGTTCGATGAATCCGGCCTCCACCCGGTCGGTACGCGAACGCAGGCCCGTCACCACGTGCCCGCGCAGCACCCGCGCGCCCAACTCCGTGGCCCAGGCGTACAGCACGGCCTCCAGATGTGCCTGGGCGCACTTCCACTGCCCGGCCCAGCGGTGGCCGGGAGCCGCCGCGGTCAGGTCGAGGCGCAGGCCGCCGAAGTGGCCGGGGCCGCCGCTGGGCAGCGTGCCGAGGCGTGTCAGCAGCCCGCGTTCGTCCAGGATCTCCATCGTGCGGGTGTGCAGCGTGGACGCCCGGGACTCGGTGGTCGGTTCGGTGAGCTGCTCCAGCACGGTCACCCGTGCTCCGCCGAGGCGCAGTTCACCGGCGAGCAGCAGCCCGACGGGGCCTGCTCCGACCACGACGACATCGGTGTCCAGTGGGCCCGCCATGCTCAGCGCCGCGCTTCCGCGTGCTCCTTGGCGTGGTTCAGCGTGGCCCGGCTGTTGTTGCCGAGCGCCTCACGGATGAACCGGCGCGCCTCCTCCACACCCGCCTCGGGGCCGAGCACCTTGCCGATGTTCTCGGCGTTGAGCACGACGGTGTGCTGTGAGGTGGCGGTGGTGACCCCGTCCTCGCCCTCCTCGAAGGTCCAGTAGCCGGTGTGCAGGTCGAGCAGCGCGGGCAGCGTGGTCTGCTTGTAGGCGATCTTGTGGTGCGGGAAGCAGACCCGGACCGACTCGGTGGTGTGGGTCGAGCCGTCCTTGGTGAGCGTGTCCATCCGCAGGGTCTGGAGGCCGGGGGTGTCCTCGGTGAGTTCGACCTTGGCGACGTGCGGCAGCCGCTCGGTCCACAGGTGGGCCTCGTTCACGAAGTCGAAGACGTCCTTGGCCGCGCCCTCGACCCGCACGCTGTCCTCGAAGGACAGGCTCAGCCCGGCGTCCTGCGCCGACAGCTCCAAATTGGTCTTCAGGCCCGGCAGTTCGGCCCGGCTGTTACGGTCGACCGCCTCGTCGATCCAACGCAGGCCCTCGGGGTCGTCGTCGATCGCGCGGTAGCTGTGCAGCAGCCGTACCCGCGACTCCCGCTCCCCCAGCCGCTCGATGATCCAGGTGCCGGTCATCTCGGCCACCGGGGGCGCCGAGACCTCCTGCCAGAAGCGGATACGCAGGGCCTCGGGGTCCAGCGTCCGCCGCGAACTCCAGTTCTTGGCCTCGCCGTTGGCGGTGGCCCAGATCCGGATGCGCTCCTCGTTCCCGTCGCGTTCGAGGTAGTCGACGTAGACGGACGGCGGGAACAGCCGGGGCCAGTTCTCGACCTCGGCGAGCAGTCGGTAGACGTCGGCGGCGGGTGCGCGCACGGTGATCTCGTGTTCGACCTCACGGGTCGTCATGTCACAGCTCCGATCGGTGGTGGAAAGGACCGCGGGACCGGGGCGGTCCTGTGCGGTCGGTCAGGGGCCGGGCAAAGGGCTGCCAGGGATCGGCCGGAGATCGGCCAGGGCTCAGAAGTTGCCGAGGCCGCCGCAGACGTTGAGCGCCTGCGAGGTGATGGAGGCGGCGGTGTCGGAGGCGAGGTAGCCGACCAGTCCCGCCACTTCCTCGGGCGAGGAGTAGCGGCCGAGCGGGATCTTGGACTGGAACTTCTGGAGGATCGCGTCCTCGCTCGTGTCGTAGGCCGCCGCGTATCCCTGCCGGACCCGCGCGGCCATCGGCGTCTCGACGTAGCCGGGGCAGACCGCGTTGACCGTGATCCCGGTCGGGGCAAGCTCGTTGCCCAGGGCCTTGGTGAAGCCGACGACGCCGTGCTTGGAGGCGGAGTACGGGGCGCCGAGCACCACGCCCTGCTTGCCCGCGGTGGAGGCGATGTTGATGATCCGGCCGCGGCTCTTGTCGCGCAGACCGCCCGTGTTCAGCACCTCGCGGGTGACCCGGAAGACGCTGTTCAGGTTGGTCTCGATCACGTCGTACCACAGCTCGTCGGTGATGTCGGCGGTCACTCCGCCGCCGCTGCGGCCCGCGTTGTTGACGAGCACGTCGATGGTGCCGAAGCGGTCGACGGCCGCCTGGACGAACGACCTGACCTCCTCGTCGCTGCGGATGTCGACGACCGCGCCGTCGACCTCCAGCCCCTCGGCGCGCAACTCCTTCACGGTGGCCGCGACGTTGTCGGCGTTGCGGGCGCCGATGAAGACCCGATGCCGCTGGCCGGCCAGCAGGCGGGCGACCGCCAGGCCGATACCGCTCGTCGCGCCCGTCACCAGGGCGACCCTCTGCGTGTTCTGCGACATGTGCCGTCTCCTCAGACGCTCGGGGCAGCGGAGAGCTGCGAGTTGACGGCATCGATGAGGCCGCGCGGTGTGACCGCGTCGGTCAGGGCGGAGTCGTCGAGCGAGATGTCGTACTCGCGCTCGATCCGGCTGCCGGTCTCCAGCAGGGCGAGCGACTCGTAGCCGAGCGCCTGGAACTCGGTGTCGATGATGTCGCCGCTCAGATCGACGCCCTCCTCTTCGCCCGCGGCCTCCAGCAGGATGCGGCGGAGGTCGTCGAGGGTGAACGGGCTGGTGGTGGACATGTCCGGTGCCTTTCGTGGTGGGGATGGTGGCCGGGGCGCCGAGGCCGGAGCCCGCGGTGGCCGGTGGTCCCGGCGGCGGGCGGCCTCAGCGATCGGCGGCGGGTGACTACAGCGGTCGACGGCAGGTGGCTTCAGCCGTCGTGGGCGGGCGACAACAGCCGTCGGCGCCGGGTGGGTTCAGCGGTCGGCGGCGCGTACGACGAGGGCCGAGTTGAATCCGCCCTGGCCGCGGGCGAGCACCAGGGCGGTGCGTACGGACGCGG
Source organism: Streptomyces sp. NPDC008139 (assembly GCF_042957025.1). Classification (NCBI taxonomy): domain Bacteria; kingdom Bacillati; phylum Actinomycetota; class Actinomycetes; order Kitasatosporales; family Streptomycetaceae; genus Streptomyces; species Streptomyces sp. NPDC008139. The sequence goes on from NZ_JBIBHM010000010.1 coordinate 251,912, forward strand.
GGCGGGGGGCGCCGACCACCAGGTCGATGTCGTACCGGTCGGCCAGGGCCGTGCCGATCGTCGGCGGGATCACGCCGTCGCGGATGCTCAGCAGCGCGGCGGCGACGTCCAGCGGCGCGGCGCCGGAGTAGAGGCGGCCGGTCATGGTCTTGGGCGCGGTCACCGGGACCCCGTGCGGGCCGAAGGTCTTGGTGATGGCCTCGGCCTCGATACGGTCGAGTTCGGGGATCGCGGCGGCGTCCGCGAAGACCACGTCCACCTCGTCGGGGCCGGTGCCCGCGTCCAACAGTGCTTCCTCGATGGCCCGTTCGATGCCGGGCGCCCGTCCGCTGCCCGGCCGGGGATCCATGGTGGCGGCGTGGCCGACGAGTTCGCCGTAGATGTTCCCCGCGCCGCGGGCCCGCGCGTGCTCGGCGTCCTCGACGACCAGCAACGCGCCGCCCTCGCCGGGCACATGGCCACGGGCGGACGCGTCGAAGGGCAGGTAGGCGCGCTCGGCGTCGTCCCCGGTGGCCAGCCGTCCGCCGGCCAGTTGGGCCACCCACCCCCAGGAGCAGATCGACGCGTCGACGGCGCCGGCCACCACGACCGACGTCCCCTTGCGGATCTGGCGCCTGGCCTGGGCGAGCGCGTCGAGGCCGCCCGCCTGGTCGCTGACGACCACGCTGCTGGGGCCGCGCAGTCCGTGCCGGATGGAGATCTGTCCGCTGTTGACGGCGTAGAACCAGGCGAAGGACTGGTAGGCGGAGACGTACCGGCCGCCCTTGCTCCACAGGGCCTTGAGTTCGTTCTGGCCGAACTCGAAGCCGCCGGAGTGGCTGGCGGTGATCACCCCGGCCGCGTAGGCGGGCAGGTCGTCGGCGTCGATCCCGGCGTCCTTCAGCGACCAGTCCGCGCCCACCAGGGCCAACTGGGTCATCCGGTCGGTCTGCGGCAGCAGCCTGCTGGGCAGGTGCTCGCGGGCGTCGAAGCCGCCGATCTCACCGGCGAGCCGCGACGGGTAGTCCGAGGGGTCGAAGCGGGTGATCCGTCCGATGCCGCTGCGACCTTCGAGGGTGGCGGCCCAGTACTCCTCGACGCCGAGGCCGTTGGGCGCGACGACACCGAGTCCGGTCACCACGGGGTGGGCGTTCATCGAGCGCTCCGATCCGGTCGGGCGAGCACTACCGCGCTCTGGAAGCCGCCGAAGCCGCTGCCGACCGACAGCACCGTGTCCGTACGCCAGTCGCGCGCGGTCAGCGGCACGTAGTCCAGGTCGCACTCCGGGTCCGGGTGGTGCAGATTGGCGGTGGGCGGTACGACGCTGTGCTCCATCGCCAGCACGGAGGCCGCGATCTCGATCGAGCCGATGGCGCCGAGCGAGTGGCCCACCATCGACTTGATGGAGCTGACCGGCGTCCGGTAGGCGTGGTCCCCGAGGCTGCGCTTGAAGGCGGCGGTCTCGTGGCGGTCGTTCTGCTTGGTGCCGGAGCCGTGCGCGTTGATGTAGTCGATGTCCTGCGGATCGATCCTGGCCTCGTCGAGCGCCACCCGGATCGCCTCGGCCATCTCCGCGCCGTCCGGGCGCAGTCCGGTCATGTGGAAGGCGTTGGACCGGGTCGCGTAACCGGCGACCTCGGCGTAGATGTGGGCGCCCCTGCGGCGCGCGCTCTCCAGTTCCTCCAGGACGAACACGGCCGCCCCTTCGCCGAGTACGAAGCCGGTGCGGCTGGCGTCGAACGGCCGGGAGGCGTGCTCCGGGTCGTCGTTGCGCGCCGTGGTGGCCTTGATCGCGTCGAAGCAGGCGACGGTGATGGGCGAGATCGGGGCGTCGCTCGCCCCGGCCACGACCACGTCGGCCGCCCCGTCGCGGATCAGGTCGGTCGCGTAGCCGACGGCGTCGAGGCCGGAGGTGCAGCCGGTGGAGACCACCGTGCCGGGCCCCTCAGCGCCCACGGCCCAGGCGACCTCGGTCGCGAAGGAACTGGGCACCAGGAAGTTGTAGAGGTGCGGGACCGCGTACTCGTGGTCGACGAGGTCCAGCCGTCCGCCGTCGCTGACCGCGCGGTACTCCTGGTCGAGGCCGGTGGTGGCGCCGACGGCGCTGCCGATGGTCACGCCCACGCGGTGCGGGTCGACGGAGTCGAAGTCCAGTCCGCTGTCGGCGACCGCCTCGCGGGCGGTGACCACCGCGAACTGCGCGGCGCGGTCCATCCGGCGGATCTCCTGCGGGGTGAGCCCGGACAGTTCGGCGTCGAAGTCCGCCTCTGCGGCGATCTGGGAGCGGAACGGCGCCGGGTCGAAGAACGAGATCCTGCGGGTCGCGGTGCGTCCGTCGGCCAGCAGTTGCCAGAAGTCCTTGACCCCGATGCCGCCGGGGGCCGTGACACCGACTCCGGTGATCACGACGCGGCGGCCGGTCGACCTGCTCACGAAGCGCTCCAGTGGTAGAAGCGCTGGGCCATCGCGTCGGCCGGCGAACGCCAGGTGGCGGGGTCGTACGCCTCGATGTGCGGCTTGAGGTCGTCGCTGATCCGGATGAACCGCGGGTCGTTCTTGGCGGTCTCGATGCGCTCGCCACCGTTCTCGGCGTCGAAATCCTGGAGGTGGAAGTACAGACCGCGGTACGAGAACAGCTCACGGCGGCGCGTGCCCATCAGATGCGGCATGTCGGTCCCGTCGAAGGCGCCGAATATCTGGGCGACCTCCTCGGCCGAGCCCAGGTTCATTCGGGCGACGATCAGTGTGCTGTGCATCTCTACCTCTCTCGCGAATCGAGTCGGGCGGGACCGAACCAGCGGTCCAGTGCCGCCGGAAGGTCGTAGTGGCTGCCGGGTCCGGCCCACGCCACATAGCCGTCGGGGCGGATCAGCACCGCGGTGGTGCCGTCGAGCGGGTCGGGTCCGTCGCCGCGCGGGGCGGCGGTGACGATGTCGATCCGCTCGCGCCAGTCGGCCGCGCGGCGGCGCACGTGCGGGTTGTCGGCCAGGTCGAGCAGGACGCCGCGGCCGGCGTGCAGCAGCGCGGTGCTGCTGGTCGGCCGGCCCCGCACGCTGAGTTCCACATGCGGCATCCGGGCCCCGAGGAGCGGATTGGGCCCGGGTCCTACGTCGTACCGGATCGCCAACCCGCTGACCTGCGCGGCGAGATGGCGGGTCACGTCCTGGTACGCGGTCAGCTCGGCGAGCACGTCGCGCAGCGGCTGCGCCTCCTTGCCGCCGAGGATCAACTGGCTCTGCGCGCCGGTGTTGGCGAGCAACTGCCTGCCGACCTCGTGCCGTTCGGTGTGGTACGTGTCGAGCAGGGACCGCGGCGCGGTACCGCGCAGGACCGCCGCGAGCTTCCAGCCGAGGTTCACCGAGTCCTGGATGCTGGTGTTCATACCCTGGCCGCCCGCGGGGAAGTGGATGTGGGCGGCGTCGCCGGTCAGCAGGACCCGGCCCCTGCGGTAGTCGGAGACCTGACGTGCGGCGTCGGTGAAGGCGCTGATCCACACCGGCTCCGCGCCGGAGATGTCGTCCCCGGTGAGCCGCTTCCAGGTGTCGGCGACCTCGTGGAAGAGCGGCGGGCCGCTCCGCCTGCGCGGCGGTGTGCCGCGCTCGCCGACGATGACACGGTGCACGCCGCCCGCAAGCGGCGCGGACATCACCATGCCGCCGGCCGACAGTTCACCGGTCATGCGGGGCGCCACGTCGATGCCGCGGATGTCCGCGAGCAGCAGTTCGGTGGCGCCCGCGGTGCCGGGGAAGTCGAAGCCGCCGGCCTTGCGGACGGTGCTGCGCCCGCCGTCGGCGCCGATCAGGTAGTCCGCCCGCAGCGTCCGCTCCCCGTCCGGGGTGGCGACGCGTACGGCGACGGACGCGTCCTCCTCCTGGTAGGAGCGGACCTCGTGACCGCGCCGGATCTCGGCGCCGAGTTCGAGCGCCCAGTTCTGCAGAACGGTCTCGGTGACGGACTGGGGCACGGTCTTGGCGCTGCGGTACGGGCCGTCGAGCACGCCGAGGTCCAGCGGGACCCCGCCGAAGTGGCCCTGCTCGCTCGTCGTGAGCTCGCCGAAGCGGCGGAGCAGTCCGCGCTGGGCGAAAGTCTCGACTGTTCGAATCGCCAATCCTATTCCGCGTGATTCCGCGGTGGGTCCGGAAAGGCGCTCCAAAACAATGACGTCAATACCGGCCAGCCGCAGTTCCCCGGCGAGTACGAGCCCGGCCGGTCCGGCTCCCGCAATGATGACCGAAGCGCTCATACACCTCTCCCATCTGAAAGGGCAATCGCGTCCGCCGGGTTTCCGTTGGACGCAAATATCGTCCGTCACGCCCTGCCCAGAATTCAAGCAAATATCTCAAGGGTATCTGAAAATGACCGTCAGAGGAACGTCAAACCGTGTCTTCAGGTTCCTGACACTCCGACCATGAAGCCGACGTCAGGCACCACACCGCTCGACGGCGATTCATAAGAAACCGTCAAGGGATGTACAGATTTCTTGACTGAGCACGACCGACTGCTCCGCCCCAACTGCGCGTATGCGCCGGATAGTTGCGGGAACCTTGCAGGAGTATGAAATGTCCCGCCGGATCTTCAAAGCGGGCCCGGCGGCCGCTAATCTGCCAAAGAAATTTGAGCGATCCCCATCGAGGTTGGAAAGTCATGCGGGTGCTGGTAGCGGATTCCGACACGATTGGGGTCGGCAGCCTGAGTACCGAGTTGCAGCGGCACGGATTCGACATCGAGCAGTGCGGCACCGGTGCGGAGGCGCTGGAGAAGTACTCCAAGTTCGATTTCTTCCTCATCGACCTGGCGCTGCCCGACATGGACGGTCTCGAAGTGTGCCGATTGCTCCGGTCAGCGAGCGACATACCGATCATCGCCTTCACCGACCCCGACACCGAACTCGACCGGATCCTGTGCTTACAGGCCGGTTGCGACGACTGCATGGCCAAGCCTTTCGGATACCGCGAACTCCACGCGCGTATCGAGGCCGTCCTGCGGCGTTCAGGACCGCAACTCTCGGCCGCCGTCCGGTCGCAGCCGATCATGATCGGCTCGCTGTGCGTCGACCCGGACACCCGGGAGGTCCGGGTGAACGGCCGGCTGATCAGGCTCACCCGGATCGAGTTCTGCCTGCTGCTCCAACTCGCGTCACAGCCGCAGACGGTCTTCACCCGTACGCAGTTGATGGCCGACGTGTGGGGTTATCAGCACGACGGCCGCCCGCTGAGCGCGCGGGCGAGCCGCACCATCGACACCCATGTCAGCGCGCTGCGGAAGAAGTTGGGCGACCCGAGCTGGGTCGTCACGCTCCGCGGGATCGGGTTCCGGATGGGTCACGGCTGAACGACTCCCGCCGCCCCCACCTCACTTCACCGCCGGAACACCCGTTCCGGTATCTCGCACCCCGGAACTTGTGTCCGGTACATCTCGCCCGGAAGGCCCTGCCTCATGCCCGGCTCACGCCACCAAGCCCACCTGCTCGCCACCGCCGTCGTCCTGTCCCTGACGCTGGCGGCCTGCTCGTCGTCGGACTCCACGTCCCCGTCGACCGACGGGAAGGCGGCCAAGCCCCACGCGGGCGGTCATCTGACCGTCGCGCTGGGCTCGGACCCGATCTGCGTCGACCCGCACCAGGCGGCCACCAACGACGCGGTCTACGCCGCGCGCGGGCTGGTGGACTCGCTCACCGACCAGGACGCGGCGACCGGGAAGATCGCCCCCTGGCTCGCCACCTCCTGGGACGTGAGCCCGGACGCCTCGGCGTTCACGTTCCATCTGCGCGACGGCGCGACCTTCAGTGACGGCAGCCCGGTGGACGCGAACGCCGTGAAGGCCAACTTCGACGCCGTGGTGAAGCTCGGGGCGAAGTCGATCTTCGGATCCGGCTATCTCAGCGGCTACCGGAGCACCGAGGTCATCGACGCGCGCACCGCCAAGGTCACCTTCGACCACCCCAACGCCCAGTTCCTCCAAGCCACTTCCACCACCACGCTCGGCCTGCTGGCCCCCGCGAGCCTGAAGGACAGCGCCGAGAAGCTGTGCGCGGGGCCGCTGATCGGCTCGGGCCCCTTCACCCTGGCGAGCTACACCCCGGGACGCTCGGTGGAACTCAACCGGCGCGCCGACTACACCGGGGGCTCGGCCCTGTGGAAGCACAGCGGCCCCGCCTACCTGGACAAGATCACCTTCAAGGTCGTACCGGAGTCGGGCGTGCGCACCGGCAGCCTGGAATCCGGGCAGGTCGACGCCATCGCCGGGGTCGCGCCGCAGGACGAGGCGGGCCTCACCGGCCAGGGCGCGAAGCTGCTGTCCCGTTCCAACCCGGGCGTTCCGGTCGCGCTGAGCGTCAACACCTCGCGGCCCCAGGCGGGCGACATCGCGGTACGCCGGGCGCTGGAGGTCGCCATCGACCGCAAGGAGGTCGTCGACACCGTCCTCAGCGGCAGTTACCACCCGGCCACCAGCTCGCTGTCCAGCACCACCGACGGCTACCAGGACAACTCCAAGCTGCTCGCCCACGACCCGGCCGCCGCGGGGCGGATTCTGGACGCGGCGGGCTGGAAGCCGGGGCCCGACGGCATCCGCGTGAAGAACGGCGCGAAGCTCGACCTCAAGGTCATTCTCGCGCCCAACTTCGGCCCCAACCAGTCCGTCCTGGAACTCGTGCAGCAGCAGGTGAAGAAGGCCGGCATCGGCCTCACCCTCAAGGTGCTGAGCATCGCCGACTACCAGGTCGCCCAGAAGAGCGGCGACTACGACCTGTCCTGGGGCAACGGCACCAGGGCCGACCCGGACATCCTGCGCACCGCCTTCTCCAGCAAGCTGCTCAACCTCTCGCACATCGACGACCCCGAGTTGCAGACGCTGCTCGACACCCAGGCCGCCGCGGCCGACCCCGCCAAGCGCGCCGACATCGTCGCCTCGGCGCAGCGCCGCGTCCTCGAACAGGCTTACCAGATACCGGTGTTCGAGATGACCAGCGTGTACGCGCTCAGCGGCAAGGTGCACGACATCACCCTCGGCTCGTCGTCCCAGGCGCAGTTCCACGACGCCTGGCTCTCCTGAACGAAGGCGACGATGAGGACCTATCTCCTACGGCGGCTGCTCCAGGCCGTGTTCGTGCTGTGGGCCGCCTACACGGTGTCCTTCGGTGTGCTGTACCTGCTGCCCAGCGACCCGGCGACGATCATGGCGGCGGGCGGCGGTGACGCCAGTACGGTCACCCCGGCGCAGACCGAGGCACTGCGCCATCAGTACGGCCTGGACCAGCCGTTGGCCGAGCAGTACGGCACCAGGCTGCTCCATGCCCTGCACGGCGATCTGGGGCGGTCGGTGCAGAACGGTGTCCCGGTGACCCGGCTGCTCTCCCACGACCTCCCGACCACCGTCCAACTGGCCGCCTGCGCCCTGCTGCTGGCCCTGGTACTGGGCAGCGCCGTGGCGCTGCTGGCCAGTTGGACGCGGAGCGGGCCGCTGCGTCAGCTCCTGCTCTCCTTACCGGCGTTGGGGGTGTCGGCGCCGACCTTCTGGGTGGGGCTGGTGCTGGTCCAGTTGTTCTCGTTCCGCTGGCATGTCTTCCCGGCCTTCGGCGACGAGGGCTTCGACTCCCTGGTCCTGCCGTCCGTCACGCTCGCGCTGCCCGGTGCCGCGCTCATCGCGCAGGTTCTCGCCAAGAGTCTGCGCACGGCACTGGCGGAGCCGTACGTCCAGACGGCCCTGGCCAAGGGGGCGAACCGGCGGCGGGTGCTGTTCGGACATGCCCTGCGCAACGCGTCGATCGCCCCGCTGACCCTGGTCGGCATCATGATCGGCAATCTCCTGGCCGGGGCGGTGGTCGTGGAGACCGTCTTCGCCCGTGCCGGGATAGGACGTGAGACGGCCGCGGCGGTGACGGCCCAGGACATCCCGGTCGTCCAGGGCGTCGTCGTCCTCGGCGCCGTCACGTTCGTCCTGACGACTCTCGCCGTCGACCTGCTCCTGCCCCTGCTGGACCCGCGGATCACCGCGACGACGAAGCCGACGGTGCGGACATGACCGAACTGAGCCTCCCGGACGCGGACACCGCAGGACCGGGCGCGGGCCTGACCCGCGCCGAGCCCGCGCGGCCGCCTCACCCGCGGTCCCGGCCCCGCCGGTACACGCGGTTCTGGCTGACGCGGCCGGGGCTGCTGCTGTCGGCGCTGCTGATCGCGGTGCTGCTGCCGACCGCGTTCTTCCCCCGGCTGCTCACCTCCCGCGATCCGCTGGCCGCGGCGCCGCGGGACAAGCTCGCGGCCCCGAGCGCGGAACACCTCTTCGGCACCGACCAGTTGGGCCGCGACGTCTTCGCCCGTGTCGTGCACGGCGCCCTGCTCACCCTCCACGCGAGCGGGCTTGCCGTGCTGGTCGGACTCGTCGTCGGGTCGCTGGCGGGGCTGCTCGCCGGCTACCTCGGCGGGGTCGTGGACGACACGCTGATGCGGCTCACCGACGTCCTGCTGTCCATCCCCGGCCTGCTGCTCTCGCTCGCGCTGGTGACGGCGCTGGGATTCGGCACCGTCAAGGTGGCCCTCGCCGTGGGGGTGACCAGCGTGTCGACCTTCACCAGAATCATGCGCGCCGAGGTGCTGAAGGTCGCGGGGTCCGGCTATGTGGAGGCGGCGCGGGCCTCGGGCACCCGATGGCCCGCGGTGCTGTGGCGGCACGTGCTGCCGAACGCGGCCGGTCCCGTACTGGTCTACGCGGCCATCGACTTCGGCGCGGTCATCCTCCAGGTGTCCTCGCTGTCGTTCCTCGGCTACGGCGCGCAGCCCCCGGCGCCGGAGTGGGGCTCGCTGGTCTCGGACGGCCGCAATTACCTCGCCACGGCCTGGTGGCTCACCACCTTGCCGGGGCTCGTGATCGCGGCCACCGTGCTCGCCGCCAATCGCATCGCCCGCTCCCTCGACGGCGAAGACACGGAGGACCGATGACGCACACGACACCGACGGACGGCGGATCCCCGCCGTCCGCAGGGCCATTGCTCGACATCCGGGGTCTGCGGATCTCCTACCGCACCCGCACCGGAACCGTGCCCGCCGTCCGCGGCATCGACCTGACCGTCCAGCCGGGCGAAGTGGTCGCCCTGGTCGGCGAGTCGGGCTCGGGCAAGAGCACGGCGGCGCTCGCGGTGACGGGGCTGCTGCCGCGCGGCGGCTCGCTCGACGCGGGGGCCGTCCTCTTCGACGGCGCCGACGTGGCGCGCGCCGGGGAGACGGGGCTGCGCGGGCTCAGGGGCCGGGAGATCGGCCTGATCCCGCAGGATCCGATGCTGTCGCTCAATCCCGTGCGGCGGGTCGGGTCCCAGGTGGCCGAGGCGCTGCTCATCCACCGGCTCGCCGACCGGGCGGGGGCGGCCCGGCAGGCCCTCGACCTGCTCGGCGAGGCGGGGCTGCCCGACCCGGTCCGGGTCGCGCGCCAGTACCCGCACGAGCTGTCCGGCGGTATGCGCCAGCGGGTGCTGATCGCCATCGCGCTGGCCGCGCGGCCCCGGTTGGTCATCGCGGACGAGCCCACGAGCGCGCTGGACGTCACCGTCCAGCGGACGATCCTCGACCACATCGACACGCTGACCCGGGACCGGGGCATCGCGGTTTTGCTGATCACCCACGACCTCGGGGTCGCGGCGGACCGGGCGCACCGGGTGAGTGTCATGTCGCGCGGCGAGGTCGTCGAGACCGGACCCGTACGACAGGTGCTCGAAGAACCGGAGCACCCCTACACCCGCGCCCTGCTCGCGGCGGCCCCGAGTCTGGCCCGGTCGCCGGTACCGGCTCCGGCCCGGTCACGAGCCGCGTTCCGGTCCGTTCGGGAGCGGGCGTACGGAGCCGACCCGGTCGCGGGGAAAGCGCCGCTCGTGGCCGGGGAGCCGAGCGCGGCGAACGACCTGGTCGTGGCCGAGGACCTGGTCAAGGAGTACCCCGGCCGCCGAGGGGACCGGCGCCTCGGTGTACGGGCCGTCGACGGCGTCAGCCTGCGGGTCGGCCGGGGCGAGACCGTCGCCCTCGTCGGCGAGTCGGGCTCGGGCAAGTCGACGACGGCGCGGATGCTCGTACGGCTCACCGAGCCGACCTCCGGGCGGATCACCTTCGACGGGCGGGACATCACCGGCCTCGACGGCGGTGAGCTGCGCCGACTGCGCCGCCGTATGCAGATCGTCCAGCAGAGTCCGTACGCCTCGCTGTCGCCCCGGATGTCCGTCGCGGAGATCGTCTGCGAACCGCTGCGGGCCTTCCGGATCGGCTCCCGCGCCGAGCGCGCCCGGCGGGCGGCGGATCTGCTGGACCTGGTCCGGCTGCCCGCCGCGTTCCTGGGCCGACGCGCATCCGAGCTGTCCGGCGGCCAGCGCCAGCGGGTCGCGATCGCCCGCGCGCTGGCACTGGACCCGGATCTGGTCGTCTGCGACGAGCCCGTCTCCGCGCTCGACGTGTCGTCGCAGGCGCAGATCCTGGACCTGCTCGCCGGTCTCCAGGACCAGCTCGGTCTCAGCTATCTCTTCATCTCGCACGATCTGGCCGTCGTCCGCCAGATCGCCTCCCGGGTCGGCGTGATGCGGGCGGGACGGCTCGTCGAGAGCGGCACGGCGGAGGAGGTCTTCGCCGCGCCCTCCCACCCGTACACACGGGAACTGCTGGCCTCCGTGCCGGGCAGCCTCGTCCGGTGACCGATCGTCCGTACCCGGCCCGCAGTTCATCGCGGGCCGGGCACGGACGTCGGCGCGGGCGGTTCTAGCCCGCGCTGAAGGAGACCACCGGCGTGTAGGCGGTGCCGGCGTTGAACTCCACCTGCTGGGTGCCCCTGGGTGAGCCGAGGGCGGTCAGCGGCAGCGTCCAGGTGTACGTCGAGCCGCTGATCGTGGTGGTCGGGGCCGGTGTGGCGGCGGCCCACGCCCAGCCGGTCGAGGTGCTGCGGTAGAGGGAGCCGTTCTCGATCATGTAGTCCGCGCCGAGCGGTGAGGACGACGGCGCGGGCGCCTGGTAGCCGGTCGCGGTGTTGCCGTCGGTGTTGATGAAGACGTGGTGGAAGCTCTCGGAGCTGTTGAAGGTCGCCTTGAAGACGGCCGTGCCCGCCGAGGCGCACGCCGAGTACGAGGTGATGGCGCCGGAGCCCGCGGTGGTGGTGCACCCGGTGCCCCCGCCGGAGCCGCCGGTGCCCCCGGACCCGCCCGATCCGGCGGCACCGGCCTTCGCCAGTTCGTCGGACCAGTACGCGCCGGTGGGCAGGGTGTCCCACGGATTCGGCAGGTTGTCCGGGGTGACGTACAGATATCCGGCGTTGCGCTGCTTGCTCAGCGCGACCGCGTTCTCCATGTCGGCCTGCGACGGGGTGTCGTAGACCAGGTGCCAGAACTTGTCGGGGTTGGCGTAGTTCAGCTCCCAGTCGGGCGCGGTCCAGGAGGCGTAGACGCTGTAGGTGTTCTCGAACATCACCAGGACGTCGGCCGCCGACGCGTAGCAGGACTCGGCGGGCGAACCGGGGTTGTCCACGGTGAGGGCGCCCGGGTGGGCCTGTTTGGTGGTGGAGTTGATGCCGCTGTAGAGGTTCACGTGCGCGTTGGCCGAGCCGCAGTCGCCCAGGGCGTCGTCGAAGAAGATGCCCGCGAGGCCCGACGAGCCGTACCAGGAGTACCAGTTGGCCACGTCGGCGTTGATCTGCGCGGTCCACGCGGCGACGCTGGTCTGTCCGCCGCGGGTGGTACGCCCTGTGGTGCCGAAGTAGCCGGTGTCGACGTAGCCGAGCACCTTCGCCCCGGCCCCGGCCGCCGCGCTCACGACCGAGGCGTAGCCGCTGTCGACCGCGGTGCCGGGACCGTTGGAGGGGTTCGCGACGGCGATGCCGACGCGGGACCCCGCCTGGTCGATCTGGGTCCAGAAGGCGCGGCCGGCGGCGTCCGAGGGGTTGAAGTACGCGGGTACGGCCAGATGCTGCGCCCCGGCTGCCGCGCTCGCCTGGCCGGACAGCGTGCCGAACATGGTCAGCGCGAGCGCGGCGGCGACCGCCGCGCTCACGGCGGCCCTGGTCCGGTGCACGGCGGTGAGGCGATGCCGCGACCGGGTGCGTGCGAGTGATCGGATGAGGGACATGTGATCCCCTTTCGACGGTGGGGGGGTGCGTGAACAGGGGGTGGGACCAGGGGGACAGGAAGCGTCAGCCCTTGACCCCGGTGTGCGCGATTCCCTGCACGAACTGCCGTTGCAGGAGGACGAACACGGCGATGACCGGGAGGGAGGCGAGCAGCGATCCGGCCATCAGCACGGGGTAGTCGGTCTGGAACTGCCCCTGGAGCGAGGCCAGTCCGGCGGACAGGGTCATCTTGTCCGGGTCGGTGTTGACCACCAGCGGCCAGAACAGGTCGTTCCAGGACCACAGCAGCGCGAGGACCGCCAGCGCGACGAGTCCGGGGCGGACCAGCGGCAGCATCACCGACCAGTAGATCCGCCAGGGCCCCGCGCCGTCGATGCGCGCCGCCTCCTCCAGCTCCTTCGGCAGGGCCAGGAACGACTGCCGGAGCAGGAAGACGCCGAACGCGCTGAACATGCCGGGCAGGATGAGCGCCTGAAGGCTGTTGAGCCAGCCGAGGTCGGACATGATCTGGTACTGCGGGATGATGAACAGCTGCGGCGGCACCATCAGCACCGACAGGAACAGCCCGAACAGCATCCCGCGGCCGGGGAAGCGCAGCCGCGCGAAGGCGTAGGCGGCCATCGGGCACAGCACGACCTGGCCGAGCGTGCGCCCGAGCGACATCAGCAGCGTGTTGAGGAACTGCCGGCCGAACGGCAGCAGGTCGAAGACCTTGCCGTAGTTGTCCCAGTGGCCGCCGGGCAGCGGCGACGGCGGCACATGGGTCGCGTCGCTCAGCGACTTCAGGGAGGTGACGATCTGCCAGAGGAACGGGGCGACCATCGCCAGCGACGCCGCGATCAGCACTGTGTGCACCAGCGGATGACGTCCGCGCCGGGAGCGGCGTGCGGTCCGGTCCGCGGCCCGGCCGGCCGCGTGGACCTCAGCCATAGTGCACCCACCTCTTCTGCAAGCGGAACTGAAGGGCCGTCAGCGCGACGATGATCAGCAGCAGAACCATCACGATCGCCGCCGCGTAGCCCCGGTCGTTGGTGACGAACGCGCGGTCGTAGAAGAGCTGCACGACCGTCTCCAGGCGCGGGAACGCCGGGTTGGAGCGGGCCGCGGCGCCCGATCCGGCCATCACGTAGACCAGGTCGAACAGTTGGAGCGAGCCGATGACCGAGATCACCGAGACGAAGAACGCGGTGGGCGACAGCAGCGGCAGGGTGACCGAGCGGAACTGCCGCAGCGGGCCCGCGCCGTCGATCTCCGCGGCCTCGTAGTACTCGCGCGGGATCGCCTGCATCCCGGCCAGGAAGATCACCAGGTTGTAGCCGATGCTGCTCCACACGCCCACCACGACCAGGGCGTACAGCGCCACCCGAGGGTCGGCCACCCAGTTCGGGCCGTCGATGCCGACCAGCGACAGCAGGTAGTTGATCAGCCCGTAGTCGCCGTTGTAGAGCCAGCGCCACACCATGCCGATCGCCACCGGCATGGTGACCACCGGCAGGAAGAACAAGGTGCGGTAGACGCCGACGCCGCGCAGCCCCCGGCGGTTGAGCAGCGCGGCGAAGACGATCGCCAGCGGGATCGACAGCAGTCCGAGCCCGGTGTAGGCGAGGGTGTTGACCAGCGCCCGGCCGAACTCGCCGTCGTGCAGCATCCGGTGGTAGTTGTCGAGCCCGCTCCAGGTGTGGCCGCCGAAGGCGCCCCAGCGGGTGAACGAGAAGTACGCGGTCTGCACGACCGGCCACAGGTAGAAGACCGCGAGGCCCAGGCCGGTCGGCGCGATGAAGGCGTAGCCCCACAGCGCCTCGGTGACGCGGTCGCGGCGCGGTCGCCGGAAGCGGCCGGGCAGCCGCGACAGCCGCCCGGTCCGCGACCGGGCGCCCGTGGCCGCCTGCACGTCCCCGGCGGCGGCGCCGGGGGTGGACGTGAGGGTCATGTCACTCCTTGGCGAGCAGGTCGTCCATCGCCGCGGCCAGCCCGCGCGCCGCCTTGTCCACCGGCTCCTGGCCGTTCCACGCCTTGGTGAGATACGTCAACTCGGCCTCGTTCCACGCGGCGGTGTTCTTCGAGACCGGGTACGGGACGCCGTACGGCACCTCGTCGAGGAAGGTCTGGAGGTGGAACTGCGGGTAGGCGGCGATCCAGGCGCCCTGCGTGCCGTTGTACGCCGGCATCGCCCCGGACTTGGCCAGGATCTCGGCGGCCGGCTTGGAGCCGAGGAAGTTCACGAACTGCCATGCCTGGTCGGCGTGTTTGGTCCGCGCCGAGACCACGTTGGCGAGGCCGTGGATGATCGTGGCCCGCTTCTCGCCCGTGGGCAGCGGGGCGACGTCGACCCGGTCCTTGGTGTAGGCGTTGCCGCCGAACTCCAGGGAGTCCCAGGAGCCACCCCAGTACATCGCGAGCTTGCCCGCCTCGAAGAGCTGGAGCGGCGCGGTGTCCGTCATGGTCTTCAGGTCGGGCGACTGCTTCTTCTGGATCAGGTCGGTCCAAAAGCGCAGGCCCTCCATCGTCTTCGGATCGGCGTAGCCCGACTTCTTGCCGTCCGGTGAGATCACATAGCCGCCGGCCTGGGCGATGGTGTTGTACTGGTACTCCTGGAAGCTGGTCAGCTCCGCGCCGGTGGCGTACTGGCCCTTGCTCGCGTCCGTCAGCTCCGCGGCTGCCTTCCGGAAGTCGCTCCAGGTCCAACCGGCCTTCGGGTAGGGGACCTTGGCGGCGTCGAAGAGCGTCTTGTTGTACCAGACGCCGACCGTGTCCAGGTCCTTCGGCAGTCCGTAGTGCTTGCCCTGGTACGTGTAGAGGTCGACCAACTGCTTGGGGTAGGCGGACAGGTCGGTCTTGTCCTTGGCGATTCCGTCGTCCAGCGGGCGGATCACGCCGTTGGAGGCGTAGAGCTGGAAGTTGGGGCCGTTCATCCAGAAGACGTCAGGGGCGGCGCCGCCGGTGGCAGCCGCCTTGAGCTTGGTCCAGTAGTCGGCCCACGGGGTGAGCTGGACCTTGACCGTGATGTCGGGGTGGGTGCGGGTGAACTCGCGGCCGAGCTGCTCCATGGCCGTCTTCTGCGTCGCGTCCCACACCCCGTACGACAAGGTGACCTTGCCGCCCGAACCGCTCGCGTCCGAGCCGCTCCCGCCCGACGAACAGGCTGAGGCGGCCAGCACCACCCCGAGCGCCACCGCACACCATCGCACCGACTTCCGCATACCGGGCCCTCCCAGGATCCACACGCCCCGGCGGTGGACCGTCAGCCGGAGTCGTCAAGTGGCATTAATCATGGAGTCCATGGAAATTAAGTCAAGACCCGTGAGATGAAGAATTCCTCTCAGTGGTCTCCGCGCCCGGTCAGACGCGGCGGGAGAAGTGCTCCACGCCGCCCAGTTCGTGCCGTTCGCGTAGTTGCCGGTCCACGTGGTCGAGGGCCAGCCGCAGCGCGCCCAGCGCCACCCCCTCGTCGCCGAACTCGGAGATGCGCACCTCGGGCGTGCGGATGCACCAGCGGTCCAGCTCGCGCCGCAGCGGCTCCGCGATCAGGTCGGCCGACCGGGAGAAACCGCCGCCGATCACGACCAGTTCGGGGTCCAGGGTCAGCACCAGCGCCGCCGTCCCGACGGCCACGTCCCGCACATAGCGCCGCACCACCGCCGCGGCCTTGCGGTCGCCCGCGCGCGCCGCCTCGAACACCGCCTCGGCCGCGGCCTCCTGGTCAACCGCCTTGTCCGCGTGCGCTCCTGCGCCCCGCCCCGACCCCGACGACCCGGTCCGCTCCGGCGCGGGACCGGCCTGCGGCGGCCACGCGCGCAGGTGCTCCTGCGCCCTGATCCAGCCCGAAGCGGGCAGTGCTCCGATCTCTCCGGCCGCGTTGCCGAAGCCGCGGTGCAGCTTGCCGTCGATGATCAGCCCGGCGCCGGTGCGCAGGCCGGCGAGGATCACCACCACGTCCTTGGCGTAACGCGCCGCCCCGCACCACGACTCGGCCAGCGCGGCCAGCTTGCTGTCGTTCTCGACCAGCGCCGGGCCGCCGACCAGGCGGCGCAGATGCGCTCCGACGTCCACGCCGGTCCACTCCGGCAGCGCCTCGGAGAGCATCACCCTGCCCGCGCCGTCCACCAGTCCGGTGGTGGCCACGCCCGTCGCCCACAAGTCGCCGGTGGTCAGGCCGCCGCCCGCGAGCGCCCCGGCCACCGCGCCGTCCAGCGCGGCCAGGCGCTCCTTGCGGCCCATGGCCGGCGCCACCGCGACCCGGGCGCTGTGCAGCACCGTTCCGTCCAGGTCCGCCACCAGCGCCAGGATCTTGTGGCCGCCGATGTCCACGCCGAGCACGCGGCCCGCGTCGGCGCGGAACCGGAACCGCCGGGCGGGCCGGCCCACCATCCCGGCCGCGGCGGGCACCTCGGCCAGCCAGCCGTTGTCCAGCAACTCGCGCACCACGTCCTCCGTGGAGGCGCGCGACAGCCCGGTCCGCCGGGACAGCTCGGTCAGGGTCATCGCCGGTGCGGACCTCAGCTCCCCCAGCACGGCGAGGGAGTTGAGCTGCCGGAGCCGGGAGAGGTCGCCGCCGCTCGGAGTCTCGGTCACGACGTCCCCTTGAGTTTGGTTGCTGCGCGCTTAATAATGAGAGAGTCCATGATAAATAGGAAAGGATCCTATGTCTCGGGTGACTCTAGCTCTCGTCGGCGCCGGGCTGCGCGGACAGACCTACGCACGCCACGCGCAGGTCACCGGCACAGGGCGGGTGGTGGCACTGGCCGAACCCGATCCGGTGCGGCGCGCCGCCGCGGCCGAGGAGTTCGCCGTCCCGCAGGACCGGGTGTACGCCGACTGGTCGGAACTGGCGGCGGCCGGCCGGCTCGCCGACGCCGCGATCGTGGCCACCCAGGACAGACAGCACACCGAACCGGCCGTCGCGCTGGCGGACCTCGGCTATCACGTGCTCCTGGAGAAGCCGATGGCCACCACGGAGGCCGAGTCCGCGGAGATCGCCGAGGCCGCCGAGCGGAACAAGATCATGCTCGCCGTCTGCCATGTGCTGCGGTACACCCCGTACACGCAGACGCTCAAGCGGATGCTGGACGAGGGCGCGATCGGCCGTCTGGTCAGCGTCCAGCACCTGGAGCCGGTCGGCTGGTGGCACCAGGCGCACTCGTTCGTCCGGGGCAACTGGCGCCGCTCGGACACTTCGGCGCCGATGCTGCTCACCAAGTCGTGCCACGACATCGACTGGCTGGTGTACCTCTTCGGCCGCTCGCCGCGCCGGGTCAGCTCCTTCGGCAGTCTCACCCACTTCCGGGCCGAGGCCGCCCCCGCGGGCGCCGCCGCGCGCTGCACCGACTGCCCCATCGAGAGCACCTGCCCGTACTCGGCCAAGCGCCTGTACCTGGACTGTCTGGAGGACCCGGAGCGGCGCTACTGGCCGCTGTCCGCGGTCACCGAGGACCACACCGAGTCCGGTGTCCTGGAGGCGCTGCGCACCGGTCCCTACGGGCGCTGCGTCTACGCGTGCGACAACGACGTCGTCGACCACCAGGTGGTCTCCATGGAGTTCGACGACGGCGCCACCTGCTCGTTCACGATGAGCGCCTTCACCCCGCAGGAGCACCGCAGGACCCGGCTGCTGGGCACCCACGGCTATCTCGACGGCGACGGCGTCACCATCAGGACGGTCGACTTCCGTACCGGCGAGGAGGGCGTCGTGGACACCAGCACCACCGCCGGCGCCTCGGCCGCGGACGGCCACGGCGGGGGTGACGAGGCGCTGATGGACGCCTTCCTGGAGGCGGTCGCCACCGGAGACGGCGGCGTCCTGAAGTCCGACGCGGCGGCGAGTCTGGCCAGTCACCGCGTGGTGTGGGCCGCGGAGGAGGCCAGGACGACCGGCACCGTCGTCGCGCTCGCGTCCGCGGTCTGAGAAGCCGCGCCCCGGCGCAGACCGGCCCGCGCCCCGGAGAAAATCGCCCGGCGCCCCCGGACACGACCGACTCGCGCGCCACCGCCGGTCAGTCGGCCACCGGACGCCGCACCCCCGTCGTGGACTCCCCCACCTCCAGCCGGTACGGGGCCACGTGCACCGCGTGTCCCGGCGGGGTCGCCGCGCCGATCCGGCCGGCCAGTGACGTGACGGCCAGCGAGGCGATGGCCGCTTTGTCGGGCACCACCGTCGTCAGCGAGGGAGTGGCGTAACGGCCCTCCTCGCTGCCGTCGACGCCGGCGACGGCGATGTCCCCGGGCACGGCGAGACCGGCCTCGTGGAAGGCGCGGATCGCGCCGACGGCGAGCATGTCGTTGAAGCAGAACACCGCGTCCGGGCGGCTCCCGGCGGGCAGGGCGGCCAGCGCGCGGCCCGCCCGCAGCCCGCTGCGCCGGTCGAACTCCTCGACCTGCGGCGCGAGTCGGGGATCGAAGGGCAGACCCGCCGCGTGCAGGGCGAGTTGGAAGCCCTCCAGGCGCTGCCTGCTGGTCGCCGAGCCCTGCCGGTCCACGCCGACGACGGCGAGCCGGGTCCGGCCGAGCGAGACCAGGTGGGCGGTGGCCTCACGGGCGGCGGCCACATTGTCGATCAGGACGTGGTCGGCGTGGAGTTGCTCCCGGCCGTCCTCGCGCTCGCCCAGCAGCACCAGCGGGAAACCGGCCGTGGTGGCGGCGAGTTGGTCGAAGGGTACCCGGAGCGGGGAGAGGATCACTCCGTCGAGCAGGGCCGCGCCGAGCCCGGTGGCCAGCCGCAGCTCCTCGCGGGCGTCGCCCAGCGTCTCCTCGATCAGGACGGTGAGTCCGATCCGGGACGCCTCGGTCCTGACGTGGTGGGCGAGTTCGGCGAAGTAGGGCGTGGCCAGGAACGGCACCGCCAGGGCGATCAGCCCGCTGCGGCCGGTGCGCAGCCGTACCGCCGACGGGTTCGGACGGTACCCCAGTTCGCTCACCGCGACCATGACGCGCTCTCGGGTGGCGGGGGCCACTCTCGACATTCCGCGTACAACGTTGGAAACAGTCTTGACTGAGACGCCCGCACGATCGGCGACGTCCTTGAGCCTCACTGCTGTCACGTACCCGCCCTTCTTGGAGACGCCTCATTGTAGGGCAGTTCAACGCAGAGCGTCCCGGAGACGCGTGCAGATGGCAGTCGTCCGCGGCCAAAGGGGTTGACCGCCAGGACACACACTGGTTACAACGTTGGAACAGCCGGGCGAAGGAACCACTGGCCGACCCTGCCGGGGTCTCCGTGCGCCCGTACGCCGTGGGCGCGTGGCGGACCGCCGTCGCACCCCCGGCGGTCGAGCGGCGGCCGGACAGCCCGTTACCGCGCCACCGCCCGTGACGTACCGCCAGCCTCACGAGAGGGCCCGCATGTCCCCGCACCGCCCGAATCTCCCGCTGCGCACCGCCGTGGTGGGCACCGGATCCATCGCCCGAGGAAGTCACCTGCCCGCGCTCGCCGCTGTGGCGGCGGAGGGCTCGGTGGAGATCGTCGCCGTGGTCGACGTCGCCGAGGAGGCGGCCCGCGCCGCCGCCGAGGAGTTCTCCGTGCCGGGCGCCTTCACCGACCTCGACACCATGCTCGGCGAGGTACGCCCCGACCTGGTCGTCCTCTGCACGCCGCCCTCGCTCCACCGGGAGCAGGCCGTCGCCGCGCTACGGACCGGCGCCCATGTGTGGTGCGAGAAGCCGCCGTGCCCCTCGCTCGCCGACTACGACGCGGTGACGGCCGCCGCCGAGCGGGGCCCCGGCGCCCCGACCGCGGCCTTCGTCTTCCAGCACCGGTTCGGCTCCGGCGCCCGCCACGTCCGCGAACTGCTGCGCGAGGGGGCCTTCGGACGGCCGCTGGTCGCGCACTGCCAGACCACCTGGTACCGGGGGGCGGACTACTACGCCGTGCCGTGGCGGGGCCGTTGGGACACCGAGGGCGGCGGTCCCGCCATGGGGCACGGCATCCACCAGAACGACCTGCTGCTCGACCTGCTGGGCCCGTGGCGGGAGATCCGCGCGATGGCCGCCCGGCTGGTGCACGACGTGCAGACCGAGGACGTCTCCACCGCCCAGGTCCGGTTCGCGAGCGGCGCGGTCGCCACCGTCGTCAACAGCGTGCTCAGCCCCGACGAGGTCAGTCGGATACGGATCGACTGCGAGCTGGCGACCGTCGAGCTCACCCACCTCTACGGCTACCGCAACGCCGACTGGCGGATCACCCCGGCCCCCGGCGTCCCGGCGCGGACGGCACGGGCCTGGAACGACTTCGGCCTCGACGAGCCCAGTTCCCACCTGGCCCAGCTACGCGCCCTCGTCGCCGACATCCGGGCCGGAACCCCGCACCCGACCGGAGGCGAAGGCGGCCGCAGGATCGTGGAGTTCACCGCCGCGCTCTACAAGTCCGCCTTCACCGACGCCACCGTCCGGGCGGGCGAGATCGGCCCCGACGACCCGTTCTACACCGCCATGCACGGCGGTGAACCCGACCGGCTGCCGGTCGACGCCCGCGAGGAGGAGCAGGCCGCATGACGCTGTCGCTGACCCACGTCCACGACGACCGGATCACCGTGACCCACCGGGCCACCGGTACCGAGCTGTTCGCCTACGTGTACCGCCCGGAGGCCGCCTGGGAGGCGCCGAAGCCGTACCTCCACCCGATCCGCACCCTCGGCGGTGGTCCGGTCACCGACTACCGCCCGAACGACCACCGTTGGCACAAGGGCCTCCAGCTCACCGCCTCGCACCTGTCGGGTCAGAATCTGTGGGGCGGCAACACGTATGTGCACGGCGAGGGGTACGTGGCGCTGCCCGAGCGGATCGGCTCGATGGCGCACGTCGGCTTCGACGAGGTGTCGGCGGGGCCCGACGGCGTGGTGATCGCCGAGCGCCTGACCTGGCACCCGTACGACGGCTCGCTCTGGGCCGAGGAGGACCGCAGGATCAAGGTCACCGCCGAGGAGGGCAGTTGGACCCTGACCTGGTCCTCGGCCGTCACCAACCGGCGCGCCGAGCCGTTGCGGTTCGGCAGCCCCACCACCGCCGGGCGGCCCGACGCCGGTTACACCGGGCTGTTCTGGCGCGGGCCGCGCGCCTTCCGCGACGGACACGCCTTCACCGCGGAGGGCGACAGCGCCGAGCGTGACCTGATGGGTGAGCAGGCGCCGTGGCTCGCCTACAGCGGTGAGCACGACGGACGCGACGGGCACGCCACCGTCGTCTTCGAGCACGCGCCGGGCAACGACCACGCGGGCGAGAAGGGCACCCACCCCGCCCACTGGTTCGTGCGCACCGACCCGTTCGCCGCGGTCGCCCCCTCCTTCGCCTTCCACGAGGAGCTGGTCCTGGCTCCCGGCGAGGTCCTGGACCGTACGTACCGCGTCCATGTCGCCGACGGCGCCTGGGACCGTGCGGCGGTCACCGCCCATCTGGAGCGGCACCCGTGGTGACGGCGGGCTACGACGGGTTCCCCGGGGCGGTCGCGGTCTCCCGGCTGAGCGTCTACGACTGGCCGACCGTGGACGGCAGGCCGGGCGGCGGCACCCCGCACCTCCATCTGACGTGCAGCGAGGGGTACGTGGTGACGGACGGCGAGGGCGCTGTGCAGACCCTGACCGCCTCCGGTTTCGAGGAGACCCCGCTGCGCGCGGGCACCGTGGCCTGGTTCACCCCCGGCACCATCCACCGGCTGATCAACGACGGCGGGCTGCGGATCACCGTCGTGATGCAGAACGGCGGACTCCCCGAGGCGGGCGACGCCGTCCTCACCCTGCCCCCCGACCGGCTGACCGACCCCGAGGCGTACGCGGCGGCGGTCCGGCTGCCGACGAGCGGGAGCGAGCGGGAGCTGGTCGGCGCGGCGCGGGCCCGCCGTGACCTCGCCACCCGCCGGTTCTTCGAACTGCGCGACGCGGTCGCCGCGGGTGATCCGGAGCCGCTGGCCGCCTTCCACCGCGCGGCGGCCGAGCTGGTGCGGCCACGCCTGGCCGACTGGGAGCGCCGCTGGCGTGAGGGCGCCCACGCGGCCGTGACCGCCACGCACGACCAGTTGGCCGCTCTCGGTGACGGCGACGCACGCCATCTGGCCGACGCCCGTACCCACGCGAGCGGACCCACCGCGACCGGACGGTTCGGGATGTGCGGCCGTCTCGACGTCTACCACGACGGGTGAGCCGAACGGCCCGTCCCCGCCCCTCGACGTCTACCCACGACGGGTGAGCCGTACGGCCCGTCCCCGCCCCTCGACGTCTACCCACGACGGGTGAGCCGTACGGCCCGTCGCCGTTCCCAGCCCCCGTGCGGCGGCGGGCACCCCGTGCCACCGATCCGCCCACCCAACCACCCCGGAAAGGCCACCATGCCCGAGCCCCGAAGAGGCCGGCGTCGGTTCCTCCGCCGCCGAGCGGTCGCCACGGCGGTCGCCGCCGGTTGCAGCACCGTTCTGCTGGCCGCGCTCACCTCCTGCGGCGCCTCAGGCGCCTCGGGCGGTCACATCACCCTCACCTTCTCCTGGTGGGGCAACGACGAACGCCAGGCCCGTACCGAGAAGGCGGTGCACCTGTTCGAGAAGGCGCACCCGGACATCAGCGTCCAGATGTCCAACGCCGACTTCGGCTCCTACAAGCAGCGGCTGTCCACCCAGGCCGCGGGCGGCGGGATACCGGACCTGGCGCAGCTCGACTACCGCCAGATCTCCCAGTTCTCCACCGGCGGCGCGCTGCTCCCCCTGGACCGGTACGTCAAGGACGGCACCCTCGACACCGCCGAGATGGACACGTCCTTGGTGCGCACCGGCTATCTGGCGGGAAAGCAGTACGCGCTGCCGATGGGCCGCGGGATCACCGGTTACGTCTACGACGCCGACGTCTTCGACAAGGCCGGTGTCCCGGCGCCGCAGCCCTCGTGGACCTGGCAGGACTGGGCCGACGCCAGTGCGAGGATCGCCGGGCTGAAGCTGAAGTCCCCCGACGGGCGGACCGTGGCGGGCGGCAATGACGGCGGGAGCAACGAGGACGTCTTCGAGGACTGGTTGCGCAGCCACGGCAAGCAGCTCTACGCGAGCCCCACCAAGCTCGGCTACACCGAAAAGGACCTCGCCGACTTCTGGACTTTCTTCCACAAACTCCAGAAGGCGGGGGCGGTGGTCTCGGCCAAGGACAGCGCGCAGGCCGACGCGACGGGCATCAGCGCCTTCAGCCGCGGCCTGGACGCCATGGACTACTCCTGGGACGCGACCTTCACCGGCTTCACCAGCCCGACCGGGCACGCCATGCGCTTCGCGCCGGTGCCCACCATCGACGGCAAGGCGGGGTCGTACTTCAAGCCGACGATGCTGATCGGCATCGGCGCCCACTCGAAACACCCGCAGGCCGCAGCCCAGTTGATGAACTTCCTCCTCAACGACCCGCAGGCGGGCGACATTCTGGGCGTCACCCGGTCCCAGCCGCCCAATCAGAAGATCGCCGCCGAGGTGAACAGCAAGCTGACAGGGCCGGAGTTGAAGGTCTGGCAGTTCGACGAGGTGATGCAGAAGTACGGCGTGCAGCCGCCGCCGTCCGCGCCTCCCAAAGGTGACGTCGCGATCCAGAGCGCCTTCGTCCGCGAGTACCAGCGGGTGGAGTTCGGCCTGGCGTCCCCCGCGAAGGCGGCCCATGAGCTGGTCGTCCAGGCGAAGCAGGAGTTGGAGTCATGAGCGTCTCGCGGATCGAGGTGGCCGAGGCCGCCGGGCGGGCCGAGGACACGCCGGGACCGGACCGGCGCACCCGCCGCGGCCGGGAGGCACGCTGGCCCGCGTATGTGTTCCTCACCCCGTGGATGATCGGCGCGGTCGCGGTGACGCTGGTGCCGATGGCGGTCTCCCTCTATCTCTCCTTCACCAGTTACGACATGCTCTCCACCCCGCACTGGGTGGGCCTGCGCAACTACTCGGAGATGCTGACCGCCGACCCGCGGTTCTGGCGGTCGGTCCTGACCACCCTGAAGTACGTGGTGATCGCCGTCCCGCTCAAGCTGGCCCTCGCACTGGGCGCCGCGATGCTGCTCAAGCGGCTCAGCAGCCGGGGCCGGGGTTTCTACCGGTCGGCGTTCTACGCCCCGTCCCTGCTCGGCGCGAGCATGTCGATCGCGCTGGTGTTCCGGGCGCTGTTCAACGACGGCGGCACGATCGACAACGTCCTCGGCACCTTCGGCATCCACATCGGCGGCTGGGTCGGCAATCCGCATCTGGCGACCTACGTCGTGGTGCTGCTGACCGTCTGGCAGTTCGGCGCCCCCATGGTCATCTTCCTCGCCGGTCTCCAGCAGATCTCGCCGGAGCTGTACGAGGCGGCGGCGCTCGACGGGGCGGGCGCCTGGCGGCAGTTCGTGTCCGTCACGGTGCCGATGCTCTCGCCGGTGGTCTTCTTCAACCTGGTGCTCGAAGTGATCCAGTCCTTCCAGGTCTTCACGCCCGCCTTCGTCGTCAGCGGCGGCAACGGCGGACCGGCCGACTCGACGCTCTTCTACACGCTCTATCTGTACGAGCGCGGCTTCACCGCCTCGCACATGGGCTACGCCTCGGCCATGGCCTGGCTGATGCTGCTCGCCATCGCGGCCGTCACCGCGGTGCTGTTCAAGACCTCCCGGTCCTGGGTGTTCTACGCGGACGAGGCGGAACGATGAATCTGACCCTGCGCCGCTGGCTGCCCCACACGGTCGCCCTGATCGCGCTGCTCGCCCTGCTCTACCCGCTGCTCTGGCTGCTGGTGACGTCCGTCAAGCCCGCCGACGAGGTGGTGACCAGCGTCGACCTGTGGCCCCGGCACTTCGAGTGGAGCAACTACACCACCGCGCTCGACGGCGTCTCCGGCGTCTCGGTGACCCGGCTGCTCGGCAACAGCATGCTGATCGGCCTCGGTTCGGTGATCGGCACCGTGACGTCCTGCTCACTGGCCGCGTACGCCTTCGCGCGGCTGCGGTTCCGAATGCGCGGCCCGATGTTCGCCTTCACCGTGGCCACGCTGATGCTGCCGCAGCACGTGGTGCTGATCCCGCAGTACATCATCTTCAACAAGCTCGGCATGATGAACACCTACTGGCCGCTCGTCCTGCCCAAATTCCTCGCGGTGGACGCGTTCTTCGTCTTCCTCATCGTGCAGTTCATGCGCAATCTGCCCAGGGACCTGGAGGAAGCGGCCAGGATCGACGGCTGCGGCCCGTTCCGCTCGTTCTTCCACATCGTCCTGCCGCTGAGCCGGCCCGCGCTGATCACCACCGCGATCTTCTCGTTCATCTGGTCCTGGAACGACTTCTTCGCCCAGATGATCTACCTGCTCTCGCCGGAGAAGGCCACGATCACGCTGGCGCTGCGGAGCTTCGTCGACCAGTCGAGCACCTCCGCCTACGGGCCCATGTTCGCCATGTCGGTGATCTCCGTGCTGCCCATCGTGCTGTTCTTCCTCGTGTTCCAGCGCTATTTGGTGCAGGGCATGGCCACCTCCGGACTGAAGAGCTGAGGAGGACCGATGAGTCACCCACCCGTCGTTTCCCGCCGGGCCCACCGCGAGCCGGGCGAGGTGTTCGGCTCCGGCTTCACCCTCTTCGCCGACATGCTGCTGGTGGGCGTGGTCACCGCCGTGGCCTGCCTGCCGGTGGTCACCGCTCCGGCCGCGCTCTCCGCCGCCTGCGCCGTACTGCGCCGGACCGCGGCGAACGGCGTGCAGGTCCGGCTCGGCGACCTGGTGGCCGAGGTGCGAGCCCGGTTGACCCTGCCCGCGCTGCTCAAGGGCCTGGTGCCGCCCGCGTTCGCCGTGCTGTTCCTGCTCGACGAGGAACTGCTGCGCTCCGGGCTGCCCGGCGCGGCCCTCATGGCGCCGGTCCTGATGCTGCTCGCCCTCGGCGCGGCGGCCGTCGGCCTGCGCGCGGTCGCCCTGGACGGACCGCACCGGCTCTCGGGCCGGGAGGCGCTGGCGCGCTCCCTGGCCGACCCGCGCGGCACCGCCCTGCTGGCCGGAGCCGTCGTCCTGGCGGCGCTGCTGCTGTGGGCCATGCCCGTTCTCCTGCCGCTGCTGCCCGGCCCGTTGGCGTTCGCCGCGACCGCCGTGGACCTGCGGCGCCCCGCCGACCCGTACGACCGCTGACCGGCGCACCCGCCCGCCGCCCGCGTCCCGCCATCCGTCAAGACTCACCTCCGGAGCACTCCCCCATGCCCCACACGCACCTCGACGCGGCCGGTCACCCCCGGCCGCAACTGGTCCGCGACCCCGACTGGCACGACCTGTGCGGCCCCTGGCTCTTCGCCCACGACGACGCCGACACCGGGCGCGCCGAGCGCTGGATGGACCCGGCGGTCACCGAGCCCTTCACCACGACGATCACCGTCCCGTACCCGCCCGAGTCCAAGGCGTCCGGCGTCCACGACACCGGCCACCACCCGGTGGTCTGGTACCGCCGCTCCCTCGATCTGCGCCGGCCCGCCTCCGGCCGCCTGCTGGTGCACTTCGGCGCGGTGGACTACCGCGCCGAGGTGTGGCTGGACGGGCGGCTGGTCGGGCGGCACGAGGGCGGGCACACCGGGTTCACCTGCGACCTGACGGACGTTCTCGACGGCGACGGCGAGCATGTGCTCGTGGTCCGCGCGGAGGACCAGCCGCTGGACGCGGCGCAGCCACGGGGCAAGCAGGACTGGCGGCGCGACCCGCACGTCATCTGGTACGACCGCACCACCGGGATCTGGCAGCCGGTGTGGCTCGAAGAGGTCCCCGAGGAGCACGTCACCGTCCTGCACTGGCTGCCCGACGTCGCCCACGCCCGGGTCGGCTGCCGGGTCCGCCTCAGCCGCTGGCCGCGCGGCCCGCGCGACCTCACGGTCCGCCTCACCGTCGGCGAGCGGGTGCTGGCCGAGCAGCGGATCCGTACCGAGGGCCAGGAGACCGCCTTCGACATCTCCGTCCCCGCGCTGCGGCACGGCCAGGACCTCGACGACCTGCTGTGGCGCCCGGAGAAACCGCACCTGGTGGACGCCACCGTGACGGTCACCGACCCCGCCGACGGAGCCCGCCTCGACCAGGTCTCCTCCTACCTGGGCCTGCGCGACCTCGGCTGGGACGACGGCGTCTTCCTGCTCAACCACCGGCCGTACTTCCTGCGCATGGCGCTCCAGCAGGGCTACTGGCCCGAGTCCCACCTCGCCGCGCCCGGGGAGGCGCTGCGCCGGGACGTGGAACTCGCCAAGGAACTGGGGCTCAACGGGCTGCGGATCCACCAGAAGATCGAGGATCCGCGGTTCCTGTACTGGGCCGACCGGCTCGGCCTGCTGCTCTGGGAGGAGATGCCGTCGGCCTACGTGTTCGGCGCGCCGACCGTGGAGCGGGTGGCGCACGAGTGGACCGAGGCGATCCGCCGGGACCTCAGCCATCCCGCGATCGTCGCCTGGGTCCCGGTCAACGAGTCCTGGTCGGTGCCGAATCCGGCGCTGGTGCCGGAGCAGCGGCACTTCATGGACGCCCTGTACCACCTGACCAAGGCGCTCGACCCGACCCGGCCCGCCGTCTCCAACGACGGCTGGGAACTGTCGGCGGCCGACATCTGGGGCGTCCACGACTACACCCAGCACGCCTCGGTCCTGGCCGACCGCTACGGCCACGCGGCCCTGCGCCAGGGCGCGTTCACCGAGCGCTGGCCCGCGGGCAAGCGGCTCACCCTGGAGGGCGTACGCCACCAGGGCCAGCCGGTGGTGCTGAGCGAATTCGGCGGCGCCACCTTCGAACCGGCCGACGGCGAGAACTGGTTCGGGTACGACACGGTGGCCACCGACGAGGACTTCATCGCGCGCCTCGACGCCCTGGTGACCGCCGCCGTCGACTCCGGCCTGGCCGGCTTCTGCTACACCCAGTTGACCGACACCCTCCAGGAGACCAACGGCCTGCTCACGGCGGACCGCGAGCCGAAGGTGCCGACGGAGACGGTGCGCGCGATCGTGGGACGGCCGCGGACGCTCGGATGAGGCGGAGGGCGCCGCCCCGACGCCGCTCAGGCGCAGTCGGGGCGGCGTCGGGGCGGCCCGTCCGGTGCGCCACCGTTCTGCGGCGTCGGTCAGCCGCCGGTCGTGAAGACCGGTTCCAGGTCGGCCCACCGGTCGGCGGTCGCGTACACGGGGATGAGGTCCAGCGGCGCGGCCCGTTCGACGACCCGGCTGCCGGTGTGGGTCCGCCCGGTCCAGACGTCGACCCAGTCGCCGTGCGGCAGATAGACCTCACGGCCGGTGGCGCCCGGCTCGGTGACCGGGGCGACCAGGAGCGCGGAGCCGAGCCGGAACTGGTCGGGGAAGTCCCAGATGCGCCGGTCCCGGGGATCGTCGAAGAACAGCCCGCGCATCAGCGGCTTCCCCTGCGCCAGGCCGGTGCGGGTCTCCTGCGCCAGGTACGGCACCAGCCGCTCGCGCAGGTGGGTGTACGTCCGGGAGATCTCCAGCACGCGCGGGTCGCCGGAGCGGTCCGCGATGTTCCACGGCGTACGGTCGCGCAGCGGCAGCCGGTGGTGGTTGTACTCCGAGTGGTACTGCATGATCGGCATGAAGCAGGACGCCGCGACGGCCCTGACGTACAGTTCGGCGTCCGGGACGTCCCCGGAGAACCCGGCGATGTCCCAGCCCCAGTAGACGATGCCGCAGGCCGAGGCGGTGATACCGGCGGTGAGGGAGTGCCGGTAGGCGTCCCAGGTGGAGTCCTCGTCGCCCGCCCAGAAGACGCCCGCGTTCTGCGAGCCGGTGAACCCGGCACGGCTGAAGGTGACCGGCGCCTTGCCGCACTCCCGCAGCAACTCGCCGTACGCGCGCGGGTATTCGACGGTGAACAGATTGTTGGTCAGCGCGCCCGTCGTGCCGTCGTCGTACCGCAGATCGTCGCCCCAGGCGTGTTCGCCGCCGTCCGTCTTGAAGCCGTCGACGCCGACCTCGTCCACCAGGTAGCGGCGCTTGGCGAGCCACCACTGGCGTGCCTTGGGGTGGGTCAGGTCCGGCATCAGCGCCTGGGGGAACCACCAGCCGCGGTTGCGGTAGGGCCGCGTGCCGCCCTCCTCCATGACGGTGTATCCGTGCTCGATCATCGCGCGGGCGTCGGCGGCGGCCTGGCCGCGCGGCGCCGGGCGCGTCTTCATCAGCGGGATCTGCCAGAGCAGCACCTTGATGTCGCGGCTGTGCAGCTCGTCGACCATGCCTTTGGGGTCGGGCCAGGCGCCGTCCGGCGGGAAGGTGAAGTCGCCCAGGCGGTGCGGGGCGCCGTCCTCCGTGACCGGGTACTGCGCGTCCCGGAAGGCGGTGAAGGTCGCCTCGTCGCTCCACGCCTCGATGACCAGCGCTCCGACCGGGATGTCCTCGTCGCGGTGGCGGTCCATCTCGGCCATCACCCTTTGCTGGGTGTTCCATTCGTTGCCGCTGGCCCACAGGCGGAAGACCCAGTCGGGCAGTTCCTCGGGGCGGCCGGCCTCGTCGAGGAAGGCGGACAGCAACTCGTGGGGCGCGCCGCCGAAGCAGACCGTCTCGACCGCGCCGTCCGGCGGTGTCTGCGCCTCGATCCACAGCAGGTCCGGGTCGCTCGCCGCGATGTCGTACCAGGTGCGTCGCGAAGTGCGGACGTGGAAGGCCCAGTTGTCCGCGCCGTCCCCGCCGAGCACCATCGCGAACGGCATGGGCAGATACGTACGGGTGGTGAAGCCCTGTCCCTTGTACTGCTCGAAGACCTGGGCGTCCAGGGTGTGTCCGCGTTGGTCGACGGCGTTGTAGCGCTCGCCGAAGCCGACCACATGCGCGTCGGGCGCCAGCCGCAGCGCGAAGCGGACCCGCAGCACCGCGCCGTCGGCGGCCACCAGGCTGGAGGCGGACCCTTCGACCAGGCGGCCGGTGTCCGCGGTGACCCGCAAGCGCGCGGCCCCTTGCCGCCACACCGCGGGGGCGACGGTGTGCCAGGACGTGGCGCGGGTGCGGCCGTCGCGGTGCCTGGCCACGAAGCGGTAGCGGGCGGCCGTGCCCTCGGCGAGCGGGGCGGGACGGACGACCCACCGGGTACGGTCGCCGCGGCCGCTCGCGGCCGCCGCGAGGTGACTGTCCGAGTCCCCGCCGTTGTCACCGGCCGGGTCGGTGCCGCCTTCGACGGCGGCGGTCAGCGCGGTGACGCCGTCACCGGCCTCCCACTCGCACACCACAACCTCGACATCGGCTCCGGTGGAGGCGCGTACCTCGAACGGCTCGCCCGCCGACGGGATCACGGGCACGCGCTGGTCGTCGGTCGGCTCGTAGGGGTGGCCCGAGCCGTGCGGACGGTGGCGGATCATACGGAGACTCCGAGTTCATGGGCGAGGATGAGGTACATGGCGTGGGACCAGAGCAGGGGGGTGGCGTTCGGCCCCCACCGCTCCTCCCACTCCGCGAGGTGTTCCGGCGCCAGCAGGCGTACGCCCGGGGCCTGTTCTGGCAGCAGTCCGTCGGCAGTGGACCGCGAGGCGATCCACTCCAGCTCGCGCAGAGCGTCGCCGGTACGGCCGACGCGTGCGTAGTGCCACCCGAGCAGCCCGGCGAGCACGGGCCACTGGCCGCCGCCGTAGAAGACGTCCTGGAGGTAGCGGTGCACGCCGCCTTCGGGCTCCACCAGGTCGCGCTCGACCGCGGCGAGCGTCGCGCGCGCGACCGGTCCTGCCGGGTCCACGGAGCCGAACGGGGTCAGGCAGGCCAGCAGGCTCGCGTCCACCGCCGCCCCGCCCAGCCATTTCGCCAGGCCGCCGCCGTACACGCCCTGTTCGCGGACGAGGGTGTCGATCCGGGTGACCGTGGGTCCGCACCGCCCCGCCCCGTCGAGCCCTGCCGCGCCCACTGCCGCGAGGCCGCCGCGGATGGCGCCGAGCGTGGCCACGTGCCGGTGCTCCTTGGACTCCTCCCACCAGTCGTAGCAGGGCAGGTCCCACGTCGCGGCGAGGTAGCCGACGGTGAGGCGGATCGCCTCGCGGTAGGGGGCAGGGTCGCCGCCGTGCCGGCGCAGGTGCTCGGTGAGCGCCCACAGCCAGGTGCCGTAGCCGTCGGTCTGGAAGTCCCACCAGCCGACGTCCCCGGTGTCCGCGCCGTCCAGGGTGTACCGGGTGGGCAGCAGATCGGCCTCGGCGGGCTGTCCTCCCGCGGCCCGTGCGGCGATGATCCGCTCGATACGGGAGGCACGGTCCGTGATCACCTTGGCGCACCACCGGTGGAAGGCGTCGGCGGAACCGGTCGCGCCGTACCGCGAGGCGGCCTCCGCGACGAACGAGCCGTCGCGGAACCAGGAGTAGCGGTAGACCTCGTAGCCGGGGCAGGCCGGGTACGCCCCGGAGGCGGCCTGGTGGGCGGTGATCACCTCCAGGCTGCGGCGGGCGAGGCGCGCGTGGCCGGGTGACTGCGTCGTGGAGGTGGACAAGGCTGGTGTCTCCTAAGCGGGCGATACGGGTGTCGCCGGGTGTGGCGGAGGGGTGCGGGGAGCGGGGGTCCGGGCGCCCGCGTGAGTGTCAGGTCTCCCGCGGGCGCCCGAAGTCTCACTTCAGCAGGGCGGTGACCTGCGTGGCCGCCTGCGACAGCGCCTTGGCGACGTCCGTCCGGCCGGCGGCGGCGTTGGTGAGGGCGTTGTTGATGATGTCCTGCATCTGCTGCTGCTTGGCGATGACGGGCGAGGCGGCCTGGTTCTTCAGGGAGTCGAAGACGGCCTGGCGGTTGGCCGGCTTGCCCGCGGTGAGGTATCCGGCGACCTTGCCGGTGTCGGACAGCGGCGGGAGCTCCCAGGAGGAGTCGACGCGGGTCTTCGCGGTGATGTCGGACGTGGTCAGGTAGTTCAGCCACTTGAAGGCCGCGCCGGAGTGCGCGGTGGCCTTGGAGACGGCGACGGAGTTCTGGAAGACCGCGCTGGCCTTGTGGGTGTCACCGGGTTCGACGGCCACGTCCCAGCCGAAGGGGACGTCCTTCAGGGCGCTGAACTGCCAGTTGCCGTTGTGCCACATGGCGAGCTTGCCGGCCTTGAAGAGGTTGGTGTCGAAGTCGGGGGTGCTCGCGCTCTTCGCTGCGTCGGGCATCGTCCGGTTGTTCTTGTCGATCAGCCATCTCGCGGCGGCGACGCCCTGTGGGCTGTCGAAGGTGGCTCTCGCGCCGTCGGCGGAGAAGAAGGAGCCGCCCGCCTGGTCGAGGGCCTTGGTGAACTCGTTGAAGCTGATGGGCTGGTAGTCGCCCCACACGCCCTTGGCGCGGTCGGTGAGCTTGAGCGCGGCGGCCTGCTCGTCCTTCCAGGTCCAGTCCGCGGTGGGGACGGGGACGCCGGCCTTGGCGAAGAGGTCCTTGTTGTAGATCAGGACCACGGTGGAGAAGGACTCCGGCAGCGCGTACTGCTTGCCCTTGTACTGTGCCGCTTCCAGGTTGGCCGGGGCGTACGCCGAGGCCTTGTAGGCCCGTTCCTCGGCGGCGGGGTCCGTCAGGTCGAGCAGGGCGCCGGAGGAGGCGTAGGTGACCAGGCTCTGCTGGTCGAGTTCGAAGGTGTCGGGCGCGGTGCCGCCGGCGATCGAGGTCTGGAGCGTCGTGGCGTAGTTGGCGTAGGGGACGGCCTGGACCTGGATCTTGATGGTGGGGTTCTGCTTCTCGAACGCGGCGACGATCGTGTCGAGGTCCTTGGTGTGGTCGGGCGCGGAGGAGAACGTCATGTAGCGGACGGTGGTCACGCCGTTCTCCGAGGTCGTTCTGGTGGCGGAGCCCTGGGAGCAGGCGCTGGTCAGGGCCAGTGCCGCGAGACCGGTGGCGAGGGTGATGTGGCGGGTGCGCATGTCGGATTCCTTGGGGTGGTGGCGAGTGGGAGGGTGTTCGGGAGGTGCGCCGGGGGCGGGGCCGCTCGGGCCGCCGGCTACTTCAGGCCCGACTGGGCGACGCTCTGGACCACGTGCTTCTGGGCGAAGAGGTAGATGGCCATGATCGGGAGGGTGCTGAGGACCGATCCGGCCATCACCACGTTCCACTGGGTGCCGAACTGGCCCTGGAGGTCGGCCAGTGCCAGCGGGAGGGTCTTGAACTCCGGCGAGCGGATGATGACCAGCGGCCACAGGAGGCTGTTCCAGCTGGCCATGAAGGCGAAAACGGAGAAGGTCGCGAGCGACGGGCGTACCAGCGGCAGCACCACAGAGCCGAAGATCCGCAGGTGGCCCGCGCCGTCCAGCCGGGCCGCCTCGTCCAGTTCCCGGGGTACGGCGTCCATGGCCTGGCGCAGCAGGAGGACTCCGAAGCCCGAGGCGAGGGTCGGTGCGAGCAGGGCGAAGTAGGTGTCGACCAGGTTCAGGGCCTTCATCTCCGCGAAGAGCGGGACGATCAGGACCTGGAGCGGGATCATCATGGTGGCGAGGTAGAGGGCGAAGACCAGGCCCCTGCCGCGAAAGCGCAGCCGGGAGAAGGCGTACGCGGCCATGGAGCTGGTGACCAGCTGCACGACGGTCGAGATCAGGGCCAGGCCGAGGCTGTTGACGGCGACCCGGGTGAAGGGCATCGCGCGGAAGAGGCTGCGGTAGCCGTCCGCGCTGACGGTGTCGGGTATCAGCGAGGGGGCGGAGATGCCGCTGCCGTGCGGTTGCAGCGAGGTGATCAGCACCCACAGGAACGGGAAGAGCATTCCGGCCGCCCCGAGGACGACCAGGGCGGTGACGCCGGCGGCCCGCAGCCGTCGGCGGGTGCTCGTCCGCGGGCCGCGGTCCGCGGTGCGGGACGGCGGGACGCGAGGGAGGTCCGCCGCGGGCGCGGGCTGTCGGGCGGGGGTCGTGGTCAGTTCAGGCATGGGTCACCCACCGCCGCTGGACTCGGGTCATGACCGCGGTGACGGCCATCATCACGGCGAAGAGCAGCCAGGACAGGGCTGAGCCGCTGCCGACCTGCCCGTACCGGAAGGACAGGTCGTAGACCTCTTCGACGACGGTGCGCGAGGACCCGGCGGGGCCGCCGCCGGTCATCACGAAGACCTGGTCGAACACCTGGAAGCCGTTGATCAGGGAGATGAGGACGACGAAGTAGGCGGAGGGCGAGAGCAGCGGAAGCGTGATGCGCCGGAACCGCTGCCAGGCGTTCGCTCCGTCGATGGTGGCCGCTTCGTACAGCTCCCGCGGGATCGCCTGGAGCCCTGCCAGCAGGATGACCATGACGAAGCCGAGGTCCTTCCACGCCGAGGCGAGGATCACCGAAGGCAGCGCCCAGGTCGGTGAGGCCCACCAGTCGGGGGTGGGCAGGCCCACGCCGCCCAGGACCCGGTTGAGCAGTCCCCCGTCGGGGCTGAGGATCCACTTCCAGGTCAGCGAGACCATCACCCAGCTGGTGATGACCGGCAGGAAGTAGACCGACCGCAGGACGCTGCGGCCCCGCATGCGGCGGTTGAGGGCGAGCGCCAGGACCAGGCCGCCCACGTACACCAGCGGGAGGTAACCGGCGATGAAGTACACGGTGTGCAGGAACGCGACCCGGGTGTCGCCGTCGCCCAGCAGGTGGCTGTAGTTGGCGAATCCGACCCAGCGCATCGGGGAGATCAGGTCCCAGGAGTGGAGGCTGATCCACAGCGAGGAGACCATCGGCGCGAAGGTGAACAGCAGCAGCGGGACGGCGCTCGGTGCCAGGAAGAACAGCACCGCGCCGCGGTTGCGCCACTTCCGCCGTCGGGCGGCGGCGGCTGCCGGGACGGACGCCGGGGCGGACACCGGGCCCCGGCCCGGGCGTCCGGAAAGGGGGCCGATGGTCATCTCACGGTCCGTTCGACCGCCGCGCCGCCGAGCCCGTGGATCCGTCGGCGCGGATCGACGCTGCCGACACCGCCGTCCAGGGACGCGGCGAGCACCAGGGCGGCGGCGCCCTGCGCCCAGATGGTCTCCGTGTACGGCTCGACGGTGATCGCCAGTTCCCGGGCGCGGCGGGGGGCGTGGCGTTCGAACGCCTCTCGGACGCCGGGCTCCCACCAGGGCCAGGAACGGGTCCCCTCCCCCATGACCACGATCTCCTGCGGGTCCAGGAGCGTGGCGAGTCCCGCCAGTTGGCGGCCCAGGAGCTGTCCGGCCTCGCACAGGACGCGACGGGCCGTCGCCGTACGGTCATCGGCGCCGTCCGAGTTGTTGGCGCCGTTCGAGCCGTCCGCACCGTTGGCGCCGTCCGAACCGTTCGCGAGATCCGCGAGGTCCGCGGGCGTGGCGCCCTCGCCGAGGATGCCGGCCGAGCGCGCCGTACGGAGCAGGGCGTCATCGCTGATCAGGGCTTCCAGGCAGCCGCGACTCCCGCAGGTGCACGGCGGCCCGTCCGGATCGACCGGCACGTGGCCGAAGTCTCCGGCGCCCCCGTGGGCGCCCCGGTAGACATGCCCGCCCGCGACGACGGCCAGGCCGATGCCGCGGCCGATGGTGACCACCAGGAAGTCGTTGAGACTGCGTCCCCGCCCGTACAGACGCTCACCGCTGCCCAGGGCGTTGACGTCGTTCTCCACCAGGACGGCGAGCCCCAAGGAGGCGCCGAGCATGGTGCCGAGCGGCACGTTCTCCCAGTTCAGCATCGCCGCGTCCACGACCCCGCTGTCCGGGCGGTCGACGGTGCCCGGCACGCCCACTCCTATCCCCAGCAGCGGCGGCACCCCCTGCGCGGACTCGGTGAACGGACGCAGGAGTTCGGCGATCGCGGGCACCGCCTCCAGCGCCGTGGCGTCGAAGGGGACCGTCATGGTCTCCGTGACCCGTCCGTCCAGGCGCATGTCGACCAGCGCGACGTGGTCGACGGCCACCTTGACGCCCAGCGCCCGGCCCGCGCTGCCGACCAGACCGATCAGCCGACCGCGACGGCCGCCCCGGGAGGGCTCCTGCCGGTCGAGCTCTTCGATCACTCCTTGCGTCAGCAGCCGCCGCGTCACCTGGGTCAGCGTCGCCGGACTCATCCCCAGGTCCCGCGCGAGCGCGGCCCGCGACATCGGCCCTGCCCTGCCCAGCAGTGCCAGCACGGCGGTGCTGGTGAGATCCTCGCCCGACGACCCGTTCATTCGCACTCTTTCTTTACTGGATAAATAAACTGCCTGAACGTTAGAGCGGGCTCACGACCACGTCAACCCCCGGTTTCCATGACGTTTCGGCCACCGCCGGGCGCGCGTCCGCCGCGGCCCGCGCACCGGCGCGCCCGGTGGGACGCCTGGGGCGTCAGTGCTGCCGGAGTGCGGGCTGTCGGACGGTGTTGGCGCGGCCTATAGTGCGGTTGCGACGATGCGACGCGGAGGAAACCACGACGTGAATCGCAGTCGTGGAACCGCGCGCGTGCCGCGCGGGGCCGGGGCACCGCCTCCTGGGAGTTCCGTGATGGACAACGGTCGTCTGAGGGTTGAGACGCTCGGGCCGCTGCGCGCGTACGCGGCGGGACGGGAACTCGCTCTCGGCCCGCCGAAGCAGCGCGCGGTCTTCGCGGTCCTCGCGCTGAGTGGCAACGCGGTCGTCTCGCGCGACCGTCTCATCGACGGAGTGTGGGGCGAGTCGCCGCCGACCACGGCCGTCGGCAGCCTGCACACCTACGTGTCCGGCCTGCGCCGGGCGCTGGACGGTCTCGGCGAGCCGCTGACCAGTTCGGCGGCGGGTTACTCGCTGCTGCTCGACCCCGACGGCCTCGACGTCACGGTGGCCGAGCGGCTTGCGGCGCGGGCCAGGTCCCTGGCCGCCGGGCGGGAACCGGCCGCCGCGGTCACCGTCTTCGAGGAGGCGCTGGCCCTGTGGCGCTCGGGCACGGCGCTCGGCGGCCTGCCGGGACCGTTCGGCGCGGAGCACCGCACCTGGGCGGCCGACCTTCGGTTACGGCTGGTTGTGGAGCACGCCGAACTGCTCCTGGAACTGGCCCAACCCGCCGCCGCGGCCGACCGGTTGGCGCTCCACGTGGCCGACCATCCCTACGACGAGCGGTTGCGCGCCCTGCTGATCACGGCCCTGAGCCGCAGCGGCAGGACCGCCGACGCGCTCGCCCGCTATCACGATCTGCGCAAGCTCCTCGCCGAGGATCTGGGCATCGACCCGTCGGCCGAACTGCGGGCGCTGTACGCGTCGTTGCTGGCCGACAGCGCCGGCGCGGACACCGCGCCCGCCGCCCTCGCTCCCGCCGCGACCCCGGTGCGCCCCGCGCAACTGCCGCGCGAGGTCGCCGACTTCATCGGCCGGGAGGACGCGGTGCGCCGGGTGCTGGACGCGGCGCGGGACGCCGCGCCCGACGGCGGGGGCGAGGCCGCGCCGCCGCGGATCGTGATGGTCGTCGGGGTCGGGGGCGTGGGCAAGACCGCGCTGGCGGTGCGGTGCGCCCACCT
Organism: Streptomyces sp. NPDC008139; assembly: GCF_042957025.1. NCBI lineage: Bacteria > Bacillati > Actinomycetota > Actinomycetes > Kitasatosporales > Streptomycetaceae > Streptomyces > Streptomyces sp. NPDC008139. Next base: position 289,246 of record NZ_JBIBHM010000010.1, read on the forward strand.
GCTGGCCGACGCGTACCCGGACGGCCAGTTGTATGTGAACCTGCGCGGCTTCGACCCCAAGCGCCCGGCCCGCTCCCCCGCCGACGCGCTGCACCACCTGCTCGCCTCCTCGCACGCGGGCACGGTCCCGACCGACCAGGAGGAGCGGGTCGCGCTGTGGCGCAGCACCGTCCGGGACAAGCGCATGCTCATCGTGCTGGACAACGCAGAATCAGCCGACCAGGTCGAGGACCTGCTGCCGGGCGACGGCCCCTCGTTCGTCATCGTGACCAGCCGCAACCGGCTCAGCGGCCTCGCGGTGCGGTACTCGGCGCACCGCGAGACGCTCTCCCCGCTCACCGCCGACGAGTCGCTGAGCATGCTGCGCACCTCGATCGGGGACGCGCGGGTCGGCGCCGAACTGCCCGCGGCCCGGCGGCTGGCCGAGCTGTGCGACCGCCTGCCGCTGGCCCTGCGGATCGCCTCGGAGCAGGTGACCTCCGGGTCGTCCCGGGTGCGGATCGCCGACCTGGCGGCCGAGTTGGAGGACGTGCGGTACCGGCTCGACGCGCTCCAGATCCCGGACGACGAGCTGTACTCGGTGCGCGGCGTGCTCTCCTGGTCCTACGCCCGGCTGGACGCGCGGGCGGCGCACGCCTTCCGCACGCTGGGGCTGTTCCCCGGGGTGAGCATCCGCGCGGAGGCGGCCACCGCGCTGCTGGACGTCCCGGCGCCGGTGGCCGCCGCCGCGCTGCGCAATCTCGCCGCGCAGCACCTGATGGAGACCACCGGCAACGGCTACTGGATGCACGACCTGACCCGTATCTACGCCGAGGAGGTCTCCGGCGACGGCGAGAGCGCCGAGTCCCGCAAGGGGGCGCTGCGCAGGGTGCTCCACTGGTATGTGCGGACCCTCACGCAGGACTACAAGTCCAACGCGGTCAAACTCCCCTTCACCCTCGACCCGGTGGCCCCGCACGCGCCGCTGCGCTTCGCGGACCAGAAGGAGTTGGTGACCTGGTGCGTGCAGGAGTGGGACAACATCTCCCCGCTCCTGCGCACGGCGCAGCGCATCGGCTGCCACGACGAGGCGTGGCAGTTGGCCTATCTGCTCTTCGACTACTTCTACGCGGCCGGGCAGACCAAGGACTGGGTCGAGGTGCTGCGGCTCGGGGTGCGCAGCACCGAGATGGTCGAGGACCGGCGGGCCCAGGCGGTGCTGCTCAACCATCTGGGCGTGGCCTACTCCCGGTTGGGGGACAACGAGGCCGCCGTGCACGAACAGCGGCGCGGTCTGCGGCTGTTGGAGGATCTGGGCGACGACGTCCTGCGCACCAGCCTGCTGGGGAATCTGGCGTCCACGCTCCGTGAGGCCAAGGAGTACCGGGCCGCGCTGTCCTACGCCAGCCAGGCCCTGGACCTGGCCCGCCACAGCGGCCACGAGTACTACGAGGCGGGCTGCCTGGACGTGCTGTGCGAACTCCACGCCGAGCTGGGCGAGTTCGAGGACTCGCTCTGGTACGGCACCTTCGGCCTCGCGGTGTCACGGCGCTGCGGGAACGTCCTGCTGGAGGCCAACATCCTGATCAATCTGGGCGGCGCCGAGTACGGGCTCGCCCACGACGAGAAGGCGCTGCGGTACTTCCAGGAGGCGTTGACGCTGTGCGAGTCGAGCGGCGACCACTACCACGAGGCGCTGACGCTGTTCGGTCTCGCCAAGGTGAAGCGGGCCAGGGCGGAACCGGACTCCGCGCGCGCCCTCGCGGACCGGGCGCTGTTGCGCCTGAAGGAGCTGGGCGCGGAGGAGGTCGGCGACGTCACCGAGTTCCTGCGCGCTCTGGACGCGGGACCGCAGGAAGCTCCGGCCGAGCAGCCCGGACCGCGCGCCGGTCGGTACCGTCCCACGGTCCGCGCTGTCCCCGCTGCCAGATCAGCACCGCCTCGACCCGGCTCTCGGCACCCAGCGACCTGAAGATCCGGTTGATGTGGTTCTTCACGGTCTTCTCGCTCACGTGCAGGCGCGCGGCGATCTCGGCGTTGCGCGCGCCTCGGGAGACCAGGGCCATCACTTCGTGCTGACGGCGGGACAGGGCCGGGGCCGTGTCCTCGGGGGCGGTGTCCTCGGGGGCCGCGGGCGCGTGCGGCCGTATCTCCAGGGCCGGTTGTCCCGCGGGCGGCACGCTCTCCACCGCGACCGCGCTCAGCCGGTACTCCGCGCACAGCCGGCGCGGGTCCTGCCCGGCCTGCGGGACCGCGGGCGCGGCGGCGGGGGCGACGGCCACCTCGACGTAGGGCATCCGCAGGAATTCCACGTCGAGGTTCTTACGGGCGAAGACCTGGCGGATCTGGGCGAGGATGTCCGGGCTCACAATGGCGATCCGCACCCGGGTCGGGCTGATCGGCGCGGAAGCGGCGACGACTGTCATACGGCCAGCGTGGCCGGGCCCGCTTCATACTTTCTTCGCGTTCGGTTCACGCGCCGGAGGCGTCGGCCGACGGCTCGCTCCGCGCGGAGGCCGACGAGCCGGTCGGCTGGTGATCCGGCGCGGGCTGGTCCATCTCGGCCAGTTGGGCCAGCACCTCGTCCTGGGTGGGGACGTCGACGCGGTTCGCCCAGCGCAGAGTCGTGACGATCATGTCGAAGAGCAGCACGACGGCCTGTACGGGTTCCGCGTCGATGTCGCCGTCGGTCAGCACGGTGAAGGTCAGCAGCCCCCAGGTGCCGGGCGCGTCAGGGTTCGAGACGTAGTACGAGACCCGCCAGGACGGCGCCTTGCGGCCGACCCGGCTGCTGTCCACCACCGAGGCGACCCGTACCGCCGGGGCTCCGCCGATCTCCAGATAGGTGCCGTCGGCCCCGGCGTCGGCGAGGAGGGAGGCCAGCAGCTTCTCCGGGTCCTCGGTCTCGTCCTGGCTCTCCAGGACCGTGACCAGCATCGATCCGGGCAGCCGGACACCGCTGAACTCCTGGAGCGGGAGCAGCACCGAGCGGGCGTTCTGCCGCGCGGCCTCCTCCGTCGCCTCCGTCAGCTCCTTGCGCAGCATCCGCCGCCACGGGCCCGCCGAGTCGCGCGGCAGCGAGTCCGGCACATGGTGGCGGATCACCGCGTCGACGGTCCTGCGGCGCAGCGCGGTCGTGTCGGGCGTGGTGGGAATCTGCACCCAGCCGTCGGGGAGTACGAGTTCGAAGTCGATCACCGCTGGCTCCCCTCGGTGGTGGTGGCGAACCCGAGCCTGGCCGGGCCCCCGTCGGCCGGGGGCGCGCAGTCGTGGGCGATCTGCTGCATCAACTGCTCGACACCGGCGCTGATCAGCGCCATCAGCCCCATCTCGAAGACGACGGTGGTCAGTACGACGTCGGAGCTGACGCTCGCGGCGCCGCCGACCGGCGGCACGTCCAGGCGCAACGCGGCTTCGGCGCGTCCGAACGCCGCGCCCTCCGGGGTCCGTCCGAGGGCGAAGACCTGCACTCCGTCGCCGATCGGGGTCGTCACGTAGTCGATCGTCGGCTGCCGGGCGTCGCCGTCACGGCCGGAGGCGCCGACGACCTCCATGAGGTAGTTGGGGTCCTCCTCACGGGGGCGGCGGAATTCCACCACCACCGGGACCGGCGCCCAGCGCGCGCTGCCCTGCACGAACGCCGCCCCCCAGGCGAGTCGGGACCACGGGGGCAGTTGGCCCGCCCGGTGCAGCAGCCATGCGGCGGCGCCCTGCCCCACCATGTCGGACGTGAAGGGGAATTCGACGCCGGCCTCGGCGGGCCAGGCCAGCCGGGCCGCGTCCAGACCCTCGGACGTCCAGTCGGCGAAGAGCGCCACGATGTGCGCGGTCCAGGCCGCGTACTCCTCGTCGTCCGGCCGGATGTCGGGCACCCATTCCCAGTGCCAGGGCAGTCCGTTCGCCGGGGCCGGGTCGTCGCTCATGTCGTCTCCACTGGTCATGAGGCGGCCACACCGGGCGGGTTGACCGCGGGAATCCAGCCGACCAGGCGTCCGCCGGTGTAGATCAGACCGCCCATGCCGAAGGCGCCGTTGAGACCGCCCCAGACGTACCAGAGCGGGGAGATCTTGCCGCCGATGGCCGCCATGACGGCCGACAGGTCACGGAAGCCGCTCAGACCGCCGATGACGCCCGCCCAGTCCTTGGCGAAGTTCAGCGGATCGGTGAACAGCTTTCCCCACATCGCGCCGGCGCCCTTGAACTGGAGTCCCGCCGACTCCCAGAAGCCGAGTTCGGGGGTGATGGCCCCGAACTTGCCCAACAGCCAGTTGGTGGCGGGGTTGTTGAACCAGTCCGACATGTTCGTCCAGCCGGTGGCCGGGTTGATCGGCATGACGAAGTCGCCGGGCACGGTGTTCACCCCGCCGATCACGCTGGGCCCGGTGCGGGTGCCCGCACCCGCCGCGGGACCCATCGGGGTCAGCTCGATCGGCGCGCCCGGACCCCAGTGCAGTTGCGGGGGGTTGGTCGTCACCGGGCGGGGCCGGCCGGCCAACTGGCCGAGCGTCTTGGCCGCGTTGGCCAGGCCCTTGGCGGCCAGCGAGGCGATGGCGCCGATGCCCGCGAGGCCGAGACCGACGGCCCCGAGGATCACGTCGACCAGACTGCCCTTGCCGTGCGCGTACAGCACGATGTTGGCGACCAGGGTGATCGCGCCTGCCACCACTCCGGCGATGATCAGCGCGTTCACACCGGGGATGAGGATCGCGAGGACTCCGAGGATCATGCCGATGATGGCGAAGATCTGGCTGATCTTGGCCATGACGGCGTCGAGCTTGTCCTTCCAGGAGTCGGTCAGGCCGTCGTCGTACTTCTTGCAGTTGACCGCGTCGCCGAAGCGCTTGCCCGCCACGTTCAGCGCGTCCATCGCGTTGGTCAGCCGCGTCTTGGCCGCCGCCAGCTTCCCGTCCGCGTCGGCGTTCGCCTTGTCCTTGTCGGAGCCCTTCTGCTGCTCCTCGGGGGTGGTGGTGCCGTCCGACTGCTTCTGCGGGTCGGGCATCGCGTGCGCCTTGGTCTGGTCGTTCTTGGCCTCTTCGGCGTCGGTACGCGCGGCGGCCGTCTCGTTCAGCCCCTGTTCGAGGTCGGGCTCGTACTTCTTGATCTCCGCGGCGACGTCGTGGTAGCGCACCGCGGCCTTGGTGAGGCTGTCCTTGACGCTGGTCGCCTCGGACCTCAGGCCCTCCACGTACTGGCCCGCCAGGCTGTCGCTGTCGGTGTCGACGATCCGCTGGAGCTTGGTGATCGCGTCGTCGATGGTGTCGGCGATGTGCTGGTAGCGCGTCTGCGCGCCGCTCACCACGTCGAGGTCGGTGTGGATCGGGTCCGAGTGCCGGTCCAGTGGCGACCAGTCGAGGTTTCTGATGGACATGCGGTTCTCCTTGTGACGCTCGTCAGCCGTCCTGGCGCTCAGCCGTGGACCCAGTCATGGCCTCAGCCTTGGGCCCGGCCATGGACCCGGCCATGCACCCAGTCGTGGACCCAGCCATCGGCTCAGCCGTCCTCGAACGAGTCCAGCAACTGCTGGTCCGCCTGCGCCCACGCCTCGTCGACCTTGTTGACCTTGTCGCGCAGGCTCTTCATGGACTTGACCATCGCGTCACGGTGCACGGTCCAGTTGTCGGCGAAGTCGCCCATCGACAGGTTGGCGTTGAGCTGACCCCACAGGCCCTTGTCGTCGTTCTGGAAGTCCAGCGCTCCCTCAAACTGACCGATCAGCTCGCTGAGGTCGCTCGCGAGGCTCTGGAGGTCCTTCACCACGAGGTCCGCCATCACTGCTCCCTGTTGTCGTGTGCGGAGTTGTCGCGTGCGGGCTCGCCGACGGTCGGCGGCAGCGGGATCTGGGCGGGCAGCAGGCTGCCGCTGCCCAGGTGCACCAGGGCCGCGCCCGGTACGACCCTGGCGGCGAGTTGGGAGCGGGACAGCCGCACCCCCACCAGGTCGCCGTCGTTCAAGGTGGGCGGCGACAGCAGGACACCGCGCCGGTTGCGCTTGACCTCGGACTGCCAGCCGGAGAAGCCCATCGCCACCGAGGCGACGTCCCCGCCGAGGACCACGCCCCGCTTGCTTCCCGACGCCTTCTTCACGAACGCCTTCAGCCAGTCGCGGCACGGCAGGTCGCGCCAGGTCTCGGCGTCGTCGACCACGAGGACGACGGGCCCGTCACCGGGGTTCAGCAGATCGGAGAACTGCTGCTCGGTGGGGGCGTCCGCGGTGATGACACCGCGCACCCCGGTCCTGCCCTCGAAGGCCCGCAGAGGTGAGTTCATGGGAGCGCCGATGACGATCTCGACGCCGCCGCGCAGCAGCGATTCGGTCATGACGGTCAGCGCGGTGCTCCGCCCCGACCTGGACGGTCCCGCGACCAGGAAGGTCGGCTGATCACCCATCAGGTCGGCGCCGACGGGTTCGAGGTCGTCGCCCGCGACGCCCACCAGGGCCCACATGGGCTTCGGCGTCTCCTCCACCATCTCCCACGCCTGGTCGAAGGAGAGCTGGGTGGGCAGCACCGCGATCCGGTTGGGGCGGGCCGATTTGGGGACCCCCGCCTCGCGCTCGGTGAGCCGGGCCGCCAGCGCGTGCACGGCGGCGGCCTGCGCGGGGCCCGCCGGGTCGTCCGCCACAAGCCCGACCTGGGTCTCGATCGCGCTGGGCGCGCGGTAGCCGCGGCCCGGCGGCAGATTCTCCGGGATCTTCCGCGAGTTCAGCCCCGCCAGGCCCATGTCGCTGCGGTCGGAGAGCCGCAGCACCAGCTTGTCGTCGCACAGCGAACTCATCCGGCCGCTCAGCAGCATGTGGTCGCCCGCGATGACCAGGTGCACCCCGGCGCTCGCGCCTTCCCGGTGCAGGGTCTGGATCAGATTGGTCAGCGACCCGCTGTCGTACTCGCTGAGGGTGCCCATGAACCCCTCCCAGCGGTCGAGCAGCAGTACGATGTGCGGCAGCCTTTCGGCCTCGGGCCGGGCCGCGCGCTGCTCGGTCACATCGGCGAACCCGCCCTCGCCGAGCAGTCGTTGACGGTTCTGCACTTCGGCGTGCAGCCGCCTGAGCAGCCGGGCGGCGCGGTCGGTCTCCGAGCGCTGCACCACCGCGCCGCAGTGCGGCAGCCGGGTGAGCGGCAGCAGGGCGCCGTTGCCGCAGTCGAGCCCGTACAGGTGCAGGTCGGCGACGGTGGACTGGCTGGCCGCCGCGGCGGCGAAGGTGCGCAGCGCCATGGAGCGGCCCGAGCGGGGCGCGCCGACGATGTGCAGGTGGCCGAAGGTGGCCAGGTCCACCGTCACCGTCTCCTGGCGCTGCCGCATGGGCAGGTCCTGGATGGCCCACGAGAAGGACGGGTCCTGCCGGGAGCCGCGGACCGGGTCGGCCGTCAGGTCGACCACCGCGGACAGCGGCAGCGGCGGCAGCCACGGGCGGCGCTGCGCGGCGATGCCCAGCATGGCGTTGGCCTGTCCGATGGCCGACACCAGGACCGACAGGTCGGTGACCTCGTCGGTCTCGGCGACGGTGCGCGGGCGCTGGGGCGCTGGCAGGCCGAGGTCGAGCCAGGAGACCGGGCGCAGGAAGGGCGCGGCCGTCGCGGCGGTCCTGTCGGCCATGGGACGGCGGCCCCCGACCCGGCCGGTCTGGAACGGGATCAGCGAGCTGTGCCCGAGCCGCGCGTACGCCCGTCCGGGCGTGGCCGTCGTGATGGCCGCGGCCTCCCGGGCGTCGATGACGTCGGTGCTCTCCCCCGCGTCGGTCACCCGCAGGGCGACCCGCAGGTTGGTGTTGGCGCGGATCTCCGCCGACACCACGCCGGACGGGCGCTGCGTCGCCAGGATCAGGTGGATGCCGAGGGAGCGCCCGCGCTGGGCGATGTTGACCAGGCCGGTGACGAAGTCGGGCAGTTCACGCGCCATCGAGGCGAACTCGTCGATGACGATGACCAGTCGGGGAATCGGGGGCAGTTCCGGCCTGCGGCCCGCATAATCGAGATAGTCCTCCAGGTCCTTGGCGCCCGCCGCCGCCAACTGGTGCTCGCGGTGGGTGAGTTCGGCGCTCAGCGAGGTCAGGGCCCGCTCGACGAGATGCGGGTCGAGGTCGGTCACCAGGCCGACGGTGTGGGGCAGGTCGACGCAGTCCTTGAACGCGGCGCCGCCCTTGTAGTCGACCAGGACGAAGGTCATGGCGTCCGGGCGGTTGGCGACGGCCAGCGAGGCCACCAGGCTCTGCAGGAACTCCGACTTGCCCGAGCCCGTGGTGCCCGCCACGAGGCCGTGCGGGCCGTGGTTGACCAGGTCCAGGGCGAACGGCCCGTTGAGCGAGTAGCCGACGACGGCCTTGGTGCCACGGCCGGAGGAACGCCAGCGGGCGGCGATCGCCGCGGGGGTCGGCTCCTCTAGGCCCAGGATCTCCAGCAGCCGCGCGGAGGCGGGCAGCGCGGCGTCGCCCTGGTTCTCGCTGACGTCGCGCAGCGGTGCCAGTCTGCGTCCGGCCGCGGCGTACCAGCTCTCCGGGACCTCGTCGGAGACGATCCCGTCGACCTGCGCGGCGCGCTGTCGGCGCAGGGTGGCCGGGCGCGAGCCGCCGCCGATGACGACGGTCGCGCACTCCTCGGGCAGTGTGCGCTCGTCGGCGTCCACGCAGATGCTGTAGACGCCGACCGCGGGGCCTTCCTGGAGGATCGCCACCACTCCGGGCAGCGCCCGCAGCCGCCGGGCGCCGTCCATCAGCACGACGACGTCGGGGTCCGCGAACGCGGCGCCGACCCCGGCGTTGAGCCGGGCCTGCTGGCGTACGTGGATGAGTTCGCTCAGTTCCGCGACCCGGCGGCCGAGGGTCTCGGCGTCGGCGCCCATCAGGGACAGGGCCTGCTGGCCCAGCAGCGGCCGGGAGTGCGGCAGCCAGGCGGCCCACTCCCACAGGGACTCGCCCGCCGGATCGGTCAGGACGTACAACTGCACGTCGCGGGGGCTCTGGAGGACGGCGAGCTGCCCGGTCAGCCAGCGCGCCATGTGCCGCGGCCAGCCCTCGGGTCCCACGACGCCGACGACTCCGGCCTCCGCGATGGAGAAGGCGGCCGGTACGTCGGGGGCCGCCCGCAGGTCCCGGCCGCGCCGCGTGCCGTCGCCCTGCTCGACGGCGATGGCCGTGGGCAGGTCGGCGATGCCGACCCTGACCAGCAGGTGGTCGGGGTCGGTGCGGCGGCGTTCCCAGAGCCGGGACCGCGGGCCGGTGGCGATGACGAGCAGTTCGGCGGGGTCGGGGCTCGCGGCGCGGCGGTCGCGGCGCTCCTGTTCGAGCGCCGTCGCGATCTCGGCCTCGGTCGCCTCCAACTGGGCGCCGTACTCGGCCACTTGACGGCGGTGGCTGATCCGGCCCTGCCGCCGTCCGGTGAACCAGCTCCCGAGCATCATGACCGGCGACATCGCCGCCATCATCAGGAACATCGGGTTGTGGAACATCACCGCGATGAGGCTGCCGAGGACGGCGGGCAGGGCCGCGGTCAGCCACGGAAGCGCGTTCAGGGAGGGCGGTCTTGGCTGGGACGGCAGCCGGAACACGGTGTGCTGCACGGGGGGAAGCAGCCGGGGAGGGCGGTTGTAGTCGAGGTACTCGCCGTCGGGCGAGGGTTCGACGACCGCGTCGGGGCGCAGCAGGGGGTGCGCCTCCAGGAAGGTCTCCCCGACCAGGAGTTGGGCCGTCTCGGGCCAGGTCACGTCGTGGTCGGGCAGGGCGACGCGGTCGAGCAGCGCGGAGTGCCCGACGGCGCGCACCCGTACCGAGGCGTCGAGGGAGATCCGGACGACGGCGGCCACCGGCGGCCCGCCGCCCACGTCGACCTGGCAGTCGGTGCCCGATCCGACGCGGTACTCGCCCGCGCCGAGGTACCAGATCCGTCCGGCGCCCGCGCCCGCGACGGCCCGGACGGTCACCAGGCCGACAGGCGGGGTCTCGACGGGTCCCGGCCGGTCGAGCCAGAGCACGGTGCCGTCGTGGATGCCGCTGCCGGCCAGGGGCAGCGAGAGGTCGAGCGGCTGGTCGGCGAGGTAGACGGCCGCCTCCGCCGAGCCACCGAGCGTCGGGGGCCGCGACCCGTCGAGACTGTCCAGCAGATTCTTGACGACATCGCGGAGCGGGGTGGTGGGATCGGCGTCCACCGCGACGTCGGCCGACCAGTCGGGGGATCGGGCGATGGTGATCATCATGGGCATGGTTCCCCCCTCGTGGATCGGACGCCCGCACGCCCGGCGCGGGGTGCGGGCGGCGCCGGTGGACCGGCCGCGGCCCGCTACTTCTGGTTGAGCGAGCTGGCGAGCTGGGTGTCCATGTCCTGCATCGCGTCCACGGCCTTGTCGAGCCACTGCGACAACTGGTCCAGCGTCTCCATGGCCTGGTTGGCCGACGTGACGAATTCGGTGTGCACCTCGTCGAACCTGCCGGACGCCTGGTCGGTGACGAACCCCGAGCCGGTGAGGTTGTCGACGATGTTCTTGCACTCGGTGAGCTTCTGGTCGATGTCGGCCTTGTTGTTGCGCATCTTGCTCGCGCTGTCCGACATCTCCTGATACGTGATGTTCAGATTCGTCATCGTGCGTCCCTTCTGACGTTGCCGGGCTTGCCGGTACGCGGCGGCACGCCGGGCCCGGACGCGGTCGATGCTAGGAACGGCTCCGATGCCTGGTCCAGGGCTCGCGGGCGACCTTGGGCCCCTGGGCCCAAGGGGTCGCCGCCGCCCCGCGCCCGGCGTTGACACCCCCCGTGGCGGGCAACCACCGTTCACAGGACACAGCGTGCGCGGCACACCGCGGGCGCGGCGCGACCGTCCTGTGACGACGTGAGTGAACGTGCTGACGGCGTGGGCGGACGCGAGTGAAGACGTGAGTGAAGGAGACACAGGTGACACCCCCGTCCCGATCCGCCGATCGCCTTCCTCGCCGCACCGACTGGAGCGCCCGGCTGCGCCGGTCGCGAAGGTCCGGGCAGCGACCGGGTTCGGCGCCGCGTGCCGATCACGGTCTGTGGACCGTGGACCGGGTCATCCGCGTCCTGGCCACCGCCTGCGACCGCGAGAACCGCGCCGTTCCGGTGGCCCATGTGGTGGTCGTCGGGCCCGAGACCGTCTGGTTCCACCTCAGGACGCCCGATCAACGGCCACCGGCCGGGTGGACCGCGGACCAGGACGGGCGGACCTGGCACGCCCAGTTGCGCTGGCTCCAGAGCGCGAGCGTGGCGGAGTCGCTGCCGGAGCCGTATCCGCGACTGGTCCCGCTCGGCAACACCAGCAAGGGCTTCGTGCTGCTCAACCTCGGCGAGGTCGGCGGGCTCATCGGCCTGGAGGGCGACGCCCGGCAGGCGCGGGCCCTGGCCCACGACTGGGCCCGCGAACTGGCCGCCAGCCCCTGGTCCCGCGAGGTGCGCGTGGTCCGCGTCGGCTTCAAGCCGGTCCCCGGCGCGGCGGCGCCGGCCGAGCCGCAGGACCCGGCCGACACCGACGCGGCGCTGGAGGACGAGGCGGGCGGGGTGCTGCTGCTGGGCGGCTCGCCCGGCGGCCGGGACCGCGAACGCTTCCAGCGGCTGGCCGACGATCCGGACGGCCGGTGGGCGGTCGTCGTCGTCGGCCGCACCGATCAGCCCCGCTGGCGCTTCACCATCGACTCGGCCGGCGTCGTGGACACCGGGCTGCTGGACGAGCGGGTCGCGCACCGGCTCGACCCGGACGCGGAGTTGCCCCCGCCCCGGGAAGGCGACGACATTCCCGTCGGCCGCACGGCCGGGGGGACCGCCGAGCCCGGCCCGCGGACCAAACCCGTCGTCACCCGGGGCCGGGTCGTCGTCGCGTCGGTCGCCGTGCTCTGCCTCGCGGGGGTCGGGCTCGGGCTGGCGCTGCACGGTTCCTCCTCGCCCTCGACCACGGTCGCGCACGCCGCCGACACCACGACGGCGCCCGCGCCGACCACGGCCGGTCCGTCGCCGTCGGCGGCCTCGCCGTCCGGTGCCGCGCCGGGCTCGGCGCCGCCCGCGTCCGCACCGCCCGCGTCCGCGCCGGCCTCGGGACCGGCGTCGGCGGCCAACGCGCCGAAGCCGCCGGGGGCTCCGCTGAAGAACGCGGCGACCGGCAAGTGCCTCACCGCGGGCGCGGGTACGGACGGCACCCCGCTGGCGCTCGCGGCGTGCGACGACAGCCTCGTCCAGCAGTGGCACATCAGCCCCGATGGAACCATCCGCGCCAACGACCTGTGCATGGACGCCGCCTGGGGCGGGACCACCCCCGGCACGGTCATCCAGGTCGCGAATTGCAGCGGCAACGTCGCGCAGAAGTTCTCGCTGCGCGGCAGCACCGTGTACTCCGCTCACGCGGCCCTGTGCCTGAGCGAGGTCGACAACGGCACCGGCGTCCGTCTGGCTCCCTGCGGCGCGGGCGGCCCCGAAGCCTTCAAACGGCCCTGACCCGAACCTCGACCCCTCTCCGACGCCCGGCCGCCGCGATGGCCGGACGGCGGAGAGGGGCCCTGCCACACCCCCGCTGTCGCCCCTCCGCCTGTCCCGGCCTGTCGTGGGCGGGCGGAAAGAGGCAGGCTTGGCCGGACAGGACAAGATCGCCGCCGTCCGCCAGGAGAGAAGAAGCGATGAAGCACATCACCCTGCGTGACCTGGACGTTGCCCGGATCGGCCTGGGCGCGATGGGCATGTCCCACGCCTACACCGGCGCGGGAACCGACGACACGGAGTCGATCCGTGCGCTGCACCGCGCCCTGGAACTGGGCGTCACGTTCATCGACACCGCCGAGGTCTACGGCCCCTACACCAACGAAACGCTCGTCGGCCGCGCACTCAAGGGCCGCCGCGACGAGGTCGTGCTGGCCACGAAGTTCGGGCTGATCTCGCACACCGGCCGCCAGGGCGCGGACAGCACTCCCGCGAACATCCGCGCCGCCGTCGAGGGCTCGCTGTCCCGGCTGGACACCGACCGCATCGACCTGTACTACCAGCACCGGGTCGACCCCGGCACCCCGATCGAGGACACCGTCGGGGCGCTCGCCGAGCTGGTCGCCGAGGGCAAGATCCGGCACATCGGCCTGTCCGAGGCCGGCCCGGAGACCATCCGCCGCGCCCACGCCGTCCACCCGGTCACGGCGGTCCAGTCGGAGTACTCCCTGTTCACCCGCGACCCCGAGGCGCGCGTGCTGCCGGTGCTGCGCGAGCTGAACATCGGCTTCGTGCCCTTCTCGCCCCTCGGGCGCGGCTTCCTGACCGGCGCGATCCGCTCCACCGACCAGTTCGACGCCGACGACTTCCGGGCCGACAACCCCCGGTTCACGAAGGAGAACTTCCAGCACAATCTGCGGCTGGCCGACGAGGTCGCCGCCGTCGGCGCCGAGATCGACGCCCCCTCGGCCCAGGTCGCGCTGGCCTGGCTGCTGGCCCAGGGCGACGACATCGCGCCCATCCCCGGCACCCGGCGCGTCGCCCGCGTCGAGGAGAATTCCGCCGCCGACGCCGTCGAGCTCAGCGCGGAACAGCTCGACAGGCTCAGCAGCCTCCCCCCGGCCGCGGGAGACACCCACAACGAGGCCCAGATGCGCATGATGGAGCGCTGACCCACGCCGCCGCACGACTGACGGGCCGCACGGGAGCGAGCGACACCCGGCCGGGGAGGCGGCACCCGGCCGGGGCCGGCGGCCGCGCGGGCGGTCTACGGCCGCGCCTCGGCCGCCCTTCGCTGACGGTCCGTCAGACTGGGCATGACGCGTCCCCGCGTGTCGTCCCCTGCACCCCGAGGTACCGATGACCTTCGGTCTGGCCCGCCGCGAACTGCGGCCGAGAGTTCCCCTGCGGCCGGGCGAGGGGGACAAGCAACACCTGACCAGCATCGAAGGGCTGGCGGCACTGTCACTGGACGCGCTCAGCTCGGTCGCGTACGGGCCCGAGGCGATCGTGCTGGTCCTGATCGCCGCCGGTTCCGGGGCGCTCAGCGCGACACTGCCGGTGACCCTGGTGATCGCCGGCCTGCTCGCGGTGCTGGTGGTCTCGTACGGGCAGGTCATCGCCGTGCACCCGGACGGCGGTGGCGCGTACGCGGTGGCGAAGAAGGACCTCGGGCAGGGCATCAGTCTGCTCGCCGCCGCGAGCCTCGTCGTCGACTACGTACTCACCGTCGCCGTCAGCCTCGCCGCGGGCGCCGCGAGCCTCGCCTCCTCCTACCCCTCCCTCGCGCCGCATCTGCTGCCGGTGTGTCTGCTCGGGCTCGCCGTGCTCACGGCCGTGAATCTGCGGGGCGTGGCCGAGAGCGCCCGGGTGCTGATGCTGCCGACGGCGCTGTTCATCGCGAGCGTCCTCGGGATCATCGTCTTCGGCCTGGTGCGTTCGCACCCCGTGGCCGTCGTCGGCACTCCCCAACCCGTGCACATCACCGAGTCGTTGGGGCTGCTGCTGCTCCTGAAGGCGTTCTCGGCCGGCTGCTCCTCGCTGACCGGCGTGGAGGCCATCGCCAACGGGGTGCCCGCCTTCCGCAACCCGCGGGTCAGGCGGGCGCAGCGCACCGAGCTGATGCTGGGCGGGCTGCTCGGGCTGATGCTGGTCGGGCTCGCGGTGCTGATCCGCCGCGACCATGTGGCGCCGCGCGGCGACGTGACCGTCCTGGCGCAGCTCACCGCGGGGTCCTTCGGGACCGGCTGGCCGTACGACGCGACGAATCTCGTCGTCACCCTGGCACTGGCGCTGGCCGCCAACACCAGCTTCGGCGGGCTGCCGGTCCTCATGAGCCTGCTGGCCCGCGACCACCGGCTGCCCCACCTGTTCGGTCTGCGCACGGAGCGCCCGGTGTACCGCTGGGGGGTGGGCGCCCTCGCGCTGCTCGCCGCGCTGCTGCTGATCGCCGTGGACGCCGACACCCACCGCATGCTGCCGCTGTTCGCGATCGGCGTGTTCATCGGCTTCACCATCAGTCAGATCGGCCTCGTACGGCACTGGCGCGGGGCGCGTCCCCGCGGCTGGCGTCAGCGCGCGACGCTCAACGGCTTCGGCGCGGTGCTGACGGCGATCGCGGCCGTCGTCCTGCTGGCCGACAAATTCCTCGCCGGGGCCTGGGTGGTGGTGGTCACCGTGCCGCTGCTGATGCTGCTGTTCGCCCGTATCCAGCGCTACTACACCGAGGTCGGCAAGGAGTTGGGGCTCGGTGAGGTGCCGCCGCCGGTCCGGCGCACCGTGTCCCTGGTGATCGTGCCGGTCGGCGAGGTCAGCAGGCTCACCCAGCAGGCGCTGACGGCGGCCCTGAACCTCGGCACCGCCGTCGTCGCCGTCGCCGTGCAGGGCGACCCCGACAAGGCCCGTGCGCTGCGAGAGAGTTGGGACCGCTGGAATCCGGGCGTACGGCTGGACATCGTGGAGAGCCCGCACCGTTCGCTGGTGCAGCCGATCGTCTCCTACGTCGAGCGCGAGGTGGCCAAGGGGCAGCACGTCTCCGTCCTCATCCCCGAGGTGGTACCGCGCCACCGGCGCTACCAGATCCTCCAGAATCAGCGGGGCCTCCTGCTGGCCTCCGCGCTCAGAGCCCGTACCGACGTCGTGGTGTGCACGATTCCGTACCGGCTGAGCCTGTGAGCGGCCCCTGTCGCCCAGCGGGGGCTGTTGCGAGGGCGTCGCAGCTGGTCACAGGTGGTATTTCGGGAGTGGCCGCAAGGGGTTCGGTGTGCCACGGTGTCCGGCATGGCGGGGACTGAGCACACCCACGGCGAGGCGCACGGCGCCGGTCACACACACGACCACGATCACGCCGACGACCACGGCCACGACCGCGCGCACGGCCACGCACGCGCGACGGGCGGTCGTACGCACCCCGGATCGTGGCTGCGGCACCGGCTCGGGCATCTCCTGCGGCCCCATTCGCACGAGGCGGCGGACAGCGTGGACGCGGCGCTGGAGTCGTCGGCGCGCGGGATGCGGGCGCTGTGGGTGTCGCTCGCGGTGCTGGGCGCGACCGCGCTCGTCCAGGCGCTGATCGTCGTGGTGTCCGGGTCGGTGGCGCTGCTGGGCGACACCGTGCACAATGCGGCGGACGCGCTGACGGCCGTGCCGCTGGGCATCGCCTTCGTCCTCGGTCGCCGGGCCGCCGACCGCCGCTATACGTACGGCTACGGGCGGGCCGAGGATCTGGCCGGGGTCGCCGTCCTGCTGGCCATCGCCGCGTCGAGCGCCTTCGCGGCCTGGACGGCGGTGGACCGGCTGCTCGATCCGCGTACGGTCACCCACCTGTGGGCGGTGTCCGGTGCGGCGCTGGCCGGGTGCGTGGGCAACGAGTGGGTGGCCGGATACCGGATCCGCGTCGGGCGCGACATCGGCTCCGCGGCCCTGGTCGCCGACGGCCTGCACGCCCGTACCGACGGCTTCGCCTCCCTCGCGGTCCTGCTCGGCGCCACCGGTACGGCCCTGGGGTGGCGCCTCGCGGACCCGGTCGTGGGGCTGCTGATTACCGTGGCGATCCTGGCGGTGCTGCGGGACGCGGCGCGCGGGGTGTTCCGGCGGCTGATGGACGCCGTCGACCCCGAACTGGTCGACCGGGCCGAGCGGGCGCTCGGCGCGGTGCCGGGGGTGGAGGGGGTCGGGCCGGTCAGGATGCGCTGGATCGGGCACGCGCTGCGGGCCGAGGCCGCGGTCGTGGTCGACCCCGGCCTCAGCGTCGTCGCGGCGCACGCCGTCGCCGTACGGGCCGAGCACGCGCTGCTGCACGCCGTGCCGCGGCTGCGGGCCGCGACCGTCCACATCGACCACGCCCCGGTCGGTGCCCACGTCCACGTCCACGGCGCCGCGGACCCGCACGCGCTCCTCGCCCACCACCAGCCCGTCTGACGCCCGGTGCCGGGCGCGGTCCGGTCCCTGGACGAAAGCCGTCGCAGGCGGGAGGCTGGTACGAGAACGCCGACGCATCCGGCGGTCGGCGGATGGGAGCCCCGTGATGGACGCCACCAGGTCCGATACCGCCCGGCCCGACACGGCCCCGGCCGGCCCCGCCTCGCCCGGACGTCCTGTGGGGCGCGTCGAAATGACCCCGGCCGCCGAAGCGATGGTCGACCAACTGGCCCGGCGGCACGGCCCCCTGATGTTCCATCAGTCCGGCGGCTGCTGCGACGGCAGCTCACCGATGTGCTACCCGCGCGGTGAGTTCCGGGTGGGCGGCGCGGACGTCCTGCTCGGCCGGGTCGCCGGGGACACCCCGTTCTGGATGAGCGCGAGCCAGTACGCGTACTGGAGCCACACCCACCTCACCGTGGACGTCGTGCCCGGCCGCGGCAGCGGCTTCTCACTTGAGGCCCCCGAAGGTGTCCGCTTCCTCCTGCGCTCCCGGCTGATGACGGACGAGGAGGTCGAGCGGATGGAGGCCGAGCCGCCGCTGCCCACCGGGAACACCGTGGACACCAAGGACACCGAGGCCGCGGGCTAGGACCGGGCCGCGCCCGAAGACGGACCGGACCGGAACCGGGCCGCGCCCGGAGTCCCGTCACGCAACCGCCTGGTCTGCGCTCTCGACCGGACGATCACGTCTCCCTAGGATGGAAGTCGTCACCGCAGCTTTCGATCAACGAACCACCGTGAGGGGCCCGATGGAGCACCGGGACGCACCGCTTTCCGACAAGATAGATGTGACGGTGCCCGCTGTGGCACGCATGTACGACTACTTGCTGGACGGGAAGGACAACTACCCGGCCGACCGCGAGGCCACGGAGCAATTACTCCTCCAGGTCCCCAGCATGAAGATCCTGGCCCTGAACAACCGTCAGTTCCTGCGCCGGGTGGTGCGCAGGCTCGCGGAGGACTACGGCATCAAGCAGTTCGTGGACCACGGCTCCGGTCTGCCGACGCAGGACAATGTGCACGAGATCGTGCAGCGCATCAACCCCGACGCCCGCGTGGTGTACGTCGACAACGACCCGATCGTGCTCGCCCACGGCCGCGCGCTGCTCCAGCAGAACGAGAACACCTCGGTGATCCAGGCGGACTTCCGCGACACCGAGAGCATCTGGCAGCACGAAGAGCTGACGCGGCTGATAGACCTCAACGAGCCGGTCGCCGCGCTCTTCGTGTCGGTGCTGCACTGCATCCGCGACACCGACGACCCCGCGGGCGTCGTCCGGCGCGTCGCCGACAAGCTGCCCAAGGGAAGCTTCCTGGTGGTCTGTCAGCTCGTCAGCGACGACCCCGAGACCCGCCGCTTCGTCACCGAGTTCATGGACCAGTCCACCGGCGGCCACTGGGGTGAGGTGCGCAAGCCCAGCGACCTCGCCGGTTTCCTCGAAGGCTACGAGATCATCGAGCCGGGCCTGGTGGAGGTCTCCACCTGGCGCCCCGACAGCGACCTCGGCCTCAAGCAGCCCAGCAAGGAATGGATCGAGTACGGCGGCGTGGCCCGCGTGTAGCAACGCCCAGGACAGAGCTTCGGCCCGCACCCCCGACGAGGGGGATGCGGGCCGGCGTCGTTCTCGCGAGCCGCTCTACTTGTAGCGCTTCAGCGCCTCTTCCAGCAGTACGCGGCTTTCCACCGGCGTCGCCGCCAGCGCGCTCAACTCATCCAGCGCGGCACGGTACTTGTCCAGCTCTTCCAGCCGGTCCAGGTACATCGCGCTCGTCATGTGCTCCAGATAGACCACGTCGGGCAGGAAGCCCTGGGCGAAGCGCAGATACGTGACCGCGGAGCCGGGCGTCGCCGCCGCGCTCGCCGACCAGGAGGCGATCTGGAGCCGCACACCGGGCTGGCGCAGCACCACCAGCAGATACTCCAACTGCTCGCGCATCACCGCGGGGCCGCCGACCGGGCGGTGCAGCACGCCCTCGTCGATCAGCGCCCACAGCACGGGAGCGCCGGGCTCCGCCATCCTGCGCTGGCGCTCCAGCCGCAACTCCACACGCCGCTCGACCTCTTCGGGCGAGGCGAGCCGGTGGCCACTGCGCACGACCGCCTGCGCGTACGAGGGCGTCTGGAGCAGGCCGGGCACGAACTGCGTCTCATACGTACGGATCACGTGGGCGTCGCGCTCCAGACCGATCAGGCCCTGGAGCCAGTCGGGAACGACCTCGCCGTACGGCTGCCACCATTCGGGCTTGGCCGAGCGCTGGACCAGAAAGGCGATCTCCGCCCGTTCCTGCTCCGCGACGCCGTAGAGCGCGAGGAGGTCGTCGACGTCCCTTAACTTGAGGGAGACGTGCGCCGTCTCCATGCGGCTGATCTTCGAGGCGTGGCCACGGATGCGCTCCCCGGCCTGTGCCGGGCTGACCCCGGCGGCCTCGCGCAGGGCACGCAGATAGTTGCCGAGCACACGTGCCAACGCCTTGGCGCCCATGTCCGGGCGGCGCTCCAGCAGTTGCAGCGGTGATACGAGTTGCGGCTGAGCGGACATGCGGGCTCCCGGTAGAAACTGGACGCACGCCAGTATTGCACTGCGGGGCGCGCTGTCGCGCCCCTACCGGAGTCACGAATTCCCGACTTCACGCCGTCGCGCTCAGCCGTCAACCGTTCTTGTCGTCATTCACTCAGACGGACGCGCCTGAGCGTAACCGCCTCACGCGGTGAGGAAGTCGAAGTCCCCGTCCTTGGCGCCACCGATGAAGGCGACCATCTCGTCGTGCGTGTAGACGAGCGCGGGACCGTGCGGGTCACGGGAGTTGCGGAATGCAACGCCGCCATCAGGCAGTTTGGCCGCCTCGACGCAGTTGCCGCTCTGATTGCTCCGCCCGCTCTTGACCCACTCGACACCCGGGATCTCGTCCGCCCGCACTCCGTTGTCGAACTGCTTCATCCGGCACCACTCCTCTGTGAGTTGTACTCGATCGCTCGCAGTCACAAGCATGCCCGCGACCGCAACTGCGGATGCAATTCCAGATGCAATTGCATCCAAAGTCGTCTCGCTGATGATACTGACAACGGAGGTGTGATCGAGACTCCTGAGCCCCACCAGTACGTGAAGAAACGGCGGAGGCCGAGGCACGGACGCCCTCGTACGCGGACAAAACCGGTTGTCCGTCGCGTACGGCTCTGCTGTACTCCCGACGACAGTCCAACGGCCCCGTACGACCGGACCGGCCGACCGTACCCAGGAGATGATCATGCGCGGAACTTCAGTCCCCACCCAGACGGCAACTCCCACCGATCTAGAGGACTTGAAGCTTCTTGCGTACGTTGAACCTGGGCATCCTGGCGCACGTCGACGCCGGTAAGACCAGCCTGACCGAGCGGCTGCTGTTCGCCGCCGGAGTCATCGACGAGGTCGGCAGCGTCGACGACGGCAGCACGCGGACCGACACCCTGGCGCTGGAGCGCCGACGCGGCATCACCATCAAATCGGCCGTCGTCTCCTTCGAGGTCGACGACGTCACCGTCAATCTCATCGACACCCCCGGCCACCCGGACTTCATCGCCGAGGTGGAGCGAGTGCTGAGCGTGCTCGACGGCGCGGTGCTGGTGATCTCCGCGGTCGAGGGCGTGCAGGCGCAGACCCGCGTCCTGATGCGGACGCTGCGACGACTGCGCATCCCTGTCCTGATCTTCGTCAACAAGACCGACCGCCGCGGCGCCCGCTGCGACGAGGTGCTCCGGAGCGTCCGGGGCAAGCTCGCGCCAACCGCCTTCCCGATGGGCCGGGTTGAGGAATCCGGCACGCGGGGCGCGCGCAGCGTCCCGTTCACCGACGCCGACCAGGACTTCGTCGCCG
This sequence comes from Streptomyces sp. NPDC008139, assembly GCF_042957025.1. Lineage (NCBI taxonomy): Bacteria > Bacillati > Actinomycetota > Actinomycetes > Kitasatosporales > Streptomycetaceae > Streptomyces > Streptomyces sp. NPDC008139. The sequence goes on from NZ_JBIBHM010000010.1 coordinate 309,903, forward strand.
GTCTGGCCGACCTGCTCGCCGAGCACGACGACGCGTTCCTCGCCGACTACGTGGCCGACGAGTCCGCGGTCTCGTACGACCGGGTGCGCGCCGAGTTGGCGGCGCAGACCACGCGCGGACAGGTGCATCCGGTCTTCTTCGGTTCCGCGATCACCGGCGCGGGCGTCGACGCGCTCACGGCCGGTCTCACCGAACTGCTGCCCGCGGCGACGGGTGACGCCCACGGCCCGGTCTCGGGGCGGGCGTTCAAGATCGAGCGCGGCCCGTCCGGTGAACGGACCGCGTACGTACGGCTGTTCTCCGGGACGGTACGCACGCGGGACCGGCTGCCGTTCGGCCCGGACTCCGCGGTGAGCAGCGAAAAGGGCCACGGGGACAACGGGGCCGCGTCGGCCGGCGAGGCCAAGATCACCGGCATCAGCGTCTTCGAGCGGGGCGCCGCCGTGCCCGCCGCATCCGTCTCGGCCGGGCGGATCGCGCTGCTCAAGGGCCTGGCCGACATCAGGATCGGTGACACGGTCGGCGATCCGGGCGCCGCTCCCCCGGACGGCCGGCACTTCTCGCCTCCGACGCTGGAGACGGTGGTCGTCCCCACCCGCGCGGGCGACAGGGGGACGCTGCATGTGGCGCTCGCCCAACTCGCCGAGCAGGACCCGCTGATCAATCTGCGGCTGGACGGAGTGCGGCAGGAGATCTCGGTCTCGCTCTACGGCGAGGTGCAGAAGGAGGTCGTCCAGGCCACGCTGGCCGACGAGTTCGGGGTCGATGTCACCTTCCGCGAGACCACGACGATCTGTGTCGAGCGCGTGGTGGGCTCCGGGGAGGCCGTCGAGTTCAACAAGAAGGACGCCAATCCGTTCCTCGCGACGGTCGGGCTGCGCGTCGAGCCCGCGCCGCCGGGATCAGGGGTGGCGTTCCGCCTCGGGGTCGAACTCGGCTCCATGCCCTACTCGTTCTTCAAGGCCGTCGAGGAGACCGTGCGCGAGACGCTGCGCCAGGGCGTCCACGGCTGGGAGGTGATCGACTGCGTCGTGACGATGACGCACTCCGGCTACTCGCCCCGGCAGAGCCACGCGCACGCCGTGTTCGACAAGAGCATGTCCAGTACGTCGGGCGACTTCCGCAATCTGACGCCGCTGGTGCTGATGGACGCGCTGCGCGGGGCCGGGACCAGGGTGCACGAGCCGATGCACCTCTTCCGGCTCGACGTCCCCGCCGACACCTTCGGCGCGCTGCTGCCCGTCCTGTCCCGGCTCCGCGCCGTACCGCGCGCGCCCGAGCCGCAGGGCGACTCGTACGTCCTGGAAGGCATGGTCCCGGCCGCGCGGGTGCACGAACTGGAGCAGTCGCTGCCGACGCTCACGCACGGCGAGGGCGTGCTGGAGTCGGCCTTCGACCACTACGAGCCGGTGGTCGGCGCGGTGCCGGAGCGGCCGCGGTCCGACCTCAACCCGCTGAACCGCAAGGACTACCTGTTGCAGGTGCAGCGCCGGACGAGCGCGGGCCGGGAGGAGGCATGAGGCGTGTCCCGGGTGCGGCGGGGCGCGGGACGGGAACGGCGGCGGGTCATGACCGCGGGCGCGCCCGCGACGGCCCGGCAGGCGACGCCGACGGTTCGAACGGGCCCGTAGGCTGAGACCGGCGGGGCCGCCGACCGGCAGGCGCGGCACGGTGGATCGGCCACGGGTCCGGCCCGGCCGCCGCCCGCACCCGCACCCGCACCCGCACCCGCACCCGCACCCGCACCCGCACCATCGGATCGGACACCGCGCATCGTGAAGCCCCGCCCGGCACGTCGTACCGCCACGGCCGATTCCGCGTCGGAACGTACCCCCGGACGTACGGCGGCGGACGGCGCGGAGCCCGGCGCGGAAGCCGGCGCCGGCCGGCGGTCGGCGCCGCGCCGCAGGCCGCTCGTCGTCACGGCCGCCGTGGCCGCGCTCCTCGCCGGCACCGCGACCGCCGTCGACCTGGCCGTCGAGCACACCGCGCGCGGCCGTATCGCCGAGGCGGTGGCCTGCCGCCTGAAGCCCACCGGGCCGGTGACCGCGGAGCTGACCAGCGCCTTCGCCGGGCTCCGGGTGCTCACGGGGAATCTCGGCAGCGCGCACATCGCCGCCGAGGGTGTGCGCAGGGGCGACACCGAGGTGAATGTGGCGGTCGACCTGCACGACGTGTCGACCGACGGTACGACCAGCGGCGGTACGGCGACCGCGACCATCGCCTACGCCGAGTTGCAGAAGCGGCTGGCCGCGCGGGACGGCAGGGTCGCGGGGCTGACCGTGGGCGGCGACGGCGGCGGGCTGGTACTCACCGGCAGCATCGGCGGTCTGCGCGTGCCGATCACCGTGCACACCCGCGTCACGACAGGGAAGGACAGTCTCACGGTCACCCCGACCACCGTCCGCGTGCTCGGCCGGGACGTCGCCGTCGCCGATCTGGCGTCGATGCACGGCGGCGGCGGTCTGGCCGGGCGCCTGGGCCCGCGCACCGTGGCGCTCCCCGAACTGCCGGACGGCGTACGGCTGACCGGCGCGCGCACCGACGGTACGGGGCTCGCGCTCTCCCTGGAGCTCGCGCGGGGCGCGGCGGGCAAGGACAAGGACGCCTCCTGCGCGTGAGCGCCTCGGTGCTCAGTGCGCCGGCGCCTCCGCGCCTCGACGCCGGGTGGGACCGCGTCCCCGCGAGCCGCCCACGACACGTACCCCGCGCGCGGAAAATCCCTCGCGGGGCGGCCGGGTCCGCGCGGTACGGTGCCTGGCATGCCGGAAACCGCTGACCACACGACCGGGCCCGTCACGGCCGACGATCTCGACCGCTCGGTCCAACTCGCCGTCGCCGCCCTGCGCGAGGCGCCCGCGTCGGCGTGGGAGGACCGCAAGGCCGGGTCGCTGGAGTGGGACTGTTGGGAGACGGTGGAGCACCTGGCCGACGACCTGTTCGCGTACGCGGCCCAACTGGGCCCGAGGCAGCCCCCGTTGAGCACGGACGTGCCCTTCTCCTGGTCGCCGCGCCGGCCGGGCGGCCCGCCCAACGCCATCCACGCCGACCGGAAGGCGGGCCCGGAGGGCCTGTTGCAGGTGCTGGAGGCGACCGGCGCGCTGCTGGTGGCCATGACGCGTACGGCGTCGCCCGAGGTCCGCGCCCACCACAGCTACGGCGTCTCCGACCCCGAGGGTTTCGCCGCGATGGGCATCGTGGAGACCCTGGTCCACACCTACGACCTGGCGGCCGGGCTCGACCTCGCCTGGAATCCGCCCGCCGATGTGTGCGCGAGGGTGCTGGCCCGGCTGTTCCCGCACGTCCCGCTGACCGCGGACCCCTGGTCCACCCTGCTGTGGGCCACCGGCCGGATCGACCTCCCCGACCACCCGCGCGTCACGTCCTGGCGCTGGTACGGCGCGCCCCGGCCGTAGCCCGCGCCCCGTACGCGGCGGCGCGCCTCCCCCTGCCCGAACTCCGAAACGGACATATCGTGCATCCTGTCGCCCCACGCCACTAGGAGGCCCGTGATGTCCGAACTCATCGTGATCGGTTACGAGGACCCGACCGTCGCCAAAGACGCCTACACCGCCGTGCAGAATCTCCAGAACGACTACGTGGTCAATCTGACCGGTCTTGCCATCGTCTCGGTGGACGAGGAGGGCAAGACGCACGTGGACACCCCGAGCAAGATCGTCGGCGTGTCCGCCGCGTCGGGCGCGCTGTGGGGCATGGTCTTCGGCATCCTCTTCCTCGTCCCCGGCCTGGGCCTGCTCATGGGCGCCGCGATGGGCGGGCTGCTCGGCAAGCTGGGCAAGTCCGGGATCGACGACCAGTTCCGCGGCCAGGTGCAGGCGCTGCTCACGCCGGGCACGACCGCGGTCGTGATCATGGCCTCGAAGATCACCGAGGACAAGTTCGCCGACGCCATGCAGGCCTACGGCGGCACGCTGCTCAAGACCTCGCTCTCGGACGAGGACGAGGAGGAGCTGTCGGAGCACCTGGCGGGCGCCCAGCAGAAGTGACACCGCCCCGCGCGGCCCCGCCTCCGTTCAGTGCGGCGGCAGCGGGGCCGCGCGGGCGGGGTCGAGGAGCGGCGCGAGCAGGTCGCCCTCGACGCTGAGCCGCGCGGGCAGGTCGGCCAGGGTGAAGGTGAGGTCGTCCGGGGTGTGCGCGGCGGCGATCTCCGGCCAGGACAGCGGCGCGGAGACGGTCGGCGTCGGGCGGGCGCGGACGGTGTACGGGGCCGCGGTGGTCTTGTTCCCCGAATTCTGCGACCAGTCGATGAAGACCCGGCCGGAGCGCGCGGCCTTCGTCATTCGGGAGATCACCCGGTCCGGGTGCCGGGCCTCCAGCTCCTGCGCGACCCGTTTGGCGTAGGCGGTCGCCGTCGCCGGGGTCGCGTCGCGCAGCGCGGCGAGCAGGTGCAGGCCCTTGGAGCCGCTGGTCTTGGCCCAGATCTCGATGCCGTCCTCGGCGAGCCGTTCCCTGAGCAGCAGTGCCACCCGGCAGCAGTCCACGACCGTGCAGCCGTCGCCGGGGTCGAGGTCGAGGACCAGCCGGTCGGCGACGCCGGGCTCGTCGGCGCGCCACTGCGGGGTGTGCAGTTCCACGCAGGCCAGATTGGCCGCCCACATCAGCGTCGGCAGGTCGTTGACCTGGACCTGCTCCATGAATTCGCCGCTGCGCCTGACGGACTGCGAGACGGTCACCCAGTCGGGCGTACCGGCGGGCGGCCGTTTCTGGAAGAAACGCTTGCCGTCCACACCGTCCGGGGTGCGGACGAAGCTGACCGGACGGCCGCTGACGTACGGCAGCAGGCCGGTGGCGACGCTCGCGTAGTAGTGCAGCAGCTCGCCCTTGGTGGTGCCGGTCTCCGGCCAGAGCACCCGTTCGAGGTGGCTGACCTTGATCCGACGACCCTCGACTTCCGTGATCGGCATATCATAAAGGTCCCATAGCCTGACAAAAAGGACTCGCTATGCGCAGTGTCTGGTCGGGGAATCTGGCCTTCGGGCTGGTTTCCATACCCGTGAAGCTCGGTTCCGCCGTGTCCAGCCACAAGATCAGCTTCCGGCAGGTCCACCTCACCGACCAGGGCCGGGTGCGGTACCAGAAGACTTGTGAGCTGGACGAGGAGGTCCTGACCGCCGCCGACATCGGCCGCGCGTACGAGACGCCGGACGAGCAGCTGGTCGAGATCACCGACGCGGACCTCAGGGCGCTGCCGCTGCCGACCGCGAAGACCATCGAGGTGAGCGGTTTCCTCGACGCGGCCTCTGTCGACGCGATGCAGCTCGACACCCCGTACTTCCTGACCCCCGCCTCCCCCGCCGCGAACAAGCCGTATGTGCTGATGCGGGAGGCGCTGGCACGCGCGGGCAAGGCCGCGGTCGGCAAATTCGCCATGCGCAACTCCGAGCATCTGGCGCTGATCCGCGCCCACGACGACGTCCTGCTGCTCCAGACCCTGCGCTGGCCCGACGAGTTGAACTCCCCCGCGGAGGCCGCCCCCAAGGGCAGTGTCAGCATCAGCGATTCGGAGCTGAAGCTCGCCGACACCCTCATCTCGGCACTCGGCGAGGCGGATCTGACGAGCTATCACGACGAGTACGCGCAGGCCGTGGAGGCGCTGGTCACCGCGAAGCTGGAGGGTTCCGAGCTTCCGGCGGCCGAACAGGCGGGACCGGGCAAGGTGGTCGACCTGATGGCCGCGCTGCGCGCGTCGGTGGAACAGGCGAAGGGCGGGCGCGGCGAGGGCGCGGGGTCGGGCACCTCGGGTGCCTCCGGTGCTTCCGGCGCTTCCGGCGCTTCCGGCGCTTCCGGTGCCTCCGGCGCTTCCGGCGCATCCGGCGCATCCGGCGCTTCCGCTACGGACGAGGCGGCGGACGGCGACGACCGCAGCGGGCACGCCAGCGTCACCGAGCTGAAGTCGTCCCGCAGGTCCGGCGCGAAGAAGGCGGCGGCCGGGAAGAAGGCGACCGCCTCGAAGTCGAGCGGTACGCGATCGGGCGGCGCGGGGTCGAGCGGTACGAGGTCGAGCGGTACGAGGTCGGCCGGGGCGAAGTCCGCGAGCGCCAAGTCGGCGGGGACGAAGTCGACGGCGTCGAAGACGGCCGCCGCGAAGGGCGGCACCTCGAAGGCGGGCGCGCGGAAGACCGCGGCCACGAAGAAGACCGCCGCCGCGAAGAAGACGGCCGCCTCCCGACGGAAGGCGGGCTGATCCGCCGCCGGGACCCGAACCCCGTCCCCGGTCGACCCCTGATCCGCCCGTCCGTCCGCGAGGCGCTCCCGTACCCGGCCTCCCGCGCGGCCCCGCGCGCCTCGGTACAGCCTCGCTCCCCCTCCCTCCCCTGCCCGCATGATCTTCCTCTGCGCATGTCGCGTCATTTTCTTGCGTTACTGATCTTTGTTTTTGCGTACCATCCTGTAGATTGCCTCTGTGACGAAACGACTCTCCCAAGTGGCCAGGTTCGCGGGTGTCAGCGAGGCGACGGTCAGCCGTGTTCTGAACGGCAGCCCTGACGTGGCGCAGTCGACGCGGGACGCCGTGCTCACCGCACTGGACGTCTTCGGGTTCGAGCGGCCCGCGCGGATGCGCAGCGCGCGGGCGCCGCTGGTCGGCCTTGTCGTCCCTGACCTGCAAAATCCCATCTTCCCCGCGTTCACCGAGGCGCTGGCGGGGGCGCTGAACAAGCGGGGGCTGATCCCGGTGCTGTGCACCAGGACCGCGGACGGCGTCTCGGAGGCGCACTACATCCAGATGCTGCTGGAGCAGAACATCGAGGGGATCATCTTCGTCGGCGCGAGCTACGCGGACGCCGGCCCGGAGCACGGGCGGGACCTGCGCGAGCGCCAGGTGCCCATCGTGCTGATCAACGCGGCGGACGAGAACCGGCAGATATCCCAGGTCTCGGTGGACGACGCGGCAGCCTCCGAGCAGGCGCTGACGCATCTGACGGGGCTGGGCCACGAGCGGATCGGCCTGGTGCTCGGACCGGTGGGGCATGTCCCCTCGGCCCGCAAACTCGCAGGTTACGCGGCCTTCTGGGAGCAGCGGGGGCTGTCGCCTGCGGACTGGCGGCCACTGGTGGCGCACGCGATGTTCTCGATGGAGGGCGGGGCGACGGCGATGCCCCGGCTGTTCGCGGAGGGGGTCACCGCGGTGGTGTGCGCGAGTGACGCGCTCGCACTCGGCGCGATCCGGGCGGCCCGGCGGCACGGGATGAAAGTCCCGGACGATCTGTCGGTGATCGGTTTCGACGACTCGCTGTACATGGTGGCGACCGATCCGCCGCTGACCACCTCGCGCCAGCCGGTGCAGGCGATGGCCGCTGCGGCCATCGCGTCGCTCGTCACACAGATCGACGGCCACGCGGTCACCGACGAGGTGATGCTCTTCGAACCGGAGCTGATCGTGCGCGGCTCCACCCGGATGCGCAAGGTCGTGAAAAGCCTCTGACCTGCACAGTCGTCCGTAGGGCGACGGCATTCCGACTCCGCGTGAGGGCGGGGCACCAGGACCGGTTCACGGTCCCGGCGCCCCGCCCTCCGCTTATGCGCTCGCGCCCTCGGCCGGTCCGGCGCCGGCTCGCGCCGGCCCGTCGCCGGACGCGTACCGCCGCCCGTCCGGACACCCCGGTCGGCCCGCGTTTCGATGACACTGCGTTACGGGCACAAATCCTTCGGATTACTTTCTTGCGCAGATTGATTGACATCTTGCGCGACCCGATCCTACTGTCGGCGCCAACGCCAGGCGGCCGGACGTCCTGGTAACCCCGCCGTTACGCAAGCGGACGCAAGCGCACTCGCCCCTCGGGACGGGTACGTCCGCTGCCGTTTCCCAGGAAGGTCCGATCCCCATGGACGGCTCCAGAACCCGCCCCGCCCTCGGCGTCACCGCCATCGCCATCTCGCTGGTCCTCGGCGTCACCGCATGCGGCGGCGGCTCGTCCCACTCCTCCGGGGCGGACAAAAACGGCGTGGTCACGATCAGCGTGAACGGGCTGCCTCCGGCCACCCAGACCGTCGACCGAAAGAACTTTGAGGACGACATCAAAGCCTTCGAAGCGAGCCACCCGAAGATCAGGATCGACGCCCGTGAGGGTCTGATGGACCCGAAGACCTTCGCCGCGAAGCTCGCGGGCGGGCAGTTGGAGGACGTCTACTACGTCTACTTCACTGATCCCGCGGGGCTCATCCACCGCCACCAGGCCGCCGACATCACCGCGCAGCTCAAGGACTTCCCCGCCCTGAACGACGTGCGGCCCGCGTTGCAGAGCGTCTTCAAGGACGCGGGCGGCAAGGTCTACGGCCTGCCCACCGGCAACTACTCGCTCGGACTGGTCTACAACCGGGCGCTGTTCACCAAGGCCGGGCTCGACCCGGACAAGCCGCCGACCACCTGGGACGAGGTCCGCGCCGACGCCAAGAAGATCAGCGCGCTCGGCGACGGCACCACCGGCTACGCGGAGTTCAGCAAGAACAACCAGGGCGGCTGGCACCTCACCTCGTGGATCTACTCCGAGGGCGGCGACGTCGCGGTGAAGGACGGCGGCGTCTGGAAGGCCGCGTTCAACAGCGACGCGGGCCGCAAGGCGCTCCAGACGCTGCACGACATGCGCTGGACCGACCAGTCGATGGGCACCAGGCAACTCCTGGAGATCCCCGACGTGCAGAAGATGATGGGCGCGGGCAAGCTCGGGATGTACATGGCGGGCCCGGACAACATCCCCACGATCGTCAAGCAGTTCGAGCGGAAGTACGACGACTACGGGCTGGCCGCGCTGCCCGGCACCGCGACGCTCGGCGGCGGTGACGGCTTCATGTTCAACCCGAAGGACAGCCCGGCGAAGATCAAGGCCGGTCTCACCTGGATCCAGTGGAAGTACCTCGACCCGGACCGCGAGGAGGAGATCACCAAGAAGTCGGCGGGCACCGACATACCGATCGGCCTGCCGCAGCCGAACCTGTGGAGCGGGGCCGGCCAGGCGAAGGTCGACGCGGCGCACAAGAAGTACGCGAACGTGCCGCAGAAGAACTACCAGCCGTTCGTGGACCGCAGCGGCGAGGTCGCGGTGAAGGTCGAGCCGCCGAACGCCCAGCAGATCTACACCGTGCTCGACGGTGTCATGCAGGCGGTGCTCACCAAGAAGGACGCGAACATCGACCAGCTTCTCAGCGACGCCGAGAAGAAGGTCAACACCATCCTGGCCACGGTCAAGTGACAGCCGAACCGCTGACGTCGGCCCGCGCCGCCACCGCGCGGACGCCGAAGGCGCCTGCCGGGGCGGGGCGGTCCGGCCGGTCCCGCCCCTCGCGGGACCGGCTGCGCCGGGCCGTCGTCGACAACCTGGTGGCGTATCTGTTCCTGGTCGCGGGCGTCGCCGCCTTCGCGGTGTTCTCCTGGTACCCGATCGTCCGCGGTGTGCTGCTCAGCTTCCAGCAGGTCAACTACGCGGAACCGGCGCGGTGGGTGGGCCTGGACAACTTCCACCGCCTGTTCGCCGACCCGCTGTTCGTCACCGCGTGGCGCAACACCGCGTACTTCAGCCTGCTGGCCCTGGTCTTCGGCTTCGCGGCGCCGTTCGTGACCGCGATCGTGCTCAACGAACTGCGGCACGGCAAGGCGTACTTGCGGATGACGGTCTATCTGCCGGTGATGCTGCCGCCGATCGTCACGATGCTGCTGTGGCGCTGGTTCTACGATCCGGGGCCCGGCCTGTTCAACAACGTGCTGCGGATCGCGCACCTGCCCGCGCAGTCGTGGCTGGAGTCGCAGAATCTGTCGATGATCTCGCTGGTCCTGGTCTCCACCTGGGCCAACATGGGCACCACGACGCTGATCTACCTCGCGGCGCTCGGCGGTGTGCCGGGCGAGCTGTACGAGGCCGCCGAGCTGGACGGCGCGACGGTACGGCAGCGGCTGTGGCATGTGACGATCCCTCAGATGCGGTTCATCCTGATGATCACGCTGCTGCTCCAGGTGATCGGCACCATGCAGGTGTTCATCGAGCCGTTCGTGCTGACCGGCGGCGGACCCGACGACGCGACCGTGACCGTACTGCTCCTGCTGTACCGCTACGCGTTCGTCTACAACGACTTCGGCCTGGCCAGCGCGATGAGCACGGTGCTCTTCGTGGTGCTGGGGATCTTCGCCGGGGTGTATCTGCGGCTGACCCGCAGCAAGGGCTGAGAGGGGAACGACCATGGCCGCACAGACCGCTGTCCGCACGCTGATCGCGCCGACCGAGATGAACCGCCGCACGGGGAGGTTCCTCTACCGGTTCGTGCTGGGCGCGACGCTGCTCGGCTTCACCGCCGCCTTCCTCTTCCCGCTGTACTGGATGGCCTCGGGCGCGCTCAAGTCGTCGTCGGAACTGGCCCAGCCGAGGCCGACGATGGTGCCGCACTCCTGGCATCCGGAGGCGTACTCCGAAGCCTGGTCGTCGGTCGGGCTCGGCCACTACTTCCTCAACACGCTGCTGCTGGCGGCCGGGGCGTGGGCCTGTCAGCTCGTGGTCGACGTGGCCGCCGCGTACTCGCTGTCCAAGCTGCGGCCGGTGCTGGGCAATGTGGTGCTCGCCATGATGCTGGCCACGCTGATGCTGCCGGTGTCGGCGCTGCTGGTGCCGACGTATCTGACCGTCGTGGACGTGCCGTTGATCCACGTCAATCTCATCAACACGCCGATGGCCGTCTGGCTGCCGGCCTGCGCCAACGCCTTCAACATCTTCATCCTCAAGCGGTTCTTCGACCAGATCCCCACCGAACTGCTGGACTCCGCCCGGATCGACGGCGCGGGCACGGTACGGATCCTCGTATCGCTGGTGCTGCCGCTGTCCCGGCCGGTGCTCGCGGTCGTGTCGATCTTCGCGGTGGTCGGTGTCTGGAAGGACTTCCTCTGGCCGATGCTCGTGCTGCCCGATCCAGCGAAGCAGCCGATCACGGTCGCCCTGAACCGGTTGGCGGACGACATGCCCGCCAACCAGTTGCTGGCCGGAATGGTGATGGCGAGCATTCCGCTGCTCGTCCTCTTCCTCATCTTCCAGCGCAGCATCATCAACGGCCTCACCGCGGGCAGCCTCAAGGGCTGACCGGGCGCGGGCCCGCGCTCACCCCCCACGCATGGCAACCCCCGCCGCACGACGTCGTGCGGTGCTCAGGGAAGGATCACCCATGTCTCCAAGCGCCCCAACCCACCGCGCCAGAACGCTCGCGGCGGTGCTGCCCGCGGTACTCGCGGTCCTGATCGCACTGCTGGTCTGGCAGGCGTCGCCGTCGGCGCACGCCGCGACCACGGTCGTCGAGGCGGAGTCCGCGACGCTGTCCGGCGGCGCGGTCGTCGCCACCGACCACACCGGCTATACGGGCAGCGGATTCGTCGGCGGTTACACCGACGCCAACAAGGGCACCGCGTCCACCGCCTTCCGGGTCACCGCGACCTCGGCGGGCGCCGGAAGCCTCAAGATCCGCTACGCCAACGGCACCACCGCCACCATGACACTCAGCCTCTACGTCAACGGCGCCAAGATCCGCCAGATCAGCCTCCCCGCCACCGCCAACTGGGACACCTGGACCACCACCGACCAGGCCGTCACCTACACGGCGGGCACCAACACCATCGCCCTGACCTTCACCACCGCCGACAGCGGCAACGTGAACCTGGACAACGTCGTGGTGACGACGCCGACGACGAGTACGACGCCGCCGACCACACCTCCCACGACGCCGCCCACCACTCCCCCGGCCGGCTCGCTCACGCACCAGGCGGAGGACGCGTACTTCTCGGGCGGGCCGGGCGTGGCCACGACCGCCTCGGGGTTCAGCGGCAGCGGGTATCTGACGGGCTTCGGCGCGCAGGGCGCGCGGGTGGTCTTCGCCGTCAGCGCGCCCAGCGCGGCGAGCTATCCGGTGGCCGTCGCGTACCGGACCGGGAGCGGTTCCGCCGCGTCGATCACCCTGACGGCCAACGGGCTGAAGGTGGCGCAGGTCGCGCTGCCGGGTACGGGCGGGGCGTGGTCGACGGCCACGGTCAGCGCGCCGCTGCGGGCCGGGCTCAACACGCTGACGCTGCGCACCGAATCCGGTGACTCGGGCGCGCCCGACATCGACGGCGTCGCGGTGACCGGCTCGGTCGTCAACGCCACGCGCGGCGCCACGGGGCCGTACACGTCCTACGAGGCGGAGAGCGGCACCACCAACGCGAGCACGATCGGCCCCGACCGCACCTATCGGACGGTGGCGTCCGAGGCGTCGGGACGCAAGGCGGTGGTGCTCAACAGCACCGGCCAGTATGTGCAGTTCACCCTGACCAAGCCCGCCAGCGCGATGACGCTGCGCTACTCGATCCCCGACAACGCGGCGGGCACCGGCACCTCGGCGCAGCTCAGCCTCTACGCCAACGGCAGCAAGGTCCGCGATCTGGACCTGTCGTCGAAGTACGCCTGGGTGTACGGCGGTTACCCGTACAACAACGACCCCTCGCAGGGCTCGGCGCACCACTTCTTCGACGAGTCGCGGTTCAAGATCGGGGACTTCCCGGCCGGGACGGTGCTCAAGCTCCAGAAGGACGCGGGCAGCACCGCCGCCTCGTACACCCTGGACCTGATGGAGACCGAGCAGGTCGCCGCCGACCAGGCGATGCCCGCGTCCGGCTTCGTCTCCGCGACGACGCTCGGCGTCACGCCGAACGACGGGAGCGACGACACCTCGGCGCTCAACAGCGCGGTGGCGACGGCCAAGTCGCAGGGCAAGGGCCTGTGGCTGCCCGCGGGCACGTACAACATCTCCGGGCACGTCAATCTGACCGGGGTCGCGCTGCGCGGCGCGGGCGAGTGGGCCACCGTGCTCCAGGGCCTCAACGGCAAGGGCGGGCTCTTCGGGCAGGGCGGCACCAACATCGTCCAGGACCTGACGATCTCCGGTGACGTGTCGTACCGCGACGACGCGAATTTCGACGCCGCGATCGAGGGTGACTTCGGCAACGGCTCGACCATCCAGGACGTGTGGATCGAGCACACCAAGGTCGGCCTGTGGATCGACGCGCCGACCAACGGCCTGTACGTGGGCGGCCTGCGGATCCGCGACACCGCCGCTGACGGCGTCAACCTGCACAAGGGCACCGCGAACACCGAGGTGTGGAACACCAGCGTCCGCAACACCGGGGACGACGGTCTCGCGATGTACTCCGAGGCGAGCGCGGTCACCAACTGCGCCTTCCGCTTCGACACCGTGCAGGTGCCGCTGCTGGCGAACGCCGCCGCGATCTACGGCGGCAACGGCAACCGGATCGTGGACAGCGTCGTCGCCGACACGGTGACCGGGGCCTCCGGCATCGCGGTCAGCACCCGCAACTTCAATCCCGCGCCGGTCCCGTTCAGCGGCACCACCACCGTCGCGCGCAACACCCTGCTGCGCACCGGCGGCTACGAGCCGAACTGGCAGAGCAAGCTCGGCGCGCTGTGGATCTACGCCGACGGCTCCGACATCACGGCGCCCGTCGTGGTCAAGGACCTCGACATCACCGACAGCACCTACAGCGCGGTCCTGATCTCGTATCAGAAGACCGTCACCGGCCTGACGTTGAACAACGTCAGGATCCAGACCGCCGGCGCGTACGGCCTGGAGATCGACTCGAAGGGCTCCGGCACCTTCGGCGGCGTCACGGTCAGTGGCGCGGCCTCCGGCGGGCTCAGCACCACCGGGACCTTCACCATCAACCGCGGCTCCGGCAACACCGGCTGGTAACGCCCCCGCACACACCGGTCCGCCCCGCACCCCTGACGGGGCGGACCGGCCCCCGCGCATGCCCTGCGGCCCTCCGGGCCCTGGCTCTCCACGACCGTCAAGGAGACTCCCGTGACACTGCCCGCCTCCCCCACCGCACCCGCCTGGTGGCGGCACGCCGCGATCTACCAGATCTATCTGCGCAGCTTCGCCGACGGCAACGGTGACGGCATGGGAGACCTCGCCGGGGTCCGCGAGCGCCTCCCCTACCTGCGGGATCTCGGGGTCGACGCGCTCTGGTTCAACCCCTGGTACGTCTCCCCGATGGCCGACGGCGGCTACGACGTCGCCGACTACCGTGACATCGACCCGATGTTCGGGACGCTCGCCGAGGCGGAGCGGCTCATCGTCGAGGCGCACGAGCAGGACCTGCGGGTCATCGTGGATCTGGTGCCCAACCACGCGTCCGACCAGCACCCCTGGTTCCGGGCCGCGTTGGCGGCAGGTCCGGACGCGGCCGAGCGGGAGCGCTTCTGGTTCCTGCCGGGCCGGGGCGCGGACGGCGAACTCCCGCCCAACGACTGGCAGTCGTACTTCGGCGGCGCCGCCTGGACCCGGATCACCGAGGCGGACGGCACGCCCGGCCCCTGGTACCTGCACATGTTCGCGCCCGAGCAGCCCGATCTGAACTGGGAACACCCGCAGGTGCGGGCGGAGTTCGAGAGCATCCTGCGGTTCTGGCTGGAGCGCGGCGTGGACGGCTTCCGGATCGACGTGGCGCACGGTCTGGCCAAGAAGCCGGGGCTGCCCGACGTCGGCCGGGACCCGGACGTCACCGACCTGCCGTACCAGGACTGCGACGCGGTGCACGAGATCTACCGCGACTGGCGGAAGATCGCGGACGGTTACGCACGCAGCCCCCGGCCCGGCGGGGCGCCCGGCGAGCGGGTGTTCGTCGGCGAGGTGTGGCTGCCCACGCCCGAGCAGTTCGCCCGCTATCTGCGCCCCGACGAGCTGCACTCCGCCTTCAACTTCGAGTTCCTGTGCTGCGCTTGGGACGCGGCCGGGCTGCGCGAGGTCGTCGACGGGACGCTCGCCTCGCACCGGCTGGTGGGCGCGCCGCCCACCTGGGTGCTGTCCAACCACGACACGATCCGGCACGTGACGCGGTACGGCCGCGAGGACACGTCCTTCGACATGGGCGACAAGCGGCTCGGCTCGCCGAGCGACACCGTCCTCGGCCGCCGCAGGGCCCGCGCCGCGGCGCTGCTCACGCTGGCCCTGCCGGGCGGTGTGTACGTCTACCAGGGCGACGAGCTGGGCCTCGCCGAGGTCGAGGACATACCCGACGACCTGATCCAGGACCCGACGTATGCCCGCTCCGGGGGCCGCGACCGGGGCCGGGACGGCTGCCGGGTGCCGCTGCCGTGGTCTGCGGAGCCGGGCTCGCTGGGCTTCTCGCCGGACGGCGCGAGCGCCGGACCGTGGCTGCCGCAGCCCGCCGAATGGTCGGGGCGGTCCGTCGCGGCCCAGCAGGGCGACCCGCACTCCGTGCTCGCCCTGTACCGAGCCGGTCTCGCGCTGCGCGGGGAGTATCTCCGGTGGCTGCCGGAGACGCTGGAGTGGGTGGACGCGGGTCCCGGCACGGTGGCCTTCCGCCGGGACGGCGGCTTCCAGTGCCTGGTCAACCTGTCCGCCGAGCCGGTCGCGCTCCCCGCCGGGCTCCGGGTGCTGCTGGCCAGCGGCCCGCTGGAGGACGGCCTGCTGCCCTCCGACACCTGCGTCTGGCTGACCGCCGAATGACCGGCGTGCCCGCGCGCTGATCCGGCGCCCCGTCCGCGTTGATCCCACGCGCCCCGGCCCGTCCCCGCTGATCGCGTAGAAGACCGCGTCCCGGCCGATCCCGCGGAAGACCGCGTCCCCCGCCGATCCCGCGGAAGACCCCCGTCCCCGCCGATCCCCGTGTCCCGTCCCGGCCGACCGCCGGGGGACGCGGGGATCCGTGCGTGGCGGTCGGCGGACCGCGCGTCCCACCTGGCGGAATTCACAACGCGTTCATTGACGTGGCACGCGCCACCTGGCTGACTTACGCCCAGGCCGGACCGCTGTCCGGCCCGGACTCACTACGCGAGGCCCCTGCGGGCCGGCACAAGGGGAGGTGACCAGGGTGTACGCAGCTACGAGGACGGCCGCCGCCTGGCGCCGTCATCTCCGGGACGACGCGTACCGCAACCGGCACATCGACCTGCTGCGTGTCAGCAGCGCTCTGTGTCGACGCTGAATCCCGGGCCCGCCGCACGCTTCTGACGCGTTGTCACATCGGGCCCCCGCGCACTCCACCGCCCCTTCGCATGGGGCGGCTGCCGACGTCTCCCTTCGCGCTGGAGTTCCCCGATGAGCGAGCCACCCCGCCCCGCCGTGCCCGCGGGCGCGACCGACACCTCCGTGCCGAAAGGGACGACCGACACCGTCACCACACCTGCTCCACCGCCGCCGCGCACCCCGCCCGCCGACGACAGACGCGTCGGCCGGTCGGCGCAGCGCGTCGTCCCGCTGCGGCACCCCTGGCGCTGGGCGCTGACCGCCGTCGCCCTGGTGCTCGTCGCGCAGATCACGCACGGCCTGGTCACCAACCCCTTCTTCCAGTGGGACCGCTTCCGCTACTGGTTCCTGCGGCCGGTGATCCTGGACGGACTGCTGGTCACGCTCCAAGTCGCCGCCTGGAGCGCCCTGTTCGGACTGCTCGGCGGCATCCTGCTCGCCCTGTGCCGACTGTCCAGGAGCCCGGTGCTGCGCTCGGTGAGCTGGATCTACATCTGGCTGTTCCGCTCGGTGCCGCTGATCGTCATCCTGCTGTTCCTTTTCAACTTCTCCTCGCTGTACGCCACATTGAGTCTGGGTGTGCCCTTCGGCCCCGGCTTCGTGCACTTCGACGAGTCGCGGCTGGCCACCGACATGGTGGTGGCCGTGGTCGGCATCAGCCTCAACGAGGCCGCCTACGCCGCCGAAGTGGTGCGCGCCGGAGTCCTCTCGGTGGACCAGGGACAGCACGAGGCCGCCGCCGCGCTCGGCCTGCCGCGCGGCTACCAGTTCACCCGGATCGTCTTCCCGCAGGCGCTGCGGGCGATCGTGCCCTCGTACGTCAACCAGTTGATCGGGTTGATCAAGAGCACCTCGCTGGTCTTCTACGTTTCCCTGCTCGACCTCTTCGGCAAGGTGGAGAGCATGGGCAGTACGTATCCGGGCGACGTCGTCCCGCTGCTGCTGGTGGCGACCGTCTGGTACGTGATCCTGACCAGCGTCGTCTCGGTGGTCCAGTTCTACGTCGAGCGGTACTTCTCACGCGGCGCGCTGCGGACCGTACCGCCGACGCCGTTGCAACGGCTGCGTACGGCAGTGCGCGATCTGCGGGCGCGCGCCGAGATCGGATCGATCGCATGAGCGCCGACCGCGTCCCCGCCGACACGGCGGTCACCGCGGTGACCGCGCGCCCCGCCGCCGTGACCGTCCACGACGCGCACAAGTGGTACGGCACGCACCAGGTGCTCTCCGGTGTCGATCTGACCGTGCAGCCCGGACAGGTGACGGTGATCCTCGGCCCGTCGGGCTCCGGCAAGTCGACGTTGCTGCGGGCGATCAACCACCTGGAGAAGCTGGACATCGGCTACGTCAGCCTCAACGGCGAGCCGATCGGCGTACGGCACCACCGCGGCCGGCTCAAGGAGATCAGCGAGCGGGCGATCCTCGCCCAGCGCCGCCGGATCGGCTTCGTCTTCCAGGGCTTCAACCTCTTCCCGCACCTCAGCGTGCTGGACAACGTCGCCGCCGCGCCCGTCGCGGCCCGGCAGAAGACCAGGGCCGAGGCGGAGGAACTGGCCCGCGCGCTGCTCGGCCGGGTCGGGCTCGCCGACAAGGTCGACGCCTACCCCCGGCAGCTCTCCGGCGGCCAGCAGCAGCGGGTGGCCATCGCCCGCGCGCTGGCCCTCGAACCCGGCGTCATCCTCTTCGACGAGCCGACCTCGGCGCTCGACCCCGAACTCGTCGGCGAGGTACTGGCCGTCATCAGGGATCTCGCCACCAGCGGTACGACGCTGATCGTCGTCACGCACGAGATCGGCTTCGCCCGCGAGGTCGCCGACACCGTCGTCTTCCTGGACGGCGGCCGGATCGTCGAACAGGGCCCGCCCGACCAGGTGTTGGACAACCCCCGGCACCCCAGGACCCGCGAATTCCTCAGCAAGGTCCTCTGAACCCTCCTCCGAACCCCCGTACGCCGCGGGCCAAGGCGCGGACAAAGGCGCCTTCCACAGCGATGGCCGCCTGCCCGCGGGCGCCCGATACGTCACCCCCAGCACATCCGCTCACCATCAGCGAGGTTCACCATGCCCGACATCCGTACCACCGCCACCAGACGCGTCGCCGCGGGCATCGCTGTCGCCGCCCTCACCTTCGGCCTCGCCGGCTGCGGCAGCGACAGCGGCTCGGACGCCGCGGCACCGGCCGCCGCGGACGCCAAGGGCACCGTCGTGATCGGCGCCCAGTCCAACGGCGCCGCCAAGGAGATCACGCTCACCGTCCCGGAGGTCGCCGCCATCCGCGCCGAGCTGCCCAAGTCCGTGATCGACAGCAAGCAACTCGTCATCGGCCTCGGCTTCCTGCCCGCCGGCTCGCCGCCGATCGGCTACGTCGGCGCGGACCAGAAGACCATCACCGGCTCCGAGCCCGACCTCGGCCGGCTGATCGCCGCCGTCTTCGGCCTCAAGCCCGTGCTGTCCAACGCCACCTGGGACAACCTCTTCGTCGGCATCGACAGCGGCAAGACCGATGTCGGCTTCTCCAACATCACCGACACCGAGCAGCGCAAGGAGAAGTACGACTTCGCCAGCTACCGGCAGGACAACCTCGGCTTCGAGGTGAAGAAGAGCGACCCCTGGAACTTCGACGGCACCTACCGCAGCCTGGCGGGCAAGACCGTCGCGGTCGGCGCGGGCACCAACCAGGAGAAGATCCTGCTGAAGTGGCAGAGCGAGCTGAAGGCCGACGGCAAGAAGCTCACGATCAAGTACTTCCAGGACTCCAACAGCACCTATCTGGCGCTCAACTCCGGCCGGATCGACGCCTACTTCGCGCCCAACCCGAGCATCGCCTACCACGGCACGCAGACCGCGGGCTCGCCGAACGCCACCCGCAGCGCGGGCAAGTTCTCCGGCGCCGGGGCGTCCCTGCAAGGGCTGATCTGCGCCACGGCGAAGAAGGACAGCGGCCTGGCCAAGCCCCTCGCCGACGCGATCAACCACCTGATCAAGAATGGTCAGTACGCGCAGTGGCTCGCCGCGTGGAATCTGGCCAACGAAGCGGTGCCCGCCTCGCTGGTCAACCCGCCGGGGCTGCCGCTGACCAACTCCTGACCCCGTACCGGCCGCGGCACGGGCCCCGCACCGACCGAAAGGAAGTCGACCGCCATGACACGCAGGAAAATCGTCGTCGTCGGAGGCGGGGCCATGGGCTCGTCCGCGGCCTGGCACCTCGCCTCGCGCGGCGCCGAGGTCACGCTGCTCGAACAGTTCGCGCCCGGCCACGACCGGGGCAGCTCGCACGGCAGCTCCCGGATCTTCCGGCTCGCGTACGCCGATCCGTTCTACGTCGGCCTCGCCGTACGGGCGCTGCCGCTGTGGCGGCGGCTCCAGGACGAGACGGGCAGCACCGTACTGACCCTGACGGGGGCCGTCGACCACGGGCCCGCGCAGGCCATCGCGGCGCTGCGGGACGCGCTGCGCGGGGCCGGGCGGCCCAGCCAGGAGCTGACCCCGCGGGCCGCCGCCGAGCGCTGGCCGGGGCTCGTCGCGGACACCACCGCGCTGTTCCACCCCGAGGCCGGGCGGCTGCACGCCGACGACGCGGTGGCCGCCTTCCAGCAGGCCGCGCAGGCCAAGGGCGCGACCGTACGGCACGGCGTCAAGGTCGGCGCGCTGCGGCGGCGCGGCTCGGGCGCCGAGGTGGTCACCGCGCGGGACGAGGTGATCGCCGCGGACGCCGTGGTCGTGGCCGTCGGCGGCTGGGCGGCCCGCACGCTCGGCCAGGTCACCGAGGGGCCGCCGCCGCTGCGCGTCACCCAGGAACAGCCGGTGCACTTCCCCGCCCCCGACGCGCCGGACTGGCCCGCCTTCATCCACCACGGCGGGGCCGGTCTCGACGAGGCCGCGGGGGTGTACGGCCTCGGCAGCGCCGACGGGGTGAAGGCCGGATTCCACGGGATCGGCCCGGTCGTGGACCCGGACGACCGGGACCGCACGCCCGATCCCGTGGTCCTCGGCAGACTCCAGGAGTACGCCGCCCGGTGGCTGCCCGGTGTCGATCACACCCGGCCCACCCCGGTGACCTGCTTGTACACCACGACCCCCGATCATGACTTCGTGATCGACCGTGTGGGACCTTTCACCGTCCTCGCGGGATTTTCCGGGCACGGATTCAAGTTCGCATCAGTGGTCGGCGAAATCGCCGCCGACCTCGTGGACGGCCGTCCGGGGTCCGGACGGTTCGCGATCGGCCGCCCCTACCGCCCGGCGACAGCGCAGTGACGGCGACGCGCCGTACGACAGCAGAACGGAGAGCCACGGCGACCATGTCGACCAGCCTTCAGCACCCGCAGCAGCAGCCCCAGAACCCCGGACCGACCGGCGACCAGGTCTTTCCCGCGTCGCCGCACCCTCTGGACAACCCCGCCTGGGCCGCGCTGACCGGGGCGCACCGCCATCTCGCGCAGATCGTCGGCTCCGCCGCGCGCTACCCGGAGGACGTCTCGCCCTTCGTGGCGCTCGCCGATCCCGCGGATCCGGGCGCGTGGGCGGACCTCGCCGCCCTCATGGGTCCCGGCGCGACCTTCGCGCTGGCCGGCGTCCCGGCCACGCCCGACGGCTGGCGCAGCGAGTGGGGAGCCGAGGGCGTGCAGCTCGTCGGGACCGACGCGCTGCTGGACGAGGCCGATCCGGAGGCGCGCCCGCTCGGCCCGGCGGACGTACCGGAGATGCTGGATCTGGTCGAGCGGACCAAGCCGGGCCCGTTCAGGCAGCGCACCATCGAACTGGGCGCCTACTACGGCATCCGCCGTGACGGAAAGCTCGTGGCCATGGCCGGTGAGCGGCTGCGGCTCGACGGCTGGACCGAGATCAGCGCCGTGTGCACCGACGACGCGTTCCGCGGCCAGGGCCTGGCGTCCCGGCTGGTGCGGCACACGGCGGCCGGGATCCGCGGCCGGGGCGACCGCCCGTTCCTGCACGCGGCGGGCAGCAACGTCAACGCCATCCGTCTCTACGAGTCGATCGGCTTCGCTCTGCGCCGCACCACGCACTTCCAGGGCGTACGGGTGCCGGGCGGCGACGGGGACGCGGAAGCCACCGGCGGCGCGGGCGAATGAACGCCGGTGAGGGACACCGGTGACGGACGCCATTGCGCGGGACGGTATCCGCGAGATAGCGTCGAATTCAGGTGATGAGTGTCAGCGACAAGCCCTGGCTGGCTGACCGGCAACCCTCCCTCGCGGCGGGGTGCTCCAGGTGACAACCAGGCGGGTCCCGACCGGACCCGCAAGCGCGACTCCGGTACGGCCCCGGCCGTACCGCCCGGACGGGGGTGACGACAGTGCGAGCGGACTTCGACCGCGCCGACGTGCGCATCCTCGTCCCGCGCGGGCCCGTCGTGCATCTGTACGGGCGCCAGCACATCGATCTCCAGCGCGTCGCCGGCGCGCTCTGTTGCGCCTGATCTGACCCAGCCGACGCGACCGCCATGGGGCGGCCGTGTCCTCCTCCGGTCGATCAGGAAGGCACTTCGCCGTGTCCGCACACTCGTCATCCCTGTCCTCCTCCGCCTCCCCCGAGCCCGCTTCATCACCTTCGTCCGCTCCGTCGGCGTCCGCCGCCCGTCCGCCGCTGCACCTCGCGGTCGCCCTGGACGGCGCGGGCTGGCACCCAGCCGCGTGGCGGGAGCCGGACGCGCGACCCGGCGAACTGTTCGACGCCGCCTACTGGGCGGACGCAGTGACCGAGGCCGAGCGCGGCCTGCTGGACTTCGTCACCATCGAGGACTCCCTCGGGCTCCAGTCGACCGGTTACGGCGACCCCGACGAGCGCACCGACCAGGTGCGCGGCCGGCTGGACGCCGTACTCATCGCGTCCAGGGTCGCCCCGCTGACCAGCCACATCGGTCTGGTACCGACCCTGATAGCCACCCACACCGAGCCGTTCCACCTGTCCAAGGCCATCGCCACCCTGGACTACGTGAGCGGCGGCCGGGCCGGGCTGCGCATCCAGATCTCCGCCCGTCAGCACGAGGCCGCGCACTTCGGCCGCCGCGAATTCCCGCCGTTCCGCATCGAGGAGTACGACCAGCCGCACGTCCAGGACCTGGTCACCGACCTCTTCGACGAGGCCGCGGACTACGTCGAGGTGCTGCGGCGGCTGTGGGATAGCTGGGAGGACGACGCGGAGATCCGGGACGTGGCCACCGGCCGCTTCGTGGACCGCGACAAGCTCCACTACATCGACTTCCAGGGCCGCCACTTCGGCGTCAAGGGCCCCTCGATCACACCACGCCCGCCGCAGGGCCAGCCGCCGGTGACCGCGCTCGCGCACGCGACCGTGCCGTACCGGCTGGTGGGGCGCGCCGCGGACATCGGCTATGTGACCCCGCACGACGCGGGGCAGGCGGCGGCGATCGTCGCCGAGATCCGCGCCGAGCAGCGGGCCGCGGGCCGGGAGGCCGAACCGGTCCATGTCTTCGGCGATCTGGTGGTCTTCCTCGACGCCGACCGCGCGGCGGCCGAGGCGCGCAGGGACCGGCTGGACGCGCTGCTCGACCAGCCGTACACCAGCGACGCGACCGTCTTCGCCGGGACGCCCGCCGAACTGGCCGACCTGCTGCTGGAGTGGCAGGACGCCGGGCTCACCGGTTACCGGCTGCGGCCCGCGGCGCTCGGCCACGACCTTCCCGCGATCACCCGCGGCCTGGTGCCCGAGTTGCAGGCGCGCGGCGCCTTCCGGCGCGAGTACGAGGCCGACACGCTCCGCGGCCTGCTGGGGCTCGCGCGCCCCGCGAACCGTTACGCCACCACCAGCGCCTGAGCCGGAGGATCCGACCGTCATGAGCAAGCCCCTGAAGCAGATCCATCTCGCGGCCCACTTCCCCGGCGTCAACAACACCACCGTGTGGAGCGACCCGGCCGCGGGCAGTCACATCGAGTTCAGCTCCTTCGCCCACTTCGCGCGCACCGCCGAGCGGGCCAAGTTCGACTTCCTCTTCCTCGCCGAGGGCCTGCGGCTGCGCGAACAGGGCGGCCATATCTACGACTTGGACGTCGTCGGCCGCCCGGACACCTTCACCGTGCTCGCCGCGCTGGCCGCGGTGACCGAGCGGATCGGCCTGACCGGCACGATCAACTCGACGTTCAACGAGCCGTACGAGGTGGCCCGGCAGTTCGCCAGCCTCGACCACCTGTCCGCGGGCCGCGCCGCGTGGAACGTCGTCACCTCCTGGGACGCCTTCACGGGCGAGAACTTCCGGCGCGGCGGCTTCCTCCCGCAGGACGAGCGGTACTCCAGGGCGCAGGAGTTCCTGGCCACCGCCAATGAGCTGTTCGATTCCTGGCACGGCGACGAGATCGTCGCCGACCGGGAGACCGGGACGTTCCTGCGGGACGCGCGGGCCGGGGCGTTCGTCCACAAGGGCCAGCACTTCGACATCCAGGGGCAGTTCAACGTCCCGCGCAGCCCGCAGGGCCGCCCGGTGATCTTCCAGGCGGGGGACTCGGACGAGGGACGCGAATTCGCCGCGTCGAGCGCGGACGCGATCTTCAGCCGGTACAGCGCTCTCAAGGAGGGGCGGGCGTTCTACACGGACGTCAAGGGGCGCCTGGCCCGGCACGGCCGCAGGGCGGACCAGTTGCTGATCCTGCCCGCCGCCACCTTCGTGCTCGGCGACACCGACGCCGAGGCGGAGGAGCTGTCCCGCGAGGTGCGCCGCGCCCAGGTCAGCGGTGCCACCGCGATCAAGCACCTGGAATTCGTCTGGAACCGCGACCTGTCCGGGTACGACCCGGAGGGCCCGCTGCCCGAGATCGACCCGGATCTCGGCGAGCACACCATCGCCCGCGGCCGGGCCCAAGTCCGGATGTACCGCGACCCGTTGGCGACCGCCCGCGAGTGGCGGGAGCTGGCGGCGGCCAACAAGTGGTCCATCCGCGACCTGGTCATCGAGACCGGCAACCGCCAGTCGTTCGTCGGCTCCCCCACGACGGTCGCGGAGACCATCAACTCCTTTGTGCAGGCCGACGCGAGCGACGGTTTCATCCTCGTCCCGCACATCACCCCCGGCGGTCTCGACGTCTTCGCCGACACCGTCGTGCCGCTGCTCCAGGAACGCGGTGTGTTCCGTACCGAGTACGAGGGCAGCACCCTGCGCGACCACCTCGGCCTGGCCCACCCGGACGCCGGGGGCGACGTCGCGGACGTACGGGAGTCGGTGGCATGAAGTTCCTCGCCATCACGCTGATCGTGCACCGGCCCGACCCGGTCACCGGCGTCCTGAAGTCCACTCATGAGCGCTTCAGGGAAGTCCTGGACAACGCGGTGCTCGCCGAGGAGTTGGGCTTCGACGGGTTCGGGGTGGGAGAGCGGCACGAGCGGCCGTTCATCTCCTCCTCGCCGACGGTGGTGCTCAGCCATGTCGCGGCGATCACCCGGCGCATCCGGCTCTTCACCGCGGTCACCACACTGAGCCTGCTGGACCCGGTCAGGGCGTACGAGGACTACGCGACGCTCGACCATCTCTCCGAGGGCCGCCTGGACCTGATCATCGGCAAGGGCAACGGCGCGGCGCAGCGCGAGCTGTTCCACGTCACGCCCGAGGACCAGTGGGACCGCAACGCCGAGAGCTACGAGGTGTTCCGGCAGATCTGGCGGCAGGACAAGGTGACCGCGCGGACCCGCTTCCGCCCCGAGTTGAAGGACGCGGAGGTCTGGCCGCGGCCGTACCAGCGGCCGATCCGGGTCTGGCACGGCAGCGCGACCAGCAAGGAGTCCGTGGACCTCGCCGCCCGCTACGGCGATCCGCTGTTCTCGGCGAATGTCACCAACCCCATTGAGCCGTATGCCGAGTTGATCCGTTACTACCGGGAGCGCTGGGAGCACTACGGGCACGATCCGGCGGACATCGCGGTGGGCGCGGGTTCCGCGGGGCTGTACGTGGCCCGCACCTCGCAGGAGGCGCTGGAGGTCTACCGGCCGATCTTCGAGAGCAATCTCGCGTTCCAGAAGGAGGTGGGCCTGCCGGTGGTCTTCGGGACGCTGGAGGACTTCGTGGAGCGCAGTTCGGCGCTGATCGGCAGCCCGCAGCAGGTGATCGAGAAAGTGCACCGCTATCACGAGGAGTTCGGGCACACCGTGCTGCATCTGCACGCGGACGCGAGCGGGCTCGGCGAGGCCGAGCACCGTACGTCGCTGGAGCGTTTCCAGTCCGAGGTCGCGCCCGTGCTCCGCGCGGAGATACCCGATCCGCCGTGGGACTGGGGGCCGGTGAACACGGCTTCTCCGCGTAAGGACACCGTCGGCGCAGGCACCATCGCAGAGGAGGGCGACGCCGCATGAGCGTTCCCGCAGCTTCCGGCTCATCGAACCCCTCACGTCCGTCGGACCCTTCGAGTTCCCCTGACCCTTCCGCCTCTTCGGCTTCTTCGACCTCGGCGTCGGTGCCGCTGTCGATTCTCGACCTGTCGCCGATCAGTTCGGGCTCCACCGCCGCGCAGGCGCTGCGCAACACCGTGGACCTGGCACAGCGCGCGGAGGCCGCCGGATACGCGCGCTACTGGCTGGCCGAGCACCATCTGACGACCGGGGTCGCCGGGGTGTCGCCCGCGCTGGTGATCCAGCTCGTGGCGGCGGCGACCTCCCGGATCCGGGTGGGCGCGGGCGCGGTGCAGCTCGGGCACCGCACACCGCTGTCGGTGGTCGAGGAGTTCGGGCTGCTCGACGCGCTGTACCCGGGCCGGATCGACCTGGGCCTCGGCCGTACCGGATTCCGTAAGCCGTCCGCGTCCGGCGGCGCACCCGCCGCTCCCCCGGCGCCGCGCCGCACCGAGGCCCGGTACACACCGGAGGGGCTGCTGATCCCCGCGCCGTACGACTTCAGCCGGCTGATCGGCTCTCCGCTGCTGACGCGCTACACGCAGCTCGTGCAGTACCCGGGGGCCGAACTGCCCGAGTACCGCGACCAGCTCGACCAGATCCTCGGGCTGCTGCGCGGCGACTACCGGACCCCGGAGGGACTCGACGCGCACGCGGTGCCCGGCGAGGGCGCCGATCTCCAGGTGTGGGTGCTGGGCAGCAGCGGCGGGGCGAGCGCGCAGGCGGCGGGCGCGCTCGGCCTGCCCTTCGCGGCGAATTACCACGTGAGTCCGGCCGCCGTCCTCGAAGCGGTGGACGCGTACCG
Source organism: Streptomyces sp. NPDC008139 (assembly GCF_042957025.1). NCBI lineage: Bacteria > Bacillati > Actinomycetota > Actinomycetes > Kitasatosporales > Streptomycetaceae > Streptomyces > Streptomyces sp. NPDC008139. The sequence continues at coordinate 336,093 of NZ_JBIBHM010000010.1, forward strand.
CAAGGCGTTCGTGCCCTCCGCCACGCTCGACGAGCCGCATGTGCTGGTCTCGGCCGATGTCGTGGTCGCCGAGGACGACACCACCGCGCGGCACTTGGCGTCGCCGTACGCGCTGTGGGTGCACAGCATCCGCTCGGGTCAGGGCGCGATCCCCTTCCCGAGTCCGGAGGAGGCCGCGGTCCACTCGTGGACGGCGGCCGAGCGGGCGCTGGTCGAGGACCGGGTGCGCACCCAGTTCACCGGCTCTCCCGAAAGTGTCGTGGACCGGCTGCGGGTGCTCCAACAGGCCACGGGCGCTGATGAGTTGCTGGTCACCACCATCACCCACGACCACCGGGACCGGGTCCGTTCCCACGAGTTGCTGGCGGACGCCTGGCGGCGGACCGCATGACCTCACCCGCATGACGTCACGCATGACGTCACCGCTCAGCGCGACCAGGAGGCTCCCATGACCGACGCCCCCACCGCCACCGACGGCTATCTGGAGAACAACACGGCGTACGCGGCGACCTTCGAGGGTCCGCTGCCGCTGCCGCCCGCCCGGCACACGGCGGTTCTGGCGTGCATGGACGCCCGGCTCAATGTGTACGGGGCGCTCGGTCTCGCCGAGGGCGACTCGCATGTGATCCGCAACGCGGGCGGGGTGGCCACCGACGACGCGATCCGTTCGCTGGCGATCAGTCAGCGGCTGCTGGGCACACGGGAGATCGTCCTGATCCACCACACCGACTGCGGCATGCTCACCTTCGGCGACGACGCCTTCCGCGAGTCGATCCGCGAGGAGACGGGCATCAAACCGCCGTGGGCGGCCGAGGCGTTCACCGATCTGGAGACCGACGTCCGCCAGTCCGCGGCCCGGATCAGGAACAGCCCGTTCATCCCGCACACCGACGCGGTGCGCGGCTTCGTGTTCGACGTGGCGAGCGGCAGGCTCGCGGAGGTGGCGCTGCCCGACTAGGGCCTGTCGTGTGGGTCTGGGTGGGGAAGGAGCGGTGTCCGGTGCGTGCGGATGCAAGGCGGAGGAGGGAGGCGACGCGGAGCGTCGTCGACCGACGACAACGCGGCAGATGTGCGTGCCGGACACCGAGACGCCGCGGAGATCCGCCGGACAGTCCCTAGGGCCTGTCCGGCGGATCATGGGCGGTCCAGGCGGCGCCTGGTGCTCTCCCGGACTCCGTCCCGGGGGACCCCCTGAGCGCAAGCGCCGGGATGCCCGCACAGCGGAGCCATTCGGGCATCCCGGCAACGCGGCGGGCGTGCGTGCCAGGGGCCGAAGGGGTCGTTCGTGACCCGCCGGACAGACCGTAGCGACGCGACAGCCATGTGCGGCGCGACGCCCGGTGTCCCCGGGCGCCGCTCAGCGCGCGGGCGCCGTGCCCGGCCGCGGCGCCGTGCCCGTGTCGTCCATGGCCGCCCACGCCGTCAAACCCGCAGCGCCATCAAACCCACAGCACTGTCAGACCCGAGGAGCTGTCAGGCCCGCTGCGTCCAGGACGGCAACGGCCGTGCTCAGCGCCAGGCCGTCCAGGACCTCCGCCTTGATCCCGGCGCGGGCGCTGGCGCCGTCGAAGACCAGGGTGAGCTGGCGGGCCAGCAGCGCGGGGTCGGCGGCCCCGCCGCGCGCGGCCTCCGCGCGGAAGAAGTCGGTGAGCACCTGCTTGTTGCGGCGGGCCACGACGCTCGCCGGGTGCTCCGGGTCCTTCAGCTCGACCTGCGTGGCGAGGAAGGGGCAGCCGCGGTAGTCGGCCGAGGCGGCGGTCTCCTCCAGCCGCTCGAAGACGTACAGGACGCGGTCGCGCGGCGCCGCGGGCGCGCCGGGCGGCGGCAGCAGCCGGGCCTCGACGGGCGGCCCCTGCCGGTCGAGCGCGGCGGCCAGCACCTCGTCCTTGCTCGCGAAGAGCTGGTACATCGAACGCTTGGACACCCCGGCGGCCTTGCACAGCGCGTCGATGCCGGTGCCGACGCCTTCCCGGTAGAAGAGCCCGGCCGCGGCGTCGAGCAGGCGGTCGCGCGTGCCGGACTTCTCCGTAGCGCCGGACTTCTGTGTCGTGGTCATACCCCGAGGTTACCGCTCCGGCTTGGCATCGGAAACCGATCGGTATACGGTGGTGAAAACCGATCGGTTTCCATGGTCGGCCGCATCCGTGCGGACCGCACGGACGCCCGGGCCGCGCACGTACCGGCCACGGCCCGCTCTCCTCCCGAAAGGCACTCCCATGCAGATCAACGGCGCTGTCGCCCTCGTCACCGGAGGCAACCGCGGCCTCGGCGAGAAGTTCGTCCAGGCCCTGCTCGACGGGGGCGCGGCCAAGGTCTACGCCGCCGCCCGCAACCCGGCCTCGGTCTACGTGCCGGGCGCCGTACCGCTCGCGCTGGACATCACCGATCCCGAGTCGGTACGGGCGGCGGCCGAGGAGGCCGGTGACGTCACCCTGCTGATCAACAACGCGGGCGCGTCGAACGGGGTGGACCTGCTCACCAGCGAGATGGACGTCGTCCGGAACGAGTTCGAGACCCACGTCTTCGGCACGCTCGCCGTCAGCCGCGCCTTCGCGCCGATCCTGGCCCGCAACGGCGGCGGCGCGGTGCTCAACGTGCTGTCGGCCCTGTCCTGGTTCACCACGCCGGCCAGCGCCGTCTACTCGGCCGCCAAGTCCGCCGAGTGGTCCCTGACCAACGCCACCCGGCTGGCGCTGCACGGCCAGGGCACCCTCGTCACCGGTCTGCACGTCGGCTACATGGACACCGACATGGCCGCGGGCGTCGACGCCCCCAAGTCGGACCCCGCCAAGATCGCGCGCATCGCACTCGACGGCGTCGAGGCCGGGCAGTATGAGGTGCTGGCCGACGACACCAGCCGTCAGGTCAAGGCCGGGCTCGCCGCCGACCCTTCGGCTCTCTACGCCGAACTCGCCGCGCGCTGAACACTTCTGAGGATGCGTCAGTCAACAGTGCGGGACGTGCGGCTGCCACTGGGCGGCGGAACCGGTCGTCAGATACCAGTCGTTGACATAGCCGCTGTCGCCGTCGAAGTCGAGCATGAACCAGTAGTGGTCGCCGTGCCCGTCGGCGTCACCGTCACCGGTGGTCCAGCAGGCGAGTTCCATCTCCTCGCCGTTGTAGTAGCGCCGCCCGGTCTGGCCGGAGCCGTAGCTCGGCCCGTGGTGCGAGGCCAGATACGAGCCGGGGTTGACGGCCGTCACGGTGGCGCACCATATGGCGTGACCGTCGTGCGAGCAGGAGTAGCCCGCGGCGGACGCGGACGCGGGCGACGCCACGCCGAAGACGGCCGCGCCCGCCAGCGCGGCGGCCCCGGCGAATATCGCGGCGCGGACGGCGCGGACGGGAAACGGAGCGGTTCATGACGGTGCCTTCCCAGGAGCGGCGCCTGCGGCGCGCATGGTCGCGGGGCTCCCCGGCATCCGGGGACCCGGCCCCGAGGGGCCACACCACGCACCCTAGGAAGGCCCCCGTCCGCGCCGCTCCTGACAAACGTCAGGGCAGCTCCGCCGCGGCCATGACCGCGGTCAGCCCCGGTACTCCTCCAGCAGGCGCAGCCAGACCTCACTGATCGTCGGGTACGCCGGGACCGCGTGCCACAGCCGCTCGATGGGCACCTCGCCCGCGACTGCGACCGTCGCGGAGTGCAGGAGTTCGCCGACGCCGGGGCCGACGAAGGTGACGCCGAGCAGGATGCCTCGGTCGAGATCCACGACCATGCGGGCCTTGCCGCGGTAGCCGTCGGCGTAGAGGGAGGCGCCCGCGACCTGGCCGAGGTCGTAGTCCACGACCTTGGTCCGGCGTCCGGCGCGCTCCGCCTCGCTCGCCGTGAGGCCCACGGAGGCCGCCTCGGGGTCGGTGAAGACCACCTGCGGCACGGCGGCGTCGTCGGCGGTGGCGGCGTGCGGACCCCAGGGCGCGTCGTCGACCGGCTCGCCCTTGGCGCGGGCGGCGATCACGGCCCCGGCGATCCTGGCCTGGTATTTGCCCTGGTGGGTGAGGAGCGCGCGGTGGTTGACGTCGCCCGCCGCGTAGAGCCAGCCGTCCGGCACGCCGGTGACCCGGCAGGTGACGTCCACGCCCAGCCAGTCGCCGGGGCGCAGGCCCACCGTCTCCAGCCCGAGGTCGCCGGTGCGCGGCGAGCGGCCGGTGGCGAAGAGGATCTCGTCGGCGACGAGCCGCTGGCCGCCCTCCAGGCCGACCCGTACCTCGCCGTCCGCGCCGTCGCGCTCGACGACCGGCACGTTCGTACCGAAGCGCACGTCCACACCCGCCTCGCGCAGGCCCTCGGTGACCAGTTCGCCGACGAAGGGCTCCATGCGCTCCAGCAGGCGGTCGCCGCGCACGAGCATGGTCACCCGCGAGCCGAGCGCCTGCCAGGCGGTGGCCATCTCGACGGCCACCACACCGCCGCCGACCACGACCAGGCGGCCGGGGACCTCCTTGGCGCTGGTCGCCTCCCGGCTGGTCCACGGGTTGATGTCGGCGATGCCCGGCAGCTTGGGCAGCGCGGCGGAGGTGCCGGTGCAGACGGCGACGGCGTGCCGCGCGGTCAGCCGTACGGTCTCGCCCTCCGGTGTCAGCACCGCGACCTGCTTGGGACCGTCCAGGCGGCCCTGGCCGCGTACGAGATCGACGCCGACCGACTCCAGCCAGCCCACCTGGCCGTCGTCCTTCCAGTGCGAGGTGAACTCGTCGCGGCGGGCGAGGACGTCAGCGGCGTCCAGTGGTCCCGCGACCGCGCGGGCCAGCCCCGGCAGCCGGCCCGCGTCGGCGCGGGCGATCACCGGGCGCAGCAGTGCCTTGCTCGGCATGCACGCCCAGTAGGAGCACTCGCCGCCGACCAGTTCGCTCTCCACGACGACCGTGCTGAGCCCTGCGGCCTGCGTGCGGTCGGCGAGATTCTCACCGACCGGTCCGGCTCCGATGACGATCACGTCGTAGGTACGGGCAGCGTCGTTCATACCGGCTCCTGGGCTGCTGTCTGGATCACGCGGTGGTGTGCACACGTCTGTGCACACACATCTGTACTCACATGTCGGTGTTCACACATCCGGGTCACGCGTGGAGAGGGGTGGCCAGGCCGTCATCCTACTGACGGGACCGGGCGGACGTATGATCACTTCGGGGCGCCGAGGGGCGCCGCGGGAGGTGTACCGATGGGCGAACTGGTACTGATCCGTCACGGCGAGACCGAGTGGACGCTGACCGGCCAGCACACCAGCTACACCGATCTGCCCCTCACCCCAGACGGCGAGGAGCAGGCCAGGACGCTGGCTCCGATGCTGGCCAGCAGGCACATCTCCACCGTGATCACCAGCCCGATGCGGCGCGCGCGGGACACCGCGAAGCTGGCCGGGCTCGAGCGCACACGGGTCGACGCCCACCTGTGCGAGTGGGACTACGGCGGCTACGAGGGCGTCACCACCCGTGACATCCACCGCACCCGTCCCTCCTGGGATCTGTGGACCGACGGGGTCCCCGAGGGCCCCGAGGGCCATCCGGGGGAAACGGCGGAACAGGTCGGGGAGCGGGCCGACCGGGTGCTGGCCCTCGCCGACGCGGCGTTCACCAACAGCGACGGCGGCGATGTGGTGCTGGTCGCGCACGCCCACTTCCTGCGGGTGCTGACCGCCCGCAGGCTGGGGCTGCCCCCGGCCGACGGCGCCCTGTTCCAGCTCGCCACCGGCACCGTCAGCCGACTCGGCCTGGAACACGGCCGCCATGTGCTGACCGCGTGGAACCGGCTGCCCTGAGCGGGCGGTGACGTCTGCGACGGCGGTGGTCTCCGTACGAGCGGTGGCGTCCGAACGAGCGCCGGTGTCCGTACGAGCGGTGGCGTCCGCACGGGCGCCGGTGTCCGTACGAGCGGTGGCGTCCGAACGAGCGGTGGTCTCCGGACGAGCGGCGTAGCCCGTGTCAGCCGTGTAGCCCGGACGGACCGCCAGGAGCGGCGGCATCCGGTGGGGTCCGCGAAGACTGGGAGCAGCCCGGCGGTCCGGAGTCGGACCGGGACCGGGGCCCGGCACCAGGAGAGGACCCGGTCATGGCACTCGCGCACCGCAAGGACATCGGACTGCTGGCGTTGCGCGCGGGGACCGGCGGGGTGCTCTTCGCGCACGGGGCGCAGAAGCTCTTCGGCTGGTTCGGCGGCGGCGGGATCGACGGCACCTCGGCGGCCATGGAGCAGATGGGCTTCAAGCCGGAGCGGGCGAGCGCCGTCGCGGCCGGGCTCGGCGAGGCGGGCGGCGGCCTGCTGCTGGCCCTGGGGATCGCCACCCCGGCCGCGGGTGCGGCGGCGGCCGGCGCCATGACGGGGGCGGTCTCCGTCCACGCCCCCGCCGGTTTCTTCAACACGTCCGGCGGCTACGAGTACCCCGCCTTCCTCGGCTTCTGCGCCGCCGCTTTGGGTGTCACGGGACCCGGCCGCTACTCTCTGGACCATCTGACCGGCCATGTCCTGAACCGCCCGTGGGTGGTGGCCGCCGCCTTCACCGGCTCGGCAGCCGCCGCTTTCACGGTCGTACGCCGCCGCGCCGTCGGCAACGCTCCGGCGCCCGAGGATCTCGCCGTGCTGGAGGACCAGGACGGCTGAGCCGCCCACGGACCGGTGCGGGGCACGCCGTACCGACCGGGGCAGCGGCATGCGCGGCGGCCACCGGCGGGTGCGCGGGGACGCGCGGGCGGCGGCAGGGACACGGCGGCACGGGGATGGCGGCATGCGGACGACACGCCGTCGTCCGCATGCCGCCATCCGCGCAGGGTAGGCCGGAGCCAGGAACGCCGGAGCGGATCAGCGCGGATGTCGGCATGCGGACGGAACAGGGCGGAACAGAGCGACAGTGAACGGCGGCGAGGGAGCACGCATGACGGTGACGGCCCAGGAGCAGCGGTCACGGCTGTCCTCGCCGTGGGCGCGCGGGCTGGGCGCCACCGCTGCCGGGGCGCTCCCGGCGCTCGCCTTCCCCGCGCCGTCGCTGTGGTGGCTGGCGTACGTGGCACTGGTGCCGTGGATGCTGCTGGTGCGCTCCGCGGGCAGTGCGCGGCGGGCGGCGCTGGACGGCTGGCTGGGCGGCGCCGGCTTCATGCTGGCGGTGCACCACTGGCTCTTCGCGAGTCTGAACGTGTTCATCGTCGTGCTCGCCCTGCTGCTGGGCGCGCTGTGGGCGCCGTGGGGCTGGCTGGTGCGCAGGCTGCTCGGCGAGGGCACCGGGTCGCGGCGGGCCGCGGCGGCGATGGTGCTGGTGCCGTGCGGTTGGCTGATGGTGGAGCTGGTGCGCTCCTGGCAGTATCTCGGCGGCCCCTGGGGACTGCTGGGCGCCAGCCAGTGGCAGGTGCGGCCCGCGCTGCGGCTGGCCTCCGTCGGCGGGGTGTGGCTGGTCAGCCTCCTCGTGGTGCTCGTCAACACCGCGCTGACCGCGCTCGTCGCGGTGCCCGCCGTCCGCAGGCCCGCGGCGACCGCGCTGGCCACGGCCGCCGTGCTGACCGGCATGGTGTGGCTGTGGGCGCCGCACCCGCAGCAGTCCGGCGCCGTGCGGGTCGCGGTCGTCCAGCCGGGCGTCGTCGTGGGCCCCGAGGCCCGGATCGACCGGCAGGTAGCGCTCACCCGCGGCCTGGTGGGCAGCCACCCGGATCTCGTGGTCTGGGGCGAGAGCAGCGTCGGCTTCGACCTCACCTCTCGGCCCCAGCTGGCGGAGGAGCTGGCGGCCCTCTCCCAGCAGGTCGGCGCCGACATCCTGGTCAATGTGGACGCGGAGCGCGCGGACGGCACCGGCATCTCCAAGACGTCGGTGCTGATCGGCCCGGACGGCGTCACCGGACCCACGTACGACAAGATGCGGCTGGTGCCGTTCGGCGAGTACATCCCCTTCCGGTCGCTGCTCGGCTGGGCCACCTCGGTCGGCAAGGCCGCGGGCGAGGACCGGCAGCGCGGCGACCACCAGGTCGTGATGGACACCGGGACGGTACGGATCGGGCCGCTGATCTGCTTCGAGTCCGCCTTCGCCGACATGAGCCGCAATCTCGCGGACAAGGGTGCCCAGGTGCTGGTGGCGCAGTCGTCCACGTCGTCGTTCCAGGGGTCGTGGGCGCCCGCGCAGCACGCCTCGCTCGCGGCGCTGCGGGCCGCGGAGAGCTGGCGGCCGATGGTGCACGCGACCCTGACCGGGATCAGCGCCGTCTACGACGCGAACGGCCACCCGGTCGGGCAGCGGATCAGCGAGAGCAGCAGTACGGCGCGGGTCTACGCGGTGCCCCTGGCCACCGGCCGCAGCCCGTACGACCGGTTCGGCGACTGGGTGCCGCGTCTGGCGCTGCTGCTGGTCGTGCTGGCCGCCGCGTACGAGATCCGGCGCGTGGTGCTGGTCAGGCGGTCAGCTCCCGGACCTCGGTGACGACCCGCTCGCACAACTCGTGGGTGCGCAGCGCGTCCTGGGCGTCGAGGTGCTTGCCCGCGCGGACGGCGTCGAGAAAGGCGAGGGTGATCTGCTCGATGCCGCGCTGCCGGGCCACCGGCACCCAGTCGCCCCGGCGGCGTACCGTCGGCTGGCCCTTGTGGTCGATGACCTCGGCGAGATTCAGCACCTGGCGGCGGGTGTCGTCACCGCTGACGTCCAGGCTCTCCTCGGTGGACCCGCTCATCCGGTTCATGGAGCCGATCGCGGTGAAGCCGTCACCGGACAGGTGCAGCACGATGTGGTGGACGAGCCCGGCACGGACCTTGGCGGAGACGTGGACGTCCCGGACGGTGCCGGGGGCCAGGAAGCGCAAGGTGTCGACGACGTGGATGAAGTCGTCGAAGATCATCGCGCGGGCCTCTTCGGGGAGGCCGACGCGGTTCTTCTGCATGAGGATCAGGTCGCGCGGGTGGTCGAGGCACTGCGCGTAGGCGGGCGCGTAACGGCGGTTGAAGCCCGCCATGAGCGGGACGCCGCGCTCCTCGGCGAGGGCCACCAGTTGCCGTGCGCCGTCCAGATCGCGGGCGAGCGGCTTGTCGACGTAGACGGGGACGCCCGCTTCGATGAGCCGTCCGGCGATCTCGACGTGGAGGTCGGTGGGCGCGTGCACGAAGGCGGCGTCGAGGCCCTGGTCGAGCAGCGTGTCCAGTGAGGTGTGGCGGTGCGGCAGCCGGTAGGCGTCGCCGATCCGTTCGAGGGTCGCCGGGGTGCGGGTCTGGAGGTGCAGTTCGAGGTCCGGCTGCGAGGCGAGGACCGGCAGATACGCCTTCTGCGCGATGTCACCGAGCCCGATCACGCCGATCTTCCGTGGGGCGCTGCCGGATGCCATGCGCTGCTCCTGTCGTTCCTTCTCGCGGTGTCCCCGCAGCATACGGGGACAACTCAGGAACGCTTCCGGAGCCTTCGGGGAGCGGGCGTACGGCCCGGCCCCGAGGCGGATCGGCCCCGGACGGGTGAGCGCGCGGTACGCCTCGCCCGGCCGCTCACCCCTGCGGGGCATACCCGGCTCCGCCATGTTTCGGCACAGTTGTCGGAATGCGCCGCCTACCCGTGGTCGTGTTCCTGGTGGCGGCCTCCGCCGCGGCCGGGTGCACCACCGTCTCCGCTCCCCCGGCCCCCGTTCCCGCGTCCGGCAGCACCGCGCCGCGGGTGGCGGCGCCGGACGGCGGGCCGCCGGCGCCGCGGCCCGACCATGTGCTGCTGGAGACGGCCGAGCCGGATCCGGCCCCTTCCAGGACGCCCTCCCCCGAGCCGGAGCGCGGTGCCGGTGGGCCGGGCGGCCGACCGGGCGCGGGCCCGTACTCCGCGGGTCCAGGGCCGCGGCCTGGCCGTGAGCCGCGGCACCGGCCGGTGCCGCGCTCCCGCTCGGTGCCGCCGCCGACGTCCCTCCCGCGCGGACCGGCAGCGGCTCCGCCCGGCGCCGCCGACGTCTGCGCGCTGGGCGAGACCTACGGCGGCTGGGCGAAGGACGGGGACGCGGCCCGGATCTGCCGTCAGTCCTACGGCCGGTGAGCCGGGCCGGACGGGCGGCACGGCTCGCGACGGCTGACGGCCGAAGGGGGACGGCTGACCGCTGACCGCTGACCGCTGACCGCTCACGGCTCACGGCTCACGGCTACGGAAGCTGGTCGGAGCCCAGCAGCCGCAATTCCATCCGGGCCACGGCGGCCCGCACCCCGTCCCCGTACGCGTCGTCGGCGAGCGCGTCGCACGCCTTGCGGGCCAGGCCGAGGTGGCTGCGGGCCAGCCGGTCCTCGCCCACCTTCGCGTAGGAGGCGGCGAGGTTGAGGTGGAGCGAGGGGTAGAAGCCGCGGATCTGCGCGTCGCCGGTGGAGCGGCCGGGGCTGTCAGGGTCGCCGGGGTTGTCGGGGCCTCCGCGGGGCTCGGTGCCGCCGCGCGCCGTGACGGCGTCGGCGGCCCGCAACGCCCGCAGGTCCCAGGCCAGTTCGTCCTCGGGGTCGTCCTGCGTGTCGGCCATGTAGTGCGCCAGCGTGCAGCGGTGCAGGGGGTCGCCCCGCTCCCCGATCTCGTCCCACAGCGCGCCGAACCGGGTTCTGGCCTCCTCCCGGTCCCCGGCGTGCAGCAGCATCACGACCTGTCCGATCCTGGTCATGATCGCGTCCGGTCCACCCGGCTCGTCCCGTCGCTCCACCCGAGCCTCCTCGCCTCACCCACGAAGCTAACTCGCGGACGCCCCGAGATCGGGGATGCGCCAGTCGATCGGGGTGTGCCCCTGGTCGGCGACGGCCTTGTCGATCTGGGTGAAGGGGCGGCTGCCCATGAAGAGCTTCGCCGACAGCGGCGAGGGGTGCGCGCCCTGGACGACGGCGTGCCGCTCGGTGTCGATCAGCGGCAGCTTCTTCTTCGCGTAGTTCCCCCACAGGACGAAGACGGCCGGGTCGGGGCGGGCCGCCACAGCCTTGATGACCGCGTCGGTGAACTTCTCCCAGCCCTTGCCCTTGTGCGAGTTGGCCTCGCCCTCGCGGACCGTCAGCACCGCGTTGAGCAGCAGGACACCCTGATCGGCCCACGGCATCAGATAGCCGTTGTCCGGAATGGGGTGGCCCAGCTCCTCCTTCATCTCCTTGAAGATGTTCCGCAGCGAGGGCGGCGTCTTCACGCCGGGCCGCACCGAGAAGCACAGCCCGTGCCCCTGTCCCGCGCCGTGGTACGGGTCCTGACCGAGGATCAGCACCTTGACGCGGTCGAACGGCGTCGCCTCCAGCGCCGCGAAGACCTCGTCGCGCGGCGGGAAGATCCGGTGCTCCTCCCGCTCGGCCTCGACGAATTCGGTGAGCTGCTGGAAGTACGGCTTGTCCAACTCCTCACCGAGAACGGTCTCCCAGGAGTCGGGCAGCATGCTGGGCACGTCAGGAACCTCCGGCAATCGATCCGTTTGCTACTGCTCCAGAACGTACCGCCACCCACTGACATCCCCGCACCTCCCGGCCAACTCACCGGCCGGCTCGCCGATCAGCCCACCGATCGGCGGCGGCGGCCTCACCGGCCCGCCGCTCTCAGACGGCGTCCAGCCGGGCCCGCAGCTCCGGGTCCAGGTCCAACTCCACGGCGCCCAGGGCCTCTTCGAGCTGCGCGAGGCCACTCACCCCGACCACGGGAACCACCGGCAGCACGCCGCCCATCTGCCAGGCCAGGACGACCTGGTTGGGCGTCGCGCCCGCCTCGGCCGCGACCTCCCGCAGCACTTCGAGCCTGCGGTGCGACAGGGCGTGGTCGTACTGCGCGAGCAGTTCCTTGTCGGTGCGGGTGTAGGCGCCGCTCATCAACGGCCCGTACGCCATCAGCGTCATGTCGTCGTTCGAGGCGACCAGGTCCTGCATGTCGTCGCGGGCGTACCACTGCGCGCCCCACTCGCCGCCCGGCACGGGCCACAGGTAGGTGTAGCGCTGCTGCACGCACGTGTAGCCGGGCAGCCCGTGGTCGGCGGCGTACTGCCGGGCCGCGCCGACGCGCCAGGCGGCGTGGTTGCTGCACCCCAGGACGCGGGTGCTGCCGCCGCGCACGACGTCCGCGAAGGCCTGGACGGTCTCGGCCATCGGCACGTCGCGGTCCTCGACGTGCGCGTAGTACACGTCGACGTGGTCGGTGCCCAGCCGCCGCAGGCTGCCCTCGATCCCGGCCTCGATCGCCTTGGCCGACAGCCCTTCCCAGGCGTCGGGCCACACGGCGGTCGATCCGACGGGCGGCCGGGCGCCGACCTTGGTGGCGACGACGGTACGGTCCCGGGCGCCGCGGCTGTGCAGCCAGCGGCCGAGCAGGAGTTCACTCTCGTCGCCGGTGCCGCCGGGGGCCCAGACCGAGTAGTTGTTGGCGGTGTCGACGTACGTGCCGCCCGCCTCGGCGAAGCGGTCCAGGATCGCGAAGGACGTGGCTTCGTCCACGGTCGTGCCGAACGGCAGGATGCCCAGGCACAGGGCGCTGACCTCGGGCCCCGCGCCTCCTGCCAGTGTGCGGTAACGCATGTGCGGTCTCCGTGATCCGTAACGTGGGAAGTCCTCGGCGGGCGACCGTCGCGGTCACCCACACGAGGACTGTGCACGTTGGAGTACGGACGAAGGCAAGCCCTCGCGTCCGGGCCGCGTTCGTACGGCCGACTCGCGGACCCCTCGGACGGCCGCCGTTACGCGACCCCCGCCTGGAGGAAGAGCCCGCCGTCGAGGACGAGATTCTGCCCGGTGATCCAGCTCGCCTGGTCGGAGAGCAGGAAGGCGGCGGCGCCGCCGATGTCCTCGGGCAGACCGAGCCGCTTGAGCGGGTACGCGGCCGCGGCCTCCGCCTCCCGGCCCTCGTACAGCGCGGCGGCGAATTTCGTCTTCACCACGGCGGGCGCGACGGAGTTGACCCGGACGCCGGGCGCCATCTCCGCGGCGAGCTGCACGGTGAGGTTGATCATCGCGGCCTTGCTGATGCCGTAGGCGCCGATGAGCGGGGAGGGGGCGAGGCCCGCGACGGAGGCGACGTTGACGATCGCGCCGCCGTTCTCCTTCTGCCACGCCTTCCACGTCTGCTGGGCGAAGCCGAGCGCGGAGATGACATTGGTCTCGTACACCTTGCGGGCGACGCCGAGGTCGAGGTCGGCGAGCAGCCCGTAGACCGGGTTGGTGCCCGCGTTGTTGGCGAGGTAGTCGACGCGGCCGAACGCCTCCATGGTGCGTTCCACGGCGACGGCCTGGTGCGCCTCGTCGTGGGCCTTGCCCGCGACGCCGATGGCGCGGTCGGCGCCGAGCTTCTCGACGGCTTCCTTGAGCGCGTCCTCGTTGCGCCCGGTGATGCACACCCGGTCGCCGCGGGCGACGAGGGCTTCGGCGATGCCGTAGCCGATGCCCCGGCTGGCGCCGGTGACGAGGGCGACGCGCCCGCTGTCGGGGGGCTGGGTCATGATCTGGGGCCTCCGGCCTGTCGGTTGTGGGGTGTCACTCGGTCGGCGCGGCGCGCGTCAGTCGAGCGGGCCACCGGCCACGTACAGGACCTGGCCGGACACGAAGCCGGCCTGCTCGCCGGTGAAGAAGGCGATGGCGTTCGCGACGTCGTCGGGGACGCCGACCCGCTGGACCGGGATCTGGGTGGCGGCGGCGGCCTTGAAGTCGTCGAAGCCCATGCCGACGCGCGCGGCGGTGGCGGCGGTCATGTCGGTGGCGATGAAGCCGGGCGCGACGGCGTTGGCGGTGACGCCGAACTTGCCGAGTTCGAAGGCGAGGGTCTTGGTGAAGCCCTGGAGACCGGCCTTGGCGGCCGAGTAGTTGACCTGGCCGCGGTTGCCGAGCGCGGAGGACGAGGAGAGGTTGACGACGCGGCCGAACGCGGCGTCCACCATGTGCTTCTGGACGGCGCGGGTCATCAGGAAGGCGCCGCGCAGGTGCACGTTCATGACCGTGTCCCAGTCGGACGCGCTCATCTTGAACAGCAGATTATCGCGGAGCACGCCCGCGTTGTTCACCAGGATCGTCGGCGCGCCCAGCTCCTGGACCACCTTGGCGACGGCCGCCTCGACCTGCGCCTCGTCGGACACGTCGGCGCCGACCGCGATGGCCTTGCCGCCCGCCGCGGTGATCGTCTCGACGGTGTCCTTGCAGGCGCTCTCGTCGAGGTCGAGTACGGCGACGGCGCGGCCCTCGGCGGCCAGGCGCACCGCAGTGGCGGCGCCGATTCCGCGCGCGGCACCGGTGACGATCGCGACGCGCTGCTCGGTGGTGGACATCTGATCTCCTCAGCCCTGTGGTGCGGCGCCGTCCGTGCCCGGCCCGCGCCTGGCACATGAGCGACCGCTTAGTAGGTCCCGTTGCCGAAACCGTAGGAGCGCCGTGACCCTGTGTCAACGCCGCCACGGCCGATGTGGCTCAGGGCACGGCTTTGACGAGATGGCTCAGCGCACCAACAGCTCCAGCAGCCGGTCCGCCTCCCGGGCCGCGTCCGCGGTGAGACCGGTGTGGATCGGGCCCGGCTGCACGATGGTGCTGCGCGGTGCGGTGAGCCAGCGGAAACGGCGTCCGGGGTCGTCCCCCGCCGCCTGTCCCGCCCGCTCGCCGCCCTCGCAGATGTCCTCGTAGCCGCGCAGCGCCACCCGCACGCCGAGCACGTCCACCTCCGCGTCCAGGCAGCGAAGCCTGGCCTCGTCCAGGTGCACACGGGCCCCGACGAAGCCCTGCGCGCGGCAGTACACCAGCACACCCGCGTTGATCATCTCGCCGCGCTCGATCCGCGGCACCACGCGCACCAGCGCGTACTCGAAGACGTCCCGGCCGGTCACTGGGCGTTCTTCCCCTCGACCCAGGTCCGCAGCCATTCCGGCGGCGGCTGCTTCTCCTCCTGCCGGGGCGCGAGCGTGGTCCGCAGGTGTACGTCCTCGGCTCGGGCCAGCAGCAGCTCGCGGTAGGCGCGGCGTACGTCGTCGGGCGAGTCGAACCCCGGCTCGTCGGTCAGCCACTCGTCGGGGACCAGCGCGGTGACCTCGGTGAGCAGCGCGTCGGTGACGAGTGGCCCCAACTCGGCCGCCGCCGCGGCCGGATCGGGCGAGAAGCGGGACAGCGCGTGGTCGGCGGCGTCGTACGGCTTGTCGGAAGCGGCGCGCGCCGTACGCCAGTTGTGGTGCCAGATCAGTGAGGCGCCGTGGTCGATGAGCCACAAGTCCCGGTGCCAGACCAGCATGTTAGGATTCCGCCACGATCTGTCGACGTTGCCGATGAGCGCGTCGAACCAGACGATGCGGCTCGCCTCCGCGGTGTCCACGGGGAAGACCAGTGGATCGAAGCCGAGGGATCCGGGCAGGAAGTCCATTCCGAGATTGAGCCCGCTGCTCGCCTTCAGCAGATCCTGGATCTCCTGGTCGGGCTCGCCGGGCGCGATGGCCGGATCGAAGTGGAAGCGCACCAGCTCCGGCACCCGCAACTCCAGCCGCCTGGCCAGCTCGCCCGCGATCACCTCGGCGATCAGCGCCTTGCGGCCCTGGGCCGCGCCGGTGAACTTCACGACATACGTACCGAGATCGTCGGCCTCGACGACACCGGGCACCGAGCCGCCCTCGCGCAGCGGCGTCACATAGCGGATGCCCGTCACTTCTCTCAACATCGCTCCAGGCTAATGGGCCAGAGTCCCCTCATGGACACCGATAACCCGGCACCCGACCTCGCGCGTGAACCGGCGCGCGCCCCGCTCCGTACCCCTTCCGGCGACCTGCCCCGTCAACTCGCCCGCACCCAGCGCTTCTCGCTCGGCGTGCCCCGCTCCTTCACCCTGTCCCCCGACGGCGGGACGCTGCTCTTCCTGCGCACCCGCGGCGGCGAGGACCGTACGAGCTGTCTGTGGCTGCTCGCGGACGGCGAGGAGCGGCTGCTGGCCGATCCGGACGCGCTCGGCGCCGCGCCGGGCGAGGTGCCGGAGGCGGAGCTGGTCAGGCGCGAGCGGACCAGGGAACGCAGCGGCGGCATCGTCGCGTACGCCACCGACGCCGCCGCGCGCACCGTCGTCTTCGCGCTGGACGGCGCCTTGTGGACGGTGCGTACCGACGGCGGCGCGGCGCGCCCGGTCGCCACCGCGGGGCCCGTGGTCGACCCGCGGCCGGACCCGGCCGGGCGGCGCGTGGCGTATGTGACGGAGGGCGCGCTGCGCGTGGCCGACCTCGGCGGCGGCGCCGATCTGCTGCTCGCCGCGCCGGAGACCGCGGACGTGACGTACGGGCTCGCCGAGCACGTGGCGGCGGAGGAGATGCACCGGTACCGCGGCTACTGGTGGTCGCCCGACGGCGCCGCGGTCCTGACCGCCCGCGTCGACACCGCCCGCGTCCGTCGCTGGTGGATCTCCGACCCGGCCGATCCCGCCAAGCCGCCGCGCGCGGTGCCCTACCCGACGGCGGGCACCGCCAACGCCGACGTCTCGCTGCACGTGCTGGGCCTGGACGGGACGCGCACCGAGGTCCGCTGGGACCGCGCGGCGTACGAATATCTGACGAGCGCGGACTGGGACGCGCACGGCCCGCTGCTGGCGGTCCAGAGCCGGGACCAGCGGACGGTGCGGGTGCTCGCCGCCGACCCCGGCAGCGGCGGGACACGGCTGCTGCACGAGCAGCGCGACCCGGCGTGGGTGCAACTGATCCCCGGCACGCCCGCCAGGACCACGTCCGGCGCGCTGGTGCACACCGCGGACACCGGCGGGTCCCGGCGCCTGACAGTCGGCGGCGAGCCGGTGACGCCGGACGGTCTGCACGTCCGCGAAGTCCTCGGCGCGGCGGGCGAGTCGGTGCTCTTCACCGCCTGCGACGAGCCGACCGAGGAGCACCTGTGGTCGTACGACCGCGAGCGCGGCCCCGTACGGCTCAGCTCCGGTCCCGGCGTGCACACCGGCCTGCGCGCGGGCGGCACGCTGCTGCTCGACTCCCGCACCGAGCGCGGCCACCGCACGACGCTGCTGCGCGACGGCGGTCAGGAGACCGCGGTCGGCTGCCTGGCCGCGAAGCCCGTCCTGACCCCGCGCGTGACCTGGCTGCGGGCCGGTGAGCGGGAGATCCGTACGGCGCTGCTGCTGCCGTCCTGGTACGAGCCGGGCGGCGGGCCGCTGCCGGTGCTGGTCGCCTCCTACGGTGGGCCCGCGATGCGGCTGGTGACGCGCGGCGGGGGCTGGTCGATGTACGAGGCGCAGTGGTTCGCCGAGGAGGGCTTCGCGGTGGTCGTCGCGGACGGGCGCGGTACACCGGCGCGCGGCCCGGCCTGGGAGAAGACCGTGCGCGGCGACTCGCTCAGCGCGCCGATCGAGGACCAGGTCACGGCGCTGCGCGCGGCGGCCGAGCACTGCCCCGACCTCGACCTCGGGCGGGTCGGGATCCGCGGCTGGTCGTACGGCGGCACCCTGGCCACCGCGGCGGTGATCCGCCGGCCCGAGGTCTTCCACGCGGCGGTCAGCGGCGCGGCGCCGAGCGACCAGCGGCTGTACGACACGCACTGGCGGGAACGCTTCCTCGGCCACCCGGACGAGGAGCCCGCCGCGTACGACCGCTCGTCGCCGATCGGCGAGGCCGCGGACCTGCGGCGCCCGCTGCTGCTGGTCCACGGCATGGCCGACGACAACGTGGTGGTGGCGCACACGCTGCGGATGTCGGCGGCCCTGCTCGCGGCGCACCGCCCGCACCAGGTGCTGCCGCTGTCGAACGTCACGCACTCGCCGACGGACGAGACGGTGGTGGAGGGACTCCTGAGGCACCAGGTGAACTTCTTGCGTGCGGCGTTGAACGTTCCGGAGCGGACGCCCGTATGAGACAGCACGCGTGACACCACGCTGCCGGGCGGTGTCCCTCCGCCGCCCGGCCCCACGAACGGACAGGACGCACCTCATGGCAGAGACCCCCCGATTCTCCGTGCCTCCCACGCGTCGCGGCTTCGTAGCGGCGGCGGGCGGCGTGGGACTCGCCGCGGCCTTGGCCGCCTGCGGCAGCTCGGACGACTCGTCGAACGCCGCCTCCGACTCCTCGTCGCCGTCGGACGCCGGGGCGCCGACGACCTCGGCCGGCGCGGACCCCACCACGTCGGACGCGGGCACGGCGCCCACCTCGTCCGCGGCCTCCGGGGGCGGCGGCACCGCGCTCGGCAAGACCTCGGACGTCCCGGTCGGCGGCGGGAAGATCTACGCCGACCAGAAGGTGGTCGTCACCCAGCCGACCGCCGGGCAGTACAAGGCGTTCTCCTCGACCTGCACCCACTCGGGCTGCCAGGTCGGCAGCGTGTCCGACGGCACGATCAACTGCCCTTGCCACGGCAGCAAGTTCCACGTGGCCGACGGCAGCGTCGCCAGCGGCCCGGCGACGAGGCCGCTCCCTTCGGAGAACGTGACGGTGTCGGGTGACCAGGTGATGCTCGGTAGCTGATCGGGACGGACGTACGGCTCACGGGCTCACGGGTCTACGGTCCTACGTCGTCGGTTGCGGTGCCGGGTGCGGCGGGTGGGTGCCGCGTCCGGTGCCGGGCGGCGACCAGAATCCGAGGCGACCAACAGCGCGTCGGGGCAGCGGTGTTGCGGCGCTCGCGTCACCGCTTCCAGGCGGCCAGGATGTCGTCGGTCGTCGTCACCGTGGCGACCAGCGACAGGGTGTGCCGGACGACGGCCGCCGCGTAGTCGGCGGGGACTCCGGCGACGGCGTCGGCGGGCAGCACCACGTCGTAGCCGAGATTGACGGCGTCGAAGACCGCGTTGGGGATCGCGATGTTGAGCGAGACCCCGGTGACGATCAGGGTCCGGCAGCCGAGGTTGCGCAGCAGCGCGTCGACGTCGGTGCCCGCGATCGGCGAGAGGCCGTGCAGCCGGGTGACCGTCAGGTCGGTGTCGGCGACCGGGATCTCCTCGGTGAGCCGTACGGCGTCGGTGCCGTCGAGCTGCTTGACCGGCAGCCGGTCGGCGGCGCGGAACAGCCGGGCGTTGCGGTTGGCGCCGCGCCCGTCCGGGCGGCGGATCGCGACGGCGTGCAGGACGGCGGCGCCCGCGGTGTGCGCGCCCGCGACCAGTCGGCCGACGCGGCCCAGCACGCCCGAGTCGCGTGCCGCGGCGGCCAGTTCGGGCAGCGCGCTGTCGCTCCCGACCACACCGCGCTGGCACTCGACGGTGAGCAGCGCGGTGGTCGCGGGCCGCAGCAGTGCGGCGAGGCGGTCGGCGGAGGTCATGGCGCGCACCATAATTGACGGTCCGTCAGATCGAAAGGGATCAGGGCTGGACCCTTGCGGTCCGGCCGGAAGGGATCAGGGGCTGGACCCTTGCGGTCCGGTGCCGGATGATTCCGGCGGAGGACCTGACATGGGATCAGCTCCTCGTCAGCCATGGGCGATGCGCACGGAGGTGCCATGACCGCCACCCAGCGTCGGGGCCGCAGGATCATGATGAGCGCGGCGGAGATCGACGCCTTCCTCGCCGGGCACCGCACCTGCCGGCTCGCGACCGTCTCGCCGGACGGCCGTCCGCACGCGGGCGCCCTGTGGTTCGCCTGGGACGGCACCTCGCTCTGGCTCTACTCCCTGGTCCGCAGCCGCCGTTGGGCCGACCTGCGGCGCGACCCGCGGATCGCCGTGGTCGTGGACGACGGCGAGGACTACGGCGAACTGCGCGGCGTCGAGCTGTCCGGCACGGTCGAATTCGTCGGCGAAGCACCCCGTACCGGCGTGCCGCACCCCGAACTCGACACACCGGAACGCCTTTTCTCCGAGCGGAATTTCGGCCTGCCCACGATGCCGCACGACGGGCGGCACGCGTGGCTGCGGCTGACACCGGAGCGGGTCGTCTCGTGGGACTTCACGAAGATGGCCGCCGCGGCGGCCAGGCCGGAGCCGGGGCGCTCCTGAATCCGCCGACCGGCGCGAGCCTCACCGTCGGACCGGACTCCGGAGCACGTCCGGGCCGGGCTCCGTACCGCTTCGCCGGGGGTCAGTCGCCCACGCGTCCCGCCGAGCGGCGCAGGGCCTCGACCGCCACGCGAATCGCGGGGCGGCGGTCCGCGTCCTCGCGCCAGACGGCGTAGACATGGCGCCGCATGGTGTGCTGGACGGGGGCGATGCGGACGCCCCCGGGCATCGGGTCGCGGCCGAGGCGGGGCATGACGGCGACGCCGAGACCGGCGGCGACGAGGGCGAGCACGGTGGCGTGCTCCTCGGCGTGGTGCGCGATCCGCGGTTCGATGCCCTTGCCGCGCAGGGTGAACAGCAGCCATTCGTTGCAGAAGCCGCCGTCGGGCCAGGCGATCCAGTCCTCGTCGATCAGTTCGTCCAGCTCGATCTGGTCGCAGCCCTCCAGCCGGTGCCCCACGGGCAGCGCGATGTCGGCGATGTCGTCGACGAGCGGCGCCTTGGCGAGGCCGCCGGGCAGCGACAGCGGCTTGTTGTACCAGTCGAGGACGACCGCGAGGTCGATGTCGCCGCGGGCCAGCCGGGCCAGCGACTCCTGCGGCTCCAACTCGTGCACGACGGTCCTGAGCTGCGGGTGCTCGCGCCGCAGCGCGTTGAGGGCGTCGGGGAACAGGCCCCGGACGGCGGTGGGGAAGGCGCCGGCCCGCAGTTCGCCGACGGCGGCGCCCCGGTGTGCCTCCAGGTCGGCGTGCGCCAGCTCGACCAGGGACAGTATCCGGTCGGCGTGCCCGGACAGCAGCCGTCCCGCGTCGGTCAGTCGTACCCCGCGGCCGTTCTTCGTGAGCAGGGACTGGCCGGTCTCCCGCTCCAGCTTCGCCATCTGCTGCGACACGGCCGAGGTCGTGACACTCAGCACGTCCGCCGCGGCGGACACCGAGCCGTAGGTGTCGATGGCGTGCAGGACGCGCAGGCGCTCCAGACTCAACATGTTAGTAATCCTACGTCGTCCGTGTACAAATTCTCGCTTGTTCTACGAGGTCGAACGCGCCATCGTAGTCGCATGACCGCACCCGCCGAGCCCAGGACAGCCGCTTCCGCTCCCGTCTCCCCGACACCCGCTTCCTCTTCGCCCCGCTCCGGCCGGACCTCGCGCCGCATACCGCGCAGGACCGTCGACTGGCGGGTCCGCTTCGCCGCGCTCGGCCTGGTCTGGGGCTTCAGCTTCCTGTTCATGAAGGTGGGCAACGAGGCGTTCGCGCCCCTCCAGGTCACGCTCGGCCGGATGGTCTTCGGCACAGCGGTGCTGGCCGTGGCGGTCGCGGTCAAGCGAGAGCGGCTGCCGCACGGACCCCGCGTCTGGCTGCACCTGGCGGTCGCCGCGGTACTGCTCAATGCGCTGCCGTTCTCGCTCTTCGCCTACTCCGAACAGACCATTCCGTCGATGCTGGCGGGGATATGCAACGCGGCGACGCCGCTGTTCTCGATGCTGGTGTCCGTGGTCGCGCTGTCGGAGGACCGGCCCTCGCGGCAGCGCTTCGCGGGTGTCGGCCTCGGCTTCATCGGCGTGCTGACCGTGCTCGGCGCCTGGCAGGGCTTCTCGGGACAGGACCCCAAGGGCACGATCATGGCGCTCACCGCGGCCTTCAGCTACGCGGTCGGCTGGGCGTACGTGCGCCGGACCCTGTCCGGCACGGGCAGCTCCCACTTGGCCATGTCCGCGAGCCAGTTGAGCCTCGGCACCGCGCAACTGCTGCTGGTCACGCCGTTCTTCACCTCGATGCCCGACTCGTACCCGCTCAAGTCCGTGCTGTCGGTGCTGGCGCTGGGCGCGCTCGGCACCGGGTTCGCCTTCCTCATCCAGTACGGCCTGGTCGCGGAGAAGGGGCCGACGATCGGCTCGATGGTCACCTACCTCATCCCGATCGTGGCCACCGCCGCCGGTGTCCTGCTGCTCGGCGAGGCGCTGAGCTGGAACGAGCCGGTCGGCGCCGCCGTCATCCTGATCGGCGCGGCCCTCACCCAGCGCCGCCCCAAGGTCGCGCCCGCACCGGAAGAGCAACCGGAACCGGTCGCCGTGCCCGTGGAGGCCGAGGTCCAGCTCCGGACGCCGATACGGGCGGAGGAGGCACTGCCCGCCGCGGAGCCCCGGTCCGCGGCCGAGCCCGCGGCGAACGTACCCGTTACGGCCGTCAGGGCTCAGCCGTAGCGGCCCGCGCCTGACGCCGCGCCCGGCCCCGCCGGGCGCAGTACGGCGGTGACGGCGTCGGCCAGCGGGACGACGTCGGCGGGGGCGAGCGCGGAGACGGTCAGCCGGATGCCCGGCGGTGAGGCCAGCCGGAAGCGGGCACCCGGTGCCACCGCCCAGCCGCGCTGGAGCAGCCCGGCCACCGCGCCGGTCTCGTCACTGACCGGCACCCATACGTTCATGCCGCTGCGGCCGTGCGCCGTGATCCCGCGCTCGGCCAGCGCCCGCACCAGACCGTCGCGCCGCTCCCCGTAGGACCGCGCGGTGCGGGCCGGATCGACGGCGCCGGACTCCCAGAGGTGGACGACGGCCCGTTGCAGGAGGTGGCTGACCCATCCGGCGCCGAGGCGGTGCCGCCCGCGCACCCGGTCGACGGTCACGGCGTCGCCGGTGTAGAGCGCGAGCCGCAGGTCGGGGCCGTATGCCTTGGCGGTGGAGCGGACCAGCGCCCAGTGGTCGGTGACCCCGGACAGGCAGTGCAGCGGCAGGTCGACCAGACCGTGTACGTGGTCGTCGTCGATGACCAGCACCTGCCGGTGGTCGGCCAGCAGGGCGCGCAACTCCCGGGCGCGGGCGGCCGAGACGGCCGCGCCGGTCGGATTCTGTCCCCGGTCGGTGACGACGAGCGCCCGGGCGCCCGCCCGGACGGCCCGTGCCACGTCCTCGGTGAGCGGTCCCTCGTCGTCCACGCCGACGGGGACGGCGCGCAGCCCCATCGCCGGCACGAGGTCGAGGGTGCTGCCCCAGCCGGGGTCCTCGACGGCCACGGCGTCGCCGGGCCGCAGATGGGCGGCCAGGACGCGCTCGATGGCGTCCAGCGAGCCGGAGGTGATGCCGATCGGCCCGCCGGGAACGCCGTCCGCGTCGAACGCGGCGCGGGCCGCCGCCGCCAGTTCGGGATCGACCGGGACGGCGCCGTAGAGCGCGGGTGCCTCCGCGTGGCGGGCTGCGGCGGCGGCGAGCGCCCCGTCGAGCGGCGGCAGCAGCGCGAGGTCGGGGTTGCCCGAGGCGATGTCGCGGACGCCCGCCGGGACGTCGATCCGGATCTCGTCGCGGGGCGCGGTGGCGGGCCGTGACCGTACCCGGCTGCCGCGCCGCCCCGCCGTCTCGATCACCCCGCGGTCGCGCAGCAGTCGGTAGGCGGCGGCCACGGTGTTCGGGTTGACGTCCAACTCCTGGGCCAGTTCCCGCAGCGGCGGCAGCGCCTCACCGGGACGCAGTGCGCCCGTGCCGACCGCGCTCTCGACGCTGGCGGCGATATCCGATGCGCCCCGACCTGTGATCCGGTAATCTCCTAGCACAAACATTATTATGCACTAGTGCAAAGGATCTCGCCATGGCCTCCGCACCTCCCGTCGGATATCCGCCCACCGACCGCACCGTCCCGACCCGCAGCCGCGAACGCGCCGCGTACGACCGGGAGATGGTGCACGGCATCCTGGACGAGGGTTATGTGTGCCACCTCGGCTTCATCCGCGACGGCGCGCCGGTCGTGCTGCCGACGCTCTACGCCAGGTCGGGCGAGCGGCTGTACGTGCACGGTTCGACCGGGTCCCGGCCGCTGCGCGGGGCGCGGGCCGACGACGGGCTCGCGGTCTGCCTCACCGTCACCCATGTCGACGGCCTGGTGCTGGCCCGGTCCGCCTTCCACCACTCGATCAACTACCGCTCGGTGGTGGTGCACGGCATCGCCCACGAGGTGACCGACCCGGCCGAGCGGTCGCTCGCGCTGGACGCGATCGTCGAGCAGGCCGTGCCCGGACGCGCCGCCGACTCCCGCCGGGCGGACGCGAAGGAACTGGCCGCCACCGCCGTCATCCGGCTCGACCTGCTGGAGGTCTCGGCGAAGCTCCGCACCGGCGGCCCCAACGATGAGCCGGAGGACATCTCGCTCCCCTACTGGACCGGCGTGGTCCCGGTCGCCAGGACCTACGGCGCCCCGATCCCGGCGGACGACCTCGACCCGTCGATCCCGCTGCCCGGCTACCTGCCCGGCCGACCGGGAAAGTGAGGCTCGCGGCATGCTGATCCACCCCTGGGACGCGCCCACCTCCGACAGCGAGTGGCAGGAGTGGCTGGCCGTCCACGACTTCGGCCAGCTCACCGTCAACGGCCTCGACGGAGAGCCGCCGTTCGTCCAGCCGCTGCACTTCGCCTACGACCCGCGGGCCGGCGCCGACGGTCCCGGCCCGGCCGGGCTGGGCGAGGCGGTCACGCACCTCGCCCGCCCGAACCCGATCTGGCGGGCCCTGGAGGCGAGCCCGCGGGTCACGCTCAGCGTCGTGGACGACTACACGTTCATCCCCGGCCCCTGGCACACGCCCGAGGGCGCCCCCACGGAACACGGCACACCGACCAGCTTCTACGCCGCCGTCCTGCTGTACTGCACCGCCCACATCGTGGACGACCCGCAGCTCAAGGCCGACCTCCTGCGACGCCAGGTCGGCCACTTCCAGCCGCGAGGCGGCACCGCGCTAGTGGAACCGGGCCAGGAGCCGTTCGGCCGCATGCTGCCCGGCATCCGCGGTGTCCGCCTCGACGTCACCGACGTACGGGCGAAGTTCAAGTACGGCGGCAACAAGCCGGAGCGGATGCGGCGGCGCGTCATGGACCTGCTCGCGGACCGGGACGGGCCGCACGACGCGGCGGCCCGTAACCATCAGATCCGCCGCCTGTCCGCGGCGGCCGACGCCGGGACCGGCGCCTGAAGGGTTCACCCCACGACGGGCGCCGCCCTCCGCTGCGCCGACGCGGACCTGGCCTCCTCAAGACCGAGACCGGTCACGGCCGCCAGCAGGATCACGGTGCCCGTCACCGTCGCGGCCGTGAGGTGTTCACCGAGCAGGGCCACGGCGATGACGGCCGCCGAGACCGGCTCGATCAGGGCGATCACCGAGACGGTCGCGGCCCGCAGGACCGCGGCGCCCGCGAAGTACAGCCCGTACGCGGCGGCCGTCGGCACCGACGCCAGGTAGCAGAGCAGCAGCACCGTACGGCCGAGCCCCGCCGCCTGCGGCAACAGCCCCTCGGCCCAGGCCGCGGGCAACAGCGCCACCGCGCAGATGCCGAACGACCACAGCGAGGTGTCCAGCGGGTCGCCCGCGGAGCCCGTGCGCCCCAGCCACCGGGTGAGCAGCGTGATCGCCGCGTACCCCGTGGCGGACAGCACAGCGAGCAGCACACCGAGCGGCCGTACGCCCGTACCGCCGTCGCCCAGCACCAGCACCGCGAGGCCGCCGAGCGCGCCCGCCACGGCCGCCGTACCGCCGCGCCCGAGCCGCTCCCCCATCGCCAGCCGCGCCACGACCGCGATCAGCACCGGGCCCGACCCGAGCGTCACCACCGTGGCCACCGCAAGCCCGGTGGACTTCACCGCGCAGAAGTACGCGGTCTGAAAGAGCGTCAGCCCCGCGCCGGTGACCAGGATCCGCACCGCCTTGCGCCGCCGCGGCTCCGCCCGCACCACCCGCACCGCGGCGGCCGGACGCACCGCGCGCACCGCCAACAGCAGCAGAAAGCCGCCGGCCGCCCGCCAGAAGGTCAGCGACAGCGGGCCCAGCCCGCTCCCGTCGTACAACAGCGCCGCCGCGGCGCCCGCCGTCCCCCAGGCGGTGGCCGCGAAAACGACATAGATCAGGCCCCGGTTCGTCGACAGGGCAGCGTCGACCGGGGTGTGGACAGGCGTGAGTGACACGAGAATTCTCCCGCGGAAGAGGTGGGGTGAGGTCGCCGGTCGCCATATGCGGACAGCGGCGACCCGGCCGTTCACCTCGAACGCGAGTCACCGCGCCGGGTCCGGCCCCAGGTCTTCCGAAATGTCGCCGCCCGCGTCAGACGGCAGGAGGCGGGAGAACGGTGAGATGCATGGGGGGAGCTTACGCGACGCGGGGGGTGGGCTCTTGGGGGGAAGGGGGGCGGGTGGGGGGTGCGGGGGTTCTTGCGGGGGGGTGCGGGTGGCTCTTTTGCGTCGGCTCAGCGGTGCGGGTGGCCCATTTGCGTCAGCTCACCGGTACGGCTGGCACTCCCGCGTCAAGCCACCGTTGCGGGTCGCCCACTCGCGTCAGCGCGCCGTCGCGAGTCACTGTGCGTGGGAGCCCTCTTGCGTCAGCTCACCGCGATTCCCTTTTTTTGCCGCCCTCTCGCCTCCGGCGGCTTAAATCCGGTGTCGACAGTCGATCGTGCTCGTTCGCTCGTTCCTCGCTCTCTGTGCGCGTTCTCCCTTTCAACACCGGCGCCGCCTTTGGCTCGCTGGCTACCGGCGAACCCCCACCGCGCAGCGGTACCGGAGGGGCGCAGCCCCTCGCGCAGGGGCACCCGTGTGGTGAACCCCACCGCGCAGCGGTGCCCGGCGGGGAGCCGGTCGGCGCTAGGCGTCGGCCAAGTCCGGTTCCGGGAGGGGGTCCGGCGTCGCCGCCGGCTTGGCGCGGCTCGCCGTTTGGGCCGTGAAGGCGCCCGCCAGGACGAGGGCGCCGCCGACGACCTGGGCGGCGCCCAGGTGCTCGTCGAGGAGGACCCAGGCGAGGACGGTGCCGACGATGGCTTCGAGGGTGGCGACGACCCCGGCGATCTGAGGGGTGAGGCGGCGGACGGCGAGGACGCCGGCGAGGTAGGCGACGACGGTGGAGACGAGGACGATCCAGGCGACGAGGAGAACGGCCGGGACGTCGCGCTCACCGAGCGCGGACTGCTGCCAGACGATCGCCCAGTCGATGTTCCAGGGGCGGGCGACGACCGAGAGGACGGCGGTGCCGACGAGGAGGCCGTAGGCGATGACGGCGATGGGTTCCGGCGCGTCCGCGCTCTCCGCGCCGTCGTCGGCGAGGACGAAGTAGGCGACCTGGCAGCAGGCGGCGCCGAAGGCGAGGAGCAGGCCGAGCGGGTCGAAGGCCAGGCCGGACCAGATCTCGACGACGGCCGCCATGCCGGCGATGGCGAGGACGACGCCCAGGGCGGCGGACCGGCTGACGGGGCGGCGCTGGACGAAGCGGACCCAGCCCAACAGCAGGGCGGGGCCGAGGAATTCGACGAGGATGGCGACGCCGACCGGGATGCGGGAGATGGCCACGAAGTACAGGGCCTGGCAGCCGGTGATGCCGAGGAGGCCGAACCCGAGGATCAGTCCCGGCCTGCGGCGCGGCAGTTCGCGGTGGCGCAGGGCGATGGGGAGCAGGATGAGCGCGGCGCCCGCGACGCGCATCCAGACCACGTGCAGCGGGTCGAGCCCTGATTCGATCAGCGGTTTGGCGGCGACGCCCGAGCCGCCGAAGGCGAAGGCGGACACCAGAGCGAGCCCGAGGCCCCCGTTTCGCCGCTGAGTTACGTGCATCGGGTCATGATGTCAGCTCGCGACAGGACCGTCATCCCGGTAGCCGCTGACGTCGAGTCCGGCGGCGCGCAGCACGTCCACGGCGCGGCATTCGGGGTCGGAGGCGAGCGCGTCGAGCAGGTCGATGCCGTCGGCCTGGGTGCGGCCACGGCGGCGGGCGAGGGCGACTGCGTTGCGGATCGCGGCGGCGGCGGACGGGCTCCAGCCGGTGCCGGCGACTGCCTGGACGGTGGGCAGCGCGCCGGAGTCCTCGACGGTGCCGCGCCAGCGCAGCCCGTATCCGATGCTGCGCTGCACCAGGTAGCCGAGCACGCGGACGACCTGTCCGGTCCCGGCGTCGCAGGCGGCCCGCGCCAGGGGGTCGATCTCCAGCAGGGAGTGCAGCAGGTGGGCGGTGTCGATCTGCTGG
Source organism: Streptomyces sp. NPDC008139 (assembly GCF_042957025.1). Lineage (NCBI taxonomy): Bacteria > Bacillati > Actinomycetota > Actinomycetes > Kitasatosporales > Streptomycetaceae > Streptomyces > Streptomyces sp. NPDC008139. The sequence goes on from NZ_JBIBHM010000010.1 coordinate 363,862, forward strand.
TCGCCGTCGCGCGTGGCCCGGCGGCGCGCGCCGGCCGCCACGGAACGCAGTTCGACCGTGAGGCGGAGGTCGTCCGCCAGGTGGCTCAGGTCGAGCGGCGGCCCGTGGTTGCTGTACACGCCATCCACCTCATCAGGCGGCCCCGGTGTGGCGCATCCGCACCCGGGGCCATCCGTGCCTCCGCCCGTGGAGGGGGTTGGCCGGTTCCCGCGTCATCCCCAGGGATGAGTCATGGCCACAGCAGGGTCCGGGTCCAGCCGCCGTCCGTGTCCCCGTCGCCGCGGCCGTCCCGGCCCTCCCCCGTCTGATCGGAGCGGGTGTACCGCAGCCGTACGTGGAAGCGGCCGGGGTCGGCCTGGAAGAACTCCGCCTCCTGGGCGCGCAGCCGGTAGACGGTGTGGCCCTCGGGAATCCGTTCCGGTTCCGCGGCCACCAGGGCGTCCGCCGCGGCGCGCGCCCGCTCGTACTCCATCGCTCCGGTCAGCGGGCCGCTCATCCGCCCGGTGAAGCCGGCGGCGCGGGAGGCCGGGGAGCGGCCGAGGAAGTCCCGCCGGGCGGTCTCCTCGTCCAGTACGTCGACCGGTCCCGTCATCCGGATCTGCCGTCCGTGCGCGGGCCAGTACCAGGTCAGCGCGGCGACGGGGTTCGCGGCCAGGTCGCGGCCCTTGCGGCTGACCGCGTCGGACGCGAAGTCGACGGCGCAGTCGGCGGTGTCGACTCCGCGCAGCATCAGGACGCGGGCGCTGGGCGTCCCGTCGGCGCCGACCGTGGCGAGCGTCATGACGTGCGGTTCCGGCAGTGCGTCGGAAAGCGCCAGTTCCAGCCAGGTCGCGAAGAGCGGGCCGGGGGTGTCGGGTGCGTCGGCCGGGTCGAATTCCGGCAGCGGCCCGGCCAGTACGGGGGCGGCCCGCAGCCTGGCGAGCAGAGCCGCGTCGCCCGGCGTGGGGTCGCCGGGCGACGTACGGCCTTGTCGCGGTCCGCCGGGTGCCGCCTCGTCCGGCGGCGCATTACCGACTGCCGCCCCGCCGGGTGCCGCATCATCGGGTGACGCGCCCCCGGGTGACGCGTCGCTTCCGCCGTCGGGGGTAGCCGGACCGTCGTCTTCGCGCATATGTCCTCCCGTCCGACCCGCAACCGTACCGGCCGTCGCCTCGTCCCTCTCTGGCGACACACACCGACCTGCCCCGCCACCGGGGAAGGAGTTCCATGGTCCGACCGCTGCTCTTCCTGGATGTCGACGGTGTGCTCAATCCGGTGCTGCCCTCGCCGGACTTCACCGTGCACGACATCCTGACCCACACCGTGCTGCTGTCCGCCAGGCACGGCGTGTGGTTGCGCGAACTGGCGGATATGTACGACCTCGTGTGGGCGACCACCTGGGAGCACGAGGCGAACGCGCACATAGCCCCGCGCCTGGGTCTGCCGCCGCTTCCGGTGGTGGAATTCAGCGGCTACCGGCCGCGGCCCGGCGATCCGCCGCTGCGCGAGGCGGAGCGGTACTCGGCGCGCAAGTGGGCGCCGATCCTGCGGTACGCGGCGGGGCGGCCCTTCGCCTGGATCGACGACGTGATCCCGCGCCGTCTGGTCCGCAGGGCCAGGTTCCGTCCGGACCGGCTGCTGCTGCCGGTCAATCCGGCGCACGGTCTGCCGCGGGCGCACGTGAACCGGCTGCTGGCCGCTCCCCCGACGCTGTCGCGCAGCGTCGGCAGGCCGCACTCCCCATATCTGACGGTCCATCAGTATTGAGTGTTGCGGCGCCCGCGGTTACGGTGCGCGGCACGACCGGTACTCAGGGAGTGGACCGGTACTCAGGGAGTGATCGCATGGCCGAAGTCTCCGCACAGGCGCGTATCGCGGCCCCCGCAGGGAAGATCTGGGACCTGCTGACCGACTTCTCCTCCTACGGCGAGTGGAACGCCACCCACACCGCCTTCCCGGAGGGCGGTCCGCGGCCGCTGACGGCCGGGGCCACGTACCAGGAGAGCCTGCGGATGATGGGCTTCCCCGCGGACGTGACCTGGACGGTCGACGAGTTCGAGCCCGAGCGGGTGCTGGGCAGCAGCGGCAAGGGGCCGATGGGGGTGAGCCTCGGGATGCGGTACGCGCTCACGCCCGACGGCGACGCCACCGAGGTACGGATCGACGGCACCTTCACCGGGGCCGCCGTCTCCCTCATGGCGGGCAAGCTGAAGGACTCGGCGACGACCGCGCTCAACGACTCGCTGCGCGCCATCGCCGGGCTCGTCGAACCGGCCGAGCCCCCCGCGCCGGGCGCGTGACGGTCCGCCCGTACGCGAAGCGCCGGGCCGTGCGAGGGGGTCGTCCCTCACGCGGCCCGGCGGTGTGCGTGGATCAGCGGACCGTCACCGTGGCGGTCTGCGTCCCTGCCGTGAAGACGTAGGCGCCGCGTGCCACCTCCTGCTTGCCCGCGCCGTTGACGTCACCGGGGGTGACCGCGAGACGGCTCGGCGGCACGTCGAGCGCGACGGTACGGGACTGCCCGGCCTTCAGGTGCACCTTGGTGAAGGCGACCAGCTTCCGGGACGGGGCGAGCACGTCGCTCGACGGCTGCGAGACGAACACCGGCACCACCAGATCGCCGTCACGGCTACCGGAGTTGGAGACCTTCACCTTCAGGTGGACGGTGTCCCGGGCCCGCACGGCGGACGATTCGGCCTTGACCGAGTCGAAGCCGTAGGTGGTGTACGACAGGCCCGCCCCGAAGGGGTAGGCGGCGTCGACGAAGGACTCGGGGCCGCCGTTGGTGCCGGGCAACTGCTGGTAGTACATCGGCTCGTTGCCGATGTCCTTGGGCCAGGTCGCGTTGAGCCGGCCGCTCGGGTTGACCTTGCCGAACAGCACGTCCGCGACGGCGTTGCCGCCCTCGCTGCCGGGCAGCCAGGACATCAGCAGGCCCTGGGTGCCGTCCGCCTCGCCGAGCACCAGCGGGCGTCCGGCGAGCACCACGGTGACCACCGGCTTGCCGGTCGCCTTCAGGGACTTCACCAACGCCACCTGGTCGGCGGTCAGTGCGGGCCGCGGGCTGTCCGCCGCGCCCTCGGCCGCCGCCTTCTCGCCGACGACCACGACGGTCAGGTCGGCGTTCTTGGCCTGCGCCACCGCGTCGTCCGCGGTCTTGGCCTGGATGACCTCCGTACCGGAGGGCGCCGCCTTCTTGATGCCCTGGAGCACCGTGGTGCCGGGCAGCGTCACCCCGTCGGGCACGCCCTGCCAGCCCACCGTCCAGCCGCCGACCTGGTCGTTGATGTCGTCGGCGTAGGAACCGGCGACCACGATCTTCTTGGCGGAGGACGAGATCGGCAGCACATTGCCGTCGTTGCGCAGCAGCACCTGCGACGCGTCGGCCGCCTGCCGCGCCAGCGCGGTGTCGGCGCCGAGCACCCGGCCGTTGGCCTTCGAGGCGTCCACGTAGGGGTGTTCGAACAGGCCGAGTTCGAACTTCATCTTCAGGATGCGGGACACGGACTGGTCGATGCGCTTCTCGGTGACCAGGCCGCGCTGCACGGCGGTCTTCAGGCCGGTGCTCCAGCCCTGCGCGTCGTACGGCTCCATCGCCATGTCCAGGCCCGCGTTGACGGCCTTGGCGATGGCCTCGGGGTAGTCGGCGGCGACGTGGTACGCGGTCTGCAACGCCGCGACGTCGGCCCAGTCGCTGACCTCGACTCCGTCGAAGCCCCACTGCTTGCGCAGCACATCGGTGAGCAGGTAGTGCGAGGCGGTCGCCGGAATGCCGTTGACGGCACCGGAGTTGATCATCACCGACTGCGCGCCCGCGTCGATGGCCTGCTTGTACGACGGCAGCAGCGTGTCCTGGAGGTAGCGCATCGAGACGTCACCGGGCACGCGGTCGTGGCCGTTGCCGGGCTCGCCGTAGCCGGGGAAGTGCTTGACGGTGGCGGCCACGTTCTTGGCGCCGTTGGCGCCTTCGATGCCGTCGACCGCCGCGGCGGCGAGCGTGCCCGCGAGCAGCGGGTCCTCGCCGAAGGTCTCGTAGTAGCGGCCCCAGCGCTGGTCGCGCGCGATGTCGGTGACCGGCGCGAAGTTCCAGTCGATGCCGGTGGCCGCGACCGCCTTGGCGGTGGAGGCGGCGGAGTCCTTGGCCAGCGTCGGGTCCCAGGCCGAGCCGAGGCCGATCTCCTGCGGGAAGATCGTGGCGCCCAGCACGTTGTTGTGGCCGTGCACGGCGTCGACGCCGTAGATGATCGGGATGTGCAGCCGGGATTTCTCGACGGCGTATTTCTGCACCGTGTTGACCATCTTCGCCCAGTTCTCGGGCGTGTTGACCGCAGGTCCCGCGCCGCCGCCGGACAGTACGGATCCGGCCGCGTTGTCGAGAAGCACGCTCTTCATGCAGGATTCGGTGAATTCGCCACCGCTCCACTCGCAGTCGCCTTGCATTCTGACCACGGAGATCTGGTCCATCTGACCGATCTTCTCGGCCAGTGTCATCCGCTTCAGCAGATCCTTCACCCGGACGTCGACCGGTGCTTTCGCGTTGGTGTACGTCGGATTGTCCCCGGCCTCCGCCGGTACGGAAGCCACCGCGGCCACACACGCTGCGGCGGTGGCGAGTGTCAGAATGATTCTGAGGCGTGGTCGTCGTCGTGCGTTCGCAGGCATCGCAGGCGTCCCGTTCCTGTCGGGGTCCCGGCGGGTTGTCGGGACCTAGTGCCGTAAACGTTTCCGATCGGCCGGAAGTCTGTCCTCGCCTTGACTGATCGTCAAGACTGTACGCAGGAGTCACCTTTCGCCTGTCCCATGTTTCCACGTTGTTCCCCTCGCGCAGAATCAGGTACGCCGTGAACATTCGTGAACTCGCCCGCCGCAGTGGTGTGTCGACCGCCACCGTGTCCCGGGCTCTCAACGACCGCGCCGAGGTGAGCGAGGCCACCCGCGCGCGAATCCGGCAACTGGCGATCGAGTTGGGTTACGCGCCCAATGAACCGGCCCGCACCCTGGTCAGGCGCCGCTCGGACACCATCGGTCTGATCTGGGACAGCGGGCAGGAGGCGCAGGGACTCCACAACCCTTTTCTGCTCGGCCTGTTGAGCGCGGTGCGCACCGCGCTGTCCGAGGCGGACTACCACCTGATGCTGCTGACGACGCCGGGCCCCGAGGACCCGGACGCCGCGCATCTGCAAGCGGTGCGGCGGCACAATCTCGAAGGCGTCATCGTGCTGACCACCCCCGCCGACGACCGCTGCCTGCGCGTCCTGGCCGCGTCCGCCGTGCCCTGCGCGGGCATCGACACCGCGTTCACTGGGCCGCGCACGGTACGGGTCAGCTCCGACAACGCGGCGGGCGCGGAGGCGGCGGTGGAGCATCTGTACGCGCTGGGGCACCGTAGGATCGCCACCATCACCGGGCCGCTGCACCTTCCCCCGGCCGCCGAGCGACTGGCGGGCTACGAGCGGGCCTGCGCCCGGCTGGGGCTCCCGGTGCCGCCGCAGTACGTGACCGAGGGCGACTTCTTCCTCGACAGCGGCGAGGAGGCGGCCCGCAGGCTGCTCGCGGTGGCCGAGCCGCCGACGGCGATCTTCGCGGCGGGCGACCAGATGGCGGTCGGCGCGATGCACGCGGCGGCCGACGCCGGTCTCTCGGTGCCACGCGATCTGGCGGTGGTCGGCTTCGACGACATCGACGCCGCCGCGCTGGTGCGCCCGGCGCTGTCCACGGTGGCACAGGACCAGCGCGGGCTCGGTGAGGCGGCCGTGGAGGCGCTGCGCGAGCTGATCGACGCGGCGCCGGTCGACACGGCGGAGCCGCGGATCATCCCGACCCGCCTGCTGATACGCGGATCGAGTCGGCCCGGAGCGTGACGCCCCGGGCCGACTCGTTGATTCGCGGGCGGCGCCGGTACGGGACCGGGCGCCCGGTGACCGCCGACGTCACTCCTTGGTCAGGTCGGTGACGTCCTCGTCGGCCAGGATCAGGTAGAGCTTCTTGCGGGCGTCGTTCACCACGGTCAGCGCCTTCGCGCGCTGCTCGGGGGTGCCGGTGGCCCACACCTGGCGGAAGGCCTCGATGAGACCGCCGCCCGCCTTCCTTATCTCGTTCATGGCATCCCAGTCGACGCCGCGGCCGGCGTCCTCCCACGGGGCCTCGGGGCCCGCGTCGGCTTCTGTCCTGCCGTTGTCGGTGAGCGTGAAGAGCTTCTTGCCGCCCTCGCTCGCGCTGCTGATCAGGCCCTCGTCCTCCAGCAGTTGCAGCGTCGGGTAGACCGAGCCGGGGCTCGGCTTCCACGCGCCGCCGCTGCGCTCGGCGATCTCCTGGATCATCTCGTAGCCGTGCATCGGGCGGTCCTTCAGCAGCGCCAGGATCGAGGCGCGTACATCGCCCCGCCGTGCCCTGCCGCGCGGTCCGCCACGCCCCCGGCCGCCGGGCCCGAAGGGGCCCCCGCCGAAGGGCGGTCCGAACGGCCCGAAGGCCGACCGTCGCTCGTCCCGCTCGCCCCAACCGTGATGTCCGGGGCCGCGGTGTCCATGTTCGTGTCCTTGGGAACGCATGATGACGCTCCTTTCATCGTTGATCGTTCGCGATGGCTCAACGATATATCGGAACTGTTCGGATGGCAAGGCCCCCGGCCGACGGCGGCCTACCTGTGCCAGTGATCGTCGATCGATTGCCACTGCAGGATGATCAACGCTAGGTAGTGCCATCGCTGGTTGATCATTTCGGTGTACAGGTACGTGGGGGATGTGGTGGGGGCACCTGCCGGTGTGTTCGAAGAGGCTGCCCTTGCGGCCTTTGAACAAGCCTTTTCCGTCAACGGCACACGCAGGCGCCGGCACGCCCCTGACTACTTCGTCCGGCTGTCCGATGGACGTGCCCATTCCTGGAGATCGACTTCCAGCCCACGCACAAGGGCTCGCCCTTCGAGAAGGGGCACATCGAGAAGATGCTGGGCTCCGTCGCCTCGATGTTCGCCCAGCTTGGAGAGCCGTCAACTCCTACGGCATCAGGATCAACAACCGCACCTACGACAGCCCCGACCTGGGGCCGATGCGCCGCCAGAGCTCCGGGGTCGCCGCCAAGCGCGGCCTCTGGGAAGTCCACCGCGACCCCTACGACGTCTCCCGCTCTGGGTACGCAACCACCGCGGCGGCGAGTGGGTCCAGGCGACCTGGAAGTGCCTGAACCGGGCCCCGGTCCCCTTCGGCGACCTGGCCTGGGATCACATCAGCCATCAGCTACCCAAGGCCACCGAGGAAGAACTCGCCGATGCCGTCGCGGCCCTGCTGCCCCGCGCCCACGCCGGCCCCGAACAGCCGACGGTGAAAATGAAGCGGAAGGCCGCTTCGGACAAGAAGGACCGCCGCGTCGCGGCCCGGACCACAGCCACCGCCCCGGCGGCCCCCGCGACACCGCTCCCGCCGAAACCGCAGCAGGAACCCTTCCCGGAAGAGCCGGCGGAGGACGAGGAGACGCTGGCCGAAGTGATCCCGCTGGGACTCCTCGACCCGCTTGAGGACCCCTGGAAGCGCCTGTGACCACCCCGCTGACCGACGACCCGGACGACGGCTTCGGACGCCAACTGACCACCCTGCCCGGCTGGCGCGAGTTCGTCGCCTCGGCGGTCGCCGAAGCCATGGTCATGCTGACACAGGACGAGTACGACGCTCTGAATAAGCAGGACAAGTACACCTACGACGATGACCGTCTCGACCACCACGCCCGCCTGCAAGTGGTCGCCACCTCCACAGTCCGGCACACCGTCACTTGCGGCCGCCGCCTGGTCATCCTCAACCGCGGTGCGATCAGCGCCCGCCGCGGGCTGATCATCACCGGGCCGGCCAACACGGGCAAGGCGATCGCGCTGACCCCACTCGGCCTCATCCACGCACTCCAGGACCAACGGGCGTGACGGCCGTTGAGACCGTGGCCGTCCGCGGTGTGTACCCGGCCGGAGCCCCGGTTCCGGCCCTGCCGAGTGCCGCCGACGACGAGGTACGCCGGGCCGCCGGACAAGTCGGCCGCGCACATGGTGCAGCACCGGCGCGATCCCTCACGTGTAGCCATAACAGGCTCGACGGCCGGCACGCGTAGCCGTAACGGTGGTCCGTGACCTGTCGCAGCGAAGATAGTCGGGCCGGATCGTGTGGGGCTGGTGCAGGGGCGGGTGACAGGTTGGGTCACGCGGCCTGGTAGGCCGGTGTGGTCATGACGGTCTCGTATTCGATGGGGGTGAGCCGGCC
>NZ_JBIBHM010000011.1:0-9776 GCF_042957025.1 Streptomyces sp. NPDC008139
TTCACCCACCCCCCCCCCCTCCCCCGTTTTTTCTGTATTGACAACCCCAAATACGCGGGGGGGGGGCGCAAATTTCGCCCCCCCCCCCCGGCGGGCGGGGGGGGGGGCCCCCCCCGCCCCCCGGGCCGCCGCGAGGCGCGACCGGACGGTGCGTCAGGTCGCCGTGCAGGTCAGCACGGGAACGGCGTTCCCGCCGCTGTACGTGCCCTGGAATCCGAAGTGGGTCTCGGCGGACGGCGCGAGGGCGCCGTTGTAGGCGAGACTCGCGGCGGTCACCGCCGCGCCCGTCTGGGCGACGGTGGCGTTCCAGGAGTTGGTGACGCGCTGGCTGCCGGGGTAGGTCCACGACACCGTCCACGAACGCGTCGCCGACGTGCCGCGGTTGGCCACCGTCACATCGGCGGTGAAGCCGCTCCCCCAGTCGTTGCTCACCGTGTAGCTGGCGGAACAGCCGTTTCCGCCACCGCCGTTGGACCCGCCGGAGGTGGTCGCGGTGACCGGCGCCGAGGCGGCGGAGGTGTTGCCCGCCGCGTCGCGCGCCTTGACGGTGTAGGTGTACGCCGTCGCGGCGGTCAGCCCCGAGTCGGTGTACGACCGACCGGCGGTCGTCCCCACCAACGCGCCGCCGCGGTAGACGTCGTACGCCGTCACCCCGACGTTGTCGGTCGCTGGCGACCAGCCCAGGGAGACCGACGTCGCCGTGGTCCCGGTGACGTTGAGGCCGCCGGGCGCGGTCGGCGCCTGGGTGTCGGAGCCGGTGCCGCCGGAGCCCGCCGCGCTCGCGCTGAAGGAGAAGCCGGTGGTGGCCAGACCCTGGCCGCCCTGCCAGACCTCGAAACCGGCCTCGGCGTCGATGAGGTAGTGCGCCGGGTCGACCGAACCGCGGCCGACCGCGTCGTCGATCAGCGCCTTGACGTCGAGGTTCGAGACCGAGGTCCCGCCGCCCTGCAACACGTAGGAGATGATCTTCCATGAGGTCTGACGGCCGGTCCACACGTCCCAGTTGTGACCCGCGGCGGCCGACGTGCCGCTCTTCCCGCCGAACGGCTGCACCCCGCCACGGCTGTTGAGCCAGATCATGATCTCGGTGCCGTCCGGCTGACCGGCCGTGGTCGGTGTCGAGTTGATCCACAGGTCGTACGCGACGTCGTAGGCGCCCGACGCCGGTTGCACCGTGCTCCACGAGGAGACCGCGCTGCCCAGCTTGCTGATCTGGATCGGCATACCGCTGTTCGGCGTGCAGTCGCCCCAGTGGCAGCCCTTGAAGAGCGAGGGATACGTGGCGGGCGCGCCGTTCGTCGGCAGGTTGAAGTTGGCTGTCCCCAGCGACCATGCGGTGCCGCTGGAGTACGTGACGCACTGCTGCGCGGTGGAGTTCCACTCGTTGGCCTGGAGCGTGTACTCGCCGCCGGCCACCGGGATGGTGCCCTGCGGCGCGCAGGTCGAGACGGGGTCGGCGTGCGCGGTCGTCGCGGTGGTCAGCGGCAGCAGCAGCGCCGCGACGGCGGCGAGCACCGCGACCGCCGGGCGCAGCCGGTGGAGCGGATGGGGCCGGTTCCGACGGGGCAGCCGGGGCCGTGCGAGCGGCCCGGAGCGAGGACGGGCGGGATGACGTGTCACTGGTAAGTCCCTTCACCAGTTCGTGGGGGGATGGGTGACGGCTTGGCAGCGCAGGCCGATGGGAGCGCTCCCATATCACCGCGTTCATGAAGCCAGCCCCCTCCCCCGGCGTCAAGGGGGTCCGCATGGCGGAAGGCCCTCGCCGTCCGCGTACCGCAAGACCCCACCGTGCGCGCACAGCGAAAGGCCCCGCTCACGCGACGTCGGCGTGGCGCGGCGGTTCGGGGTCGGTCAGTCCGCGGGTCCGGCCGGGACGGGAGCGCCGCCGAGGTAGCAGCGGATCGCCGTGCCGTCGGGGGCGGCGTGGATGCGGACGAGGTCCGCGATGTGATTGACCATCAGCAGGCCACGGCCGCCCGGGCGGCCGTTCGGAGGCAGGCGGCGGCCGGCCATCGGGTCGCTGAGCCTGCCGCCGTCGCGGACCTCGCAGACCACTTGGTCGTTCTCGGTCCACAGCCGGATCGTGCCGGAACCGCCGCCGTGCAGAACGCTGTTGGTGATGAGTTCGGAGACCGCGAGGGCCAGGTCGTCCAGCCGGGTGCCGGTCAGGCCGAAGCCGCCCGCCAGCCGGACGGCGAAGTGCCGCGCGTCGCGCAGGCGTTGGTCGTCGAAGGTGAAGGACGCGGCGTCCCGCGGCTCGGGCAACGGGGTGTTGCCGGAGGCGACGGCGTGGTCCGGCGCGTAGCGGTCGCTGGGCCGCTCGCGGCCCGCCTCGATCACCACCGGATGGGTGGCGTGCGCGTCGTCCAAAACGTCGGGGGCGAGCCCGGCCGCGTCGTACGGACACAGGATCGTCACCTGCCGCCCGGCGAAGGCGGTGTTGATCAGCGCCTCGTGCTGGACGCAGGCCGGGTACTCCAGCGCGGTGCGCCCCGGCCAGATCGGCTCGCCGATGATCCGGACCGGACCCGGCGGCTGTGCGTCGCAGAAGGCGCGGAGCACGGCCGGAATGATGCGCCCGGGGTTGCGCCCGGCCTTGGTCATGTCGACGAAGCGCACGGCGCCCGCGTCGGACCCGAGGGCGGTACGCAGCAGGCCGAGTCCGACGGGCGGGGCCGCGACGGCGACCGGTTCGCCCGCGGCGAGGCCGTCCCGTACGAAGGGGACGGTGCCCTCCAGATACTCGCGCGCACCGCGGTAGAACAGGGCGGGATGGGAGAAGTTCCGGGCAGCACTGATCACGGCGCCACCATTCGCGACATCGCACGGCAGCGTCCCGGTGGCGTTTCCCACGCCTCTCGCGTCGGCCTCGGCGCCCCCTGACGCCGGCCGACCGCGATGTCCACCCTGAATGCCCCCTTCGGACACCTGCGGTTTTTTCGGACACCCCTTGACAGCGGTTTCGGACAACAGTGCTGTCACCGCAAGTATGCTCCTCCCCCGACGATCATCGACACCGGGAGCCGCCTGGCCGCCGTCCGCGCCCGCAGGGGGGGCCGCCCCCTCGGAGAACCGACCGGTCCCGCGCCGCTCCGCACCGGTCCTACGCCACTCCGCGTGGCCGGAATTGGACGCTGATCCGCCCGCCCACCGCTCCCCGCGTCTTCGGCACCGCGTGATCCCAGGTCCGCTGGCAGGAGCCGCCCATCACGATCAGGTCGCCGTGGCCCAGCGGCTGCCGGACGGTGGCCCCCGCGCCCCCGCCGCCGCGCGGCCTGAGCAGCAGCGGACGCGGCTCCCCCAGGGACACGATGGCGACCATCGTGTCGTGGGTGCCGCCGCGCCCGAAGCGGTCGCCGTGCCAGGCCACGCTGTCCCGGCCGTCGCGGTAGAAGCACAGTCCGGCGCTGACGAAGGGCTCGCCCAGTTCGGCCGCGTAGTGCGCGCTGAGCCGCGCGCGGGCGTCGGTGAGTACATCGGCGGGCAGCGGGTCGCCCTCGCGATAGTGGGCGAGAAGGCGGGGTACGGCCACCACGTTGTCGTACATCCGGCGCCGCTCCTCGCGCCAGGGGACCTCCGCGGCCAGTTCCGCGTAGAGGTCGTCGGCGCCGCTCAGCCATCCGGGGAGCGTGTCGATCCAGGCGCCGTGTCCGAGGTGGGTGCGGCGGGCTCCCGCCAGGTCACCGAGGCCCGGCGCGCCGCCGCCGAAGATGGACGCCTGCTGAGGGGACGGGTGGCTCATGCCCCGAGCCTACCCCGACTGTCGTACATCTGTTCTATTGTGTGCCGTATGCCGAACGTGCGCCGGACGCCTGCCGGGCACACGTCGGGCATACGTCCGGCACACGTCGGGCGTTCCCGCCCGGTTCGCCGCAGGATGGAGGACATGCTGTTCGCCGAGGTCGCCCGTGTCTCGCACGAGGTCGCGCACACATCAGCGCGGACCCGCAAGACGGCGCTGCTGGCCGAGTTCTTCCGCGCCATGGAGCCCGAGGACGTGCAGGTCGCCATCGCGTATCTGGCCGGACGCCTGCCGCAGGGCCGGCTCGGTGTCGGCTGGGCGGCGCTGCGGGACCGCGCCGAGCCCGCCGCGGAGCCGACGCTGACCGTACGGGCGGTGGACGAGGCCCTGACGGCCGTCGGCGCGGTCGCGGGCGCCGGGTCCCAGGGCCGGCGGCGGGACCTGCTCCAGGGCCTGCTGGGCGCGGCGACCGAGCGGGAGCAGGAGTTCCTGGTCGGGCTGCTCACCGGCGAGGTCAGGCAGGGCGCGCTGGACGCCGCGGCGGCGGAGGGGCTGGCCGCCGCGACCGGCGCGCCGCCCGCCGACGTACGCCGCGCGGTGATGCTCGCGGGCGCCCTCGAACCGGTCGCGCGGGCCCTGCTGGCGCGCGGCCCCGACGCGCTCACCGAATTCGCCCTCGCGGTCGGCCGGCCGCTGCTGCCGATGCTGGCGTCCTCCGCCAAATCCGTCGCCGAGGCGGTCGCCAAGGCGGGGCCCTGCGCGATCGAGGAGAAGATCGACGGCATCCGTGTCCAGGTGCACCGCGACGGCGAATCGGTCCGGATCTTCACCCGCACGCTGGACGACATCACCGAGCGCCTGCCGGAGGTCGTCGCGGCCGTCCGCGCGCTGGGCGCGGACCGTTTGGTCCTGGACGGCGAGGTGCTGGCGCTCGGCCCGGACGGGCGGCCCCGGCCGTTCCAGGAGACCGCGGGCCGTGTCGGCTCCCGCGTCGACGTGTCGGCGGCGGCCCGCGCCCTGCCGCTGACGGCGGTCTTCTTCGACGTACTCGCCGTCGGCGACGGGGACGCGACCGAGGACCTGCTCGACCGCGGTTACGACGAGCGGCACGCGGTGCTGGCCGGGCTCCTCCCCGAGGAGCTGCGGGTCCGGCGGACCGTCGTGTCGGACCCGGCGGACGAGGCGGAGCTGCGGGCCGCCGAGGACTTCTTGCGGGCCACGCTGGACCGCGGGCACGAGGGCGTGATGGTCAAGGCCGCCGACAGTGGCTACGCGGCCGGGCGGCGCGGCGCGTCCTGGATCAAGGTCAAGCCGGTGCACACCCTCGACCTGGTGGTGCTGGCCGTCGAGTGGGGCCACGGCCGCCGCACGGGAAAGCTCTCCAACCTCCACCTGGGCGCGCGCGACGGCGACGGCTTCGCCATGCTCGGCAAGACCTTCAAGGGCCTGACGGACGCGCTGCTCGACTGGCAGACCGAGCGACTGCTCGCCCTGGCGGTCGGCCCCACCGACGGATACGTGGTCACCGTGCGCCCCGAACTGGTCGTCGAGATCGCCTACGACGGCCTCCAGACCTCGACCCGCTACCCGGCGGGCGTCACCCTGCGCTTCGCCCGCGTCGTGCGCTACCGCGAGGACAAGACGGCGGCCGAGGCCGACACGTTGGAGGCGGTACGGGCGGTGCACGGCGGGACGTGACGCGGACGGACGGCGCACGGACGGACATGCCGCGGACGGACGGCGCACGGACGGACGTGCCGCGGACCGCCGGGCGGCGCGGCCTCCCGATCAGGCGGCGCCCCGTCCCGGTCAGGCGGTCAGGCGGCGCCGTGGTTCTCCAGCCGGAAGCGCGCCTCCTGCTCCTGGTCGCCCGCCGCGGTGCCGACCACCCGGACGGTGAACGCCTCGGCCAGGCTCTCCCGCAGCCGGTCCACCGCGCGGTAGCCGCCCTGGGCCGTGACCGTCAGCGACTGGCCGAGCCGCGCGGGTCCCGGCACTCCAAGGGTGCGGGACACGTCGAAGGTGGCACTCCAGACCATCGGCCGCCCGTCCGCGGAGTCCTGCGGGATGTCGTCGGGCTCGCGGTCCGAGGCGAAACTGGTGTTCAGAGCGTCGAGGACGGTCTGCGCGTCCTCCTTCGCGCAACCGTCGAAGGTGACCGCTACCTGGGCTGACTCGTCTTGCGCCGTACTCACGGGGATTCCTTTCGGAGGAGGATGGTGGCGCGCGCACCCGATTTGCGCCACGGTGAGCACTTTTCCGCTGCGGGGCGGGCAAAACCCACGACTCCCGCGAATGGCGGCGTCCGCCACAATCAGAGGATGCCCCGACGTCAGAACCGCCGCCCGGCGGCCACCCGGCTCTCCCCGACGGCTCCCTGCCCGTGCGGACGGCCCGCCGCGTACGACGACTGCTGCGGCGCCCTGCACCAGGGACGGTCCGCCGCCACGACCGCGGAGCAGCTCATGCGGTCGCGGTACGCCGCCTTCGCCGTACGCGACGCCGCCTATCTGCTGCGTACGTGGCACTCCGGCACCCGGCCGCCGGGCCTGCGTTTCGACGGGGACGTGCGGTGGACCGGCCTCGACATCCTCGGTTCGACCGGCGGCACCGCCTTCCACACCGAGGGCACCGTCGAATTCCGCGCCCGCTTCCTGGCCGACGGCCAACCGGGTGACCAGTACGAGAACAGCCGCTTCGGCCGCGAGGACGGTGCGTGGGTGTACGTCGACGCGCTGCCCGAGCGCAGCGGATGACGGCCCTCGACCCGGCCGTACGCGCGGCCCTGGCGCGCGAACTCCTGGACGCGCTGGCCGCGTACTGCCCCGGCTCCCGGGCCCGGCTGCGCGGCTCGCTGGCCGCGGGCACCGCCGACGCCTACAGCGACATCGACCTCGAATGGACCGTGCCGGGCGACCGCTTCGCCCACTGCGTCGGCACCGCCGCCGAGGCGTTGGGGCGCGTCCGGCCGCTGGCCTCGCTCCGCGTCGACCCGGAGTCGGCCGCCGTCACGGGCGAGCGGCTGCTCTTCGCCGCCTTCCGCGGTCTTCCGCTCTTCTGGCGCCTGGACCTGTCCGTCCGCGCGGAGCCGGCCGGGTCGGCCACCGTGCCCGCGGCTCCCGCCACCGCCTGGTCCCCGGCCGCCAGCTCCCTGGCCAACGCCGTCGCCACCGTCAAGATGCTGCGCCGCGGCCGTCCCGATGTCGCCCGCGGCCTGCTCACCCGCGGCCTCGCGCGCGTCGGCGCGCCCGACCACCTCACCGACGGCGCCCTCGCCGACATCCTGCGGCTGACGGCCGCAGCCGCCGCGTACGACCCGTCGCAGGCCGATCTGGCCGCCGCCGTGTCGGCGCTCGCCGAGGAGCGGCTGCGCCCCTGAAGGCGGCTCCTAGGCCACCGGGCGGCGGGCGTCGTAGGCGACGAAGCCGCGCTGGAAGATGCCGATCAGGGCGATGGCCGAGATGCACGCCAGGCCGCCGCCGACGACGGCGACGGTGGGCGTGAACAGGTCGGAGACGGAGCCCGCGAGGAAGTCGCCGAGGCGGGGGCCGCCGACCACCACGACGAGGAAGACGCCCTGGAGGCGCCCGCGCATGTCGTCGGGGGCGGCGGATTGCAGCATGGTGTTGCGGAAGACCATCGAGACGGTGTCGGCGCAGCCCGCGAAGGCCAGGAAGAGCAGGCCCAGCCAGAGGTTGCGGGTGAGGCCGAAGACGGCGACGGCCGCGCCCCACGAGCCGACGGCGAGCAGCACGGCGAAGCCCTGGCGGTGGACCCGGCCGAGCCAGCCGGAGAAGACGCTGCCGAGGAGCGCGCCGACGGCGGGGGCGGCGGCGAGCAGGCCGACGGTGCGGGTGTCGCCGCCGAACCAGAGCCCGGCGACGGCGGGGAACAGCACGCGGGGCTGGGCCAGCACCATGGCGGCGAGGTCGGAGACGAAGGTGGTGCGCAGATTGGGCCGGGCGGCGAGATAGCGCAGGCCCTCGATGACGGACGGGCGGCGGCGGGCCGCGCCCTCCCCTTCGCCAGGGAGCATCGCGGGCAGCCGCCACATCGCGTAGAGGGAGGCGCTGAAGGCGGCGACGTCGACGGTGTACGCGGCCTGGTAGCCCCAGGCGCCGACGAGGACGGCGCCGAGCATGGGTCCTGCCATCTGGCCGACCCCGCCCGCGAGCGAGGCCAGCGCGTTGGCGGCGGGCAGCCGCTCGGGCGGCAGCAGGCGCGGGATCATCGAGGAGCGGGCGGGCGAGTTCATCGCGAAGCAGACCGCCTGGAGCGCGACGACGGCGTAGAGCAGTGCCACGGACCTGAGATGGCCGAAAGCCGCCGCGGCCAGCACGCCGGAGCAGACGGTGGAGCCGGCGGCCGTGATCAGGCCGAGCTTGCGCCGGTCGACCGCGTCGGCGACGGCGCCGCCGTACAGGCCGAAGACGATCAGCGGGACGAGCGAGAAGAGGCCGACCAGGCCGACGTAGAAGCTGGAGCCGGTGATCGCGTAGACCTGGAGCGAGACGGCCATCGCGGTCATCTGCTGGCCGATGTACGACACGGTGTTGCCGAACCACAGGCGGCGGAAGTCCGGGTGCTCGCGCAGCGGGCTCACATCGGCCAGCAGTCGGCGGCGGGGCTTGGCCAGCGGCGCGGATATCTCCGGCTTTCCGGATATTTCAGGCGCGCGTGACCCGGATGGCGCAGGCCCCTCGTCTCGGTCCTCTTCGCTGTTGAGCACGAGGAACCGTAGCAACCATGCGCCGCACGGCAGCGGCCAGGGCCGGTTTCGCACGCCCGCACGGCACTTCGCCACTGTGCGTAGCGCGCCGGAAACCGGCTGGTGACGGAGGGCGGGCAGGCTTACGCTGTGCGGGACGAACCGGTCTCAGGGGATGTACCGAACCCCGGGGCCCGTCCCGGAACGAGTCGCCCACCTCGGCCGCGCTCCGGTCCTCCCCTTCGCCCCCGGGCGTGGGGGACCCAAGGCGCCACCGCGTCCGTACCGCCCGAAGAGCCATCCCACCGGGCGCCGGGCGCGGTCGGACGGCCGCGTCGGGTGTCGCCGGTCCACGCGACGCAAAGGAGTGCGCGGTGTCACCTGAGCAACTGAAGCGCAATGAGTCGGCCGAACGAGGCGGCGACGGTGCCTCCCTCCTGGCCGAGGAACGCCCCCTGGACGCCTGGTCCCGGTGCGCGCCGATCCGCCTCGCCGGTTACGAGGACGATCTGACGGAGACCCACATCCTGCGCGGCATCGACTAGCAGGCCGCCCGGACGACACCGCGTCCGACAAGCAGTCAGCTGTCGACCTGTCGCCGCGTCATGTCGTGGCGACAGGTCGACTCGTCGGTACGTCGGTACGTCGACACCCGGCGTTCGACCACCGGCCGCACGGCGCGCCCGCGTGAGCGGCATTCCCACGGCACGGCGGCGAAGACGAGTCGAACATCACGTTCACCGGCCCCCGTTGTGGACATGAGTGTCATGTACCGTGAAGGGACTACTACTTCGCACCCCTCGACCCCTATCCGGGGCCTGCGCAAAGACGCGACGAAGAAGAGGGTGCGGTCCGGCAGGCAGTTTTTTCGCCGCTCTCACGCATGGAACAGCGTGGGCCGGGCAGGCGCGTCCCGACTTCGCCAACATCGAGGAGTACGACGATGCTGATGGCCCACCCGACCGTCCTTCGGAACCTGGTGGAACGCTACGAGACGCTGACCGCCGAGGTCGAGACGGCGAAGTCCGTCGACCCGCGCGTGCGGCAGCAGCTCCAGGACACGGCGTACACGCTGTGCGTGTCGACCGGCACCCGGGAGATCGCCCCGGCGCTGGCCGCCGCCCGCGTGCACATGGAGCGCCACCTGTTCATGGACGAGGACGACGAGACCGAGGACGCTTCGGCGGCCTGAAGCCGGACCCCACGACAGACGTCACAGCGGCGGGGGGGCCCCCCCCGGGGGGCCGCGCGGGGGGGGGGGGGGGGTTCAGGTGGCCCCGCCAACGCCGCGGCCGGGGGGTGTTCGAGGCACTCAGGGCCCCCAGC
>NZ_JBIBHM010000011.1:9786-125395 GCF_042957025.1 Streptomyces sp. NPDC008139
CCCGCCGCCCGCTGCCACTTGGCCCCCCCGCTGTCATGCCCCCGCCCCCCCCTCCCCGCGCCCGTTTCGGGGCCAGCACGCGGACCCCCACCCCCCCCCCCGGGGGGGGGCCCCCCCCCCGGGGGCCCCCCGCCGCTGTCGTGTCGGGATAATCCGTTACCACGTTCCATCGGCCGCTCATGGGTAATTCATAGGAATAGCGGAACCGATAGCCGGAATACCGGGAAAAGTGCTGGCCGCACGTCCTGTCCGCCCGTCAGGGACGGGGCCGCGACACGGTCACTCGTTGGGGTGATTTATCCGTCGGCCATGACCTGATCGGCCCTGAGCGCGTTGTCTCCGGTGCGGGCATGCAGCCCGTGAGGATTTCCGGAAGGCAGGAAAGCGTATGAACAGGGTTGCCCAGAAGGGACTCGTCACCGCCATGGTCGCCGGCGGTCTGTTGGCGGGCGCCGGGTATGCCCACGCCGATTCGGCCGCCCAGGGTGACACCACCGGATCGCCCGGTGTCCTGTCGGGCAATTCGGTGGAAGTGCCCGTCTCCATTCCGGTGAA
Organism: Streptomyces sp. NPDC008139; assembly: GCF_042957025.1. Classification (NCBI taxonomy): domain Bacteria; kingdom Bacillati; phylum Actinomycetota; class Actinomycetes; order Kitasatosporales; family Streptomycetaceae; genus Streptomyces; species Streptomyces sp. NPDC008139. The sequence goes on from NZ_JBIBHM010000011.1 coordinate 10,342, forward strand.
TGCATGCGGAAATACGATCAATGTGATCGGCTTGCTGAATCCGGTGACGGGCAACGCGTGCGCCAACACCTCGGCTCCGGCCGCCACGCACTCCTCCCCCGGCGCCAGGCCGGGACGGCACGCGGGCGCACCGGCCGACGAGCGCGCCGTCCCCGCCGGGACGAACTCGGGCTCGGGCGGCGGCGCACACGCGGCGGGCGGCACCCGTAACTCGCCCGGCCTGCTGTCGGGCAACAGCGTCCGGCTGCCGGTCGACGTGCCCGTCAACATCACCGGCAACAGCGTCAATGTCATCGGGATCGGCAACCCCTCCACGGGCAACACCTCGACGAACGGCTCGACTCCGCCGATCGTCAAGCCCACTCCGGTGCCGACCGCCCCGCCCGCCCCGGCCCACACTCCGGTGCCCGCGCCGCCGAACGTCGAGGACCCCGCAGCCCCGACGCTGGCGCACACCGGTGCGGACGGCCTGCCGTACACGGCCGGTGGCAGCGCCGCCCTGCTGCTCGGCGGCGTCGTGCTCTACCGCCGTTTCCGGCCCGGCCGCGGCTGAACCCGCAGCGCTCGCGGTGCGACGTCCGGGGCCGCTTCCGGCGTCTTCGACGCCGCCGGGGCCTCCGGCGGCGGCGCGGCCTTGCCGTCCAGCGCCCGCTGGGCGTTGAAGTGGGCGCCGACCAGCAGGGCCAGGTTGGAGAACCACAGCCACACCAGGAAGACCACGGTGCCGGCGAGCGGGCCGTAGAGCCGGTTGTACGTGCCCGCGCGGGCGGTGTACGCGGCGAATCCGACCGAGGTCAGCAGCCACAGCAGGACGGCGAGGGCGCCGCCGGGGGCCATCGCGCGCAGGCCGCGGGTGCCGCGTGGACCTGAGCGGAAGAGCACCAGGACCAGCGCGGCGGCCAGGACCAGCAGCAACGGCCAGCGCAACACCCGCCAGGCGGTGATCACGGGGGTGTTCATGTGCGGCAGCTCCCCTATCCGGTGGGCGACCTCGCCGCTGACCACCAGGCTGCTGGCGCTGCACACCAGCAGGACGAGCAGCGCCACCGAGGTGATCACGATGCGCGGGGCAGTGCGCCAGGCGGGGCGGTGGTCGGTCACCCGGTACATCGAGTGCAGGGCGCGCCGGAAGACGCTGGAGTAGCTGCACGCCGACCAGACGGCGCCCGCGCTGCCGATGATCACCAGGGAGAGGGTCGCGGACCGGTCGTCGGCCATGTCCTGGAGCGCGGAGGCGACGATCGGCCGGGACGCGGTCGGCAGCAGGGAGGTGACCTCGGAGGCCAGCTGATTCTCCGAGGCACCGCCCGCCAGGCCCAGCACCGACACGGTGACCAGCAGCGCGGGGAAGAGCGCGAGCACCGCGTAGTACGTGAGGGCCGCCGCCCGCTCCGTGGCGTCCTCCTCCCAGGCCGCCCCTATGGCGCGGCCGAGGGCCCGGATGGCGCGCAAGGTCGCGACGGTCTTCGGCAGCCGTCTTCTGTCAGCCGGCCGCGTGCCGCGGGCCGCGCTGTCCTCAGTGGTCAAAAGTGCCCCTCACAGCGTCGAGCGGTAGGCGACCTGTGGCCCGCAGTGACGTATGCCCGGTGCCGGTCCACCCATGTGCGCCTTTCCGGGTACTGCCCGCCGCGGGGTCGCGGCACCTATCGTCGGCAGCGAACAGCGGCCGAACGCTGGGCACACGACGAAGGGAAGGACCGGACATGGCACAGGAAGTCCGCGCAGTGATCGCACCGGGCAAGGGCGAGCCGGTACGGGTGGACACGGTGGTGGTGCCGGATCCGGGGCCGGGCGAGGCGGTGGTGCGGATCCAGGCGTGCGGGGTCTGCCACACCGACCTGCACTACCGGGAGGGCGCGATCAACGACGACTTCCCGTTCCTGCTCGGACACGAGGCCGCCGGCGTGGTCGAGACCGTCGGCGACGGCGTCACCGAGGTCGCGCCGGGCGACTTCGTGATCCTCAACTGGCGCGCCGTGTGCGGCCGGTGCCGCGCGTGTCTGCGCGGGCGCCCCTGGTACTGCTTCGACACCCACAACGCGAAGCAGAAGATGACGCTCAAGGACGGCACGGAGCTGTCGCCCGCGCTGGGCATCGGCGCCTTCGCGGAGAAGACGCTGGTCGCGGCCGGGCAGTGCACGAAGGTCGACCCGGCGGTGTCGGCGTCGGTGGCCGGGCTGCTCGGCTGCGGGGTGATGGCCGGGATCGGCGCGGCGCTCAACACCGGGAACGTGGGCCGCGGCGACTCGGTCGCGGTCATCGGCTGCGGCGGCGTCGGCGACGCGGCCGTGGTGGGATCGCGGCTGGCCGGCGCGGCCAGGATCATCGCCGTCGACATCGACGACCGCAAGCTCGCCACGGCGTCCGCGATGGGCGCCACGCACACCGTCAACTCCCGTGACCGCGACGCCGTGGAGGCGATCCGCGAGCTGACCGGCGGGAACGGCGCCGACGTCGTGATCGACGCGGTCGGCCGCCCGGAGACGTACAAGCAGGCGTTCTACGCGCGCGATCTGGCCGGGACGGTGGTCCTGGTGGGGGTGCCGAGTCCGGAGATGACCCTGGAACTGCCACTGTTGGACGTGTTCGGCCGCGGCGGCGCGCTGAAGTCGTCGTGGTACGGCGACTGCCTGCCGTCGCGGGACTTCCCGATGCTGATCGACCTGCATCTCCAGGGGCGCCTGGACCTGGGCGCGTTCGTCACGGAGACCATCGCGTTGGACGAGGTGGAGGCGGCGTTCGCGCGGATGTCCGAGGGCGACGTATTGCGTTCGGTCGTGGTGCTGTAGCGGCTCTAAGGTGAAGGCGGGCGCATGCGCGATGAGGCGCATGCGCGCACCTGTACTGCGAAGACGTCATTTCGAGGAGCCTTCAATGGCGCTGCCGCAAGGCACGCTCAGCCACCGCTACCGCGGCGAACACCCCGTCCGTACCCTCCTCTACCTCTTCGAACCCGACCGTCGCCGGGTCGGGTTCGCCGTACTCGCCTTTTTCGCCAAGCACACCCCCGTCTGGCTGCTGCCGCTCATCACGGCCAACGTGGTCGACGTCGTCGTGCAGCACCGGCCGATATCGGTGCTGTGGTGGAATTCGGCCGTCCTGCTGGTGATCCTCAGCCTCAACCTCCCGCTGCACCTGGCGTACGTGCGCTGCATGCAGGGCTCGATCCGCAGGACCGGTACCCGGCTGCGCACCGCGATCTGCCAGCGGATGCAGCAGCTCTCCATCGGCTACCACTCCCGTGTCAGCGCCGGTGTGCTCCAGGCCAAGGTGATCAGGGACGTCGAGACCATCGAGACGGCGGCGCAGCAGACCGCCGACAACGGTCTGGCCGCGATCGCCACCCTGAGCGGCGGCCTGGTGGTGATCGGCATCCAGGCGCCCGCCTTCCTGCCGGTCTATCTGATCGTGGTGCCCGCCTCCGCGATGCTGGTGGTGCGGCTGCGCCGCCGGTTGCGGCACGACAACGAGTCCTTCCGCCAGCAGGTGGAGCAACTGTCCTCGCGGGTCAGCGAGATGACGACCCTGATCCCCATCACCCGTGCGCACGGCCTGGAGAACACCGCGCTGCACCGGGTGGACCGCACGCTGGGCGAGGTGCTGCACGCGGGGCTGCGGCTCGACCGGCTCAACGGCTGGTTCGGCTCGCTGGCCTGGATCCTGCTCAACGCGATCGGTGTGGCCTGCCTGGCGGGCTCGGCGCTGGTCGCCTACTACGGCTGGCTGAACGTTTCGGCGGGCACCGTGGTGATGCTCAGCGCGTACTTCTCCAGCCTCACCGGGTCGGTGACCACGCTGCTGACGCTGACCCCGCAGATCGGCAAGGGCCTGGAGTCGGTCCGCTCGATCGGCGAGGTGCTCCAGGCGCCCGACCTGGAGCAGAACGACGGCAAGGCCGAAGTGAAGGGCGTGGTCGGGCACTTCGAGTTCCGCGGGGTCGGCCACACCTATCCCGAGAGCGACCGGCCCTCGCTGGTCGACTTCGATCTGGACGTGCGGCCGGGCGAGACGGTCGCCCTGGTGGGCGGTTCCGGCGCGGGCAAGTCGACCGTGCTCAATCTGGTGATCGGCTTCCTGCGGCCGACGCGGGGGCGGATCCTGCTCGACGGCGTCGACATGGAGGATCTGGACCTGCGCGACTACCGGACCTGGCTGTCGGTGGTGCCGCAGGACTCGATCCTGTTCGAGGGCACCGTCCGCGACAACGTCACCTACGGCATGACCGATGTGCCGGAGGAGAGGGTCAGGGCGGCGCTGCGGGACGCCAACGCGCTGGAGTTCATCGACCGGATGACCCACGGTCTCGACACCGTCGTCGGTGAGCGGGGCGCCCGGCTCTCCGGCGGTCAGAAGCAGCGACTGGCCATCGCCCGCGCGCTGATCCGCGACCCGCGCGTGCTGGTCCTGGACGAGGCGACGTCCGCGCTCGACTCCCGCTCGGAGGCGCTGGTCCAGCAGGCGCTGACCCGGCTGGTGCGCGGCCGTACGGTCTTCGTGGTGGCCCACCGGCTGTCCACGATCCGCAACGCCGACCGTATCGTCGTCCTGGACGAGGGCCGTATCGCGGAAGTCGGGCCGCACGCCGAGCTGGTGCGCGGCGGCGGCGCGTACGCGGGTCTCCAGGCCGCCCAACTGGCCTGAGCCGCCCGCGCGTCGAAGGACCTGTCGTCCCTCACCCGACGGAGCGGAGCACGCGCTCCGGGGTCTCTCCGTCGGGTGGAGGGCGCGGCGGTCAGCCGTTCAGGGCACGGGCGACGATGGCCTGTGCCTCCTCCTGGACGGTGGCGAGGTGGTCGTCGCCGAGGAAGGACTCGGCGTAGACCTTGTAGACGTCCTCCGTCCCCGAAGGCCGCGCGGCGAACCAGGCGTTGTCGGTGCTGACCTTGATGCCGCCCAGGGCGGCGTTGTTGCCGGGGGCGTGGGTGAGCACGGAGGTGACGGGGTCTCCCGCGAGTTCGGCGGCGGGCACCTGCTTGGGCGAGAGCTCGGCGAGTACGGCCTTCTCCTCGCGGGTCGCGGGCGCGTCGATCCGCGCGTATGAGGGGGCGCCGAAGCGCTCCGTGAGGTCCGCGTAGTGCTCGGACGGTGTGCGGCCGGTGACGGCGGTGATCTCGGCGGCCAGCAGTGCCAGCAGGATGCCGTCCTTGTCGGTGGTCCACACCGAGCCGTCGCGCCGCAGGAAGGACGCGCCCGCCGACTCCTCGCCGCCGAAGGCCAGGGTGCCGCCGAGCAGCCCGTCCACGAACCACTTGAAGCCGACCGGGACTTCGGTCAGCGGACGGCCGAGGTCGGCCACCACCTTGTCGATCATCGAGGACGACACCAGCGTCTTGCCGATCGCCAGGTCGGGCCGCCACTGCTCGCGGTGCCGCGACAGGTAGGAGATGGCGACGGCCAGGTAGTGGTTGGGGTTCATCAGGCCGCCGTCGGGCGTGACGATGCCGTGCCGGTCGGCGTCCGCGTCGTTGCCGGTGGCGATGCGGTACTCGTCCTTGCGGGCGATCAGCGACGCCATCGCGTACGGCGACGAGCAGTCCATCCGGATCTTGCCGTCCCAGTCGAGCGTCATGAAGCGCCAGGTGGGGTCGGCGACCGGGTTCACCACGGTCAGGTCGAGGCCGTGCCATTCGGCGATCCGGCCCCAGTACTGGACCGACGCGCCGCCCAGCGGGTCCGCGCCGATCGTGACGCCCTCGCGCCGTACGGTCTCCAGGTCGAGCACCGACGGCAGGTCGTCCACGTAGTGGCCGAGGAAGTCGTAGCGCCCGGTGGTGTCGGCGGCGAGCGCCCGGGTGTACGGGATGCGTCGTACGCCCTTGAGGCCGTCGGCGATCAGCTCGTTGGCCCGGTCCTGGATCCAGCCGGTGGCGTCGGAGGCGGCGGGGCCGCCGCTCGGCGGGTTGTACTTGAAGCCGCCGTCCGCGGGCGGGTTGTGCGAGGGGGTGACGACCACGCCGTCGGCGAGGTGGGTGGTACGGCCCCTGTTGTACGACAGGATCGCGTGCGAGACGGCCGGGGTGGGCGTCCAGCCGTCGCTCTCGTCAATCAGCACCGAGACCTCGTTGGCGGCGAAGACCTCGAGCGCGGTGACCCGCGCGGGCTCGGACAGCGCGTGCGTGTCGGCGCCGAGGAAGAGCGGTCCCGTGGTGCCCTGCGCGGTGCGGTAGTCGCAGATCGCCTGGCTGGTGGCGGCGATGTGGTCCTCGTTGAACGCGGTGTTCAGCGACGAGCCGCGGTGCCCCGAGGTGCCGAACGCCACCCGCTGGCCGGTCTCGCCGGGGTCCGGGTGCAGCGCGTAGTAGGCCGTGATCAGGCGGGGTACGTCCACCAGGTCGTCCGGCCGTGCCGGTGTTCCGGCGCGCTCGTGCGGCATCCGCGTCTCCTTCGCTGCGTCATCGGTCGGGCCTGCCCTGACCATTCTTACCCCCGATGCGCGCCGGTGATCAGCGGGCGCGGTCGCGGCCGCGTGGCGGGCACGGTCGGGGATGAGCGGCGGGCGCGGTCGCGGGTGCGCGGCGGCGCGGTTCTCACGGCAGACGCGGCGCGGGGCCGCGACACTCACGCCTCGGCTCCCGGCGCTCTATGGTGACGGTCATGAGTAATCCGGAGCCGCCCGCCGAGGGTGTGCGGCTCTCCTCGGCGACCGGGCGCTGGGTGCTGGCCTGCTCGGTGCTCGGCTCGGGCATGGCGATGCTGGACGGCACCATCGTCAACATCGCGCTCCCCCGGATCGGGGAGGGCCTCGGCGCGACCCTGGCGGCGCTCCAGTGGACCGTCAACGGCTATCTGCTGACCCTGGCCGGGCTGATCCTGCTCGGCGGCGGCCTCGGGGACCGGTACGGGCGCAGGAAGGTCTTCGTCATCGGCGTCGTCTGGTTCGCGCTGGCGTCCGCGCTGTGCGGCGCGGCGCCCAACAGCGGCGTGCTGATCGCGGCGCGGGCGCTCCAGGGCGTGGGCGGGGCGCTGCTGACGCCCGGTTCGCTCGCCCTGGTGCAGTCCACGTACCGCCCGCAGGACCGGGCGAAGGCGGTCGGCGCCTGGTCGGGCCTCGGCGGCGTGGCGGGCGCGATCGGCCCGTTCCTCGGCGGCTATCTGGTGGACGGTCCCGGCTGGCGGTGGATCTTCCTGATCAATCTGCCGCTGGCGGCGGTCGTGGTGGCCATCGCCGTCCGGCACGTGCCGGAGAGCCGCGACCGTACGGCGAGCGGGAGCTTCGACATCCTGGGCGCCGTACTGGCCGCGCTCTGCCTCGCGGGCGTCACCTACGCGCTGATCAGCGCGTCCGGCCACCCCTCCCCCGTCGCGGTCGCCGTGCCCGCGGCGGCGGGTCTGGCGTGCGGCTGGGCCTTCCTGCGCACCGAGCGGCGCCGCCCGTCCCCGATGCTGCCGCTGTCGGTCTTCTCCTCGAAGCTGTTCACCTCGATGAATCTGGTGACGCTGTGTCTGTACGCGGCCATCGGCGGGGTGTTCTTCGTGCTGCCGGTGCAGCTCCAGATCGCCGCCGGGTACAGCGCGCTGCGCGCCGGTCTCGCGACGCTGCCGGTGACCGTCCTGATGCTGCTGCTCTCGGCGCCCGCGGGCGCGCTCGCCCAGCGGATCGGGCCGCGCTGGCCGCTGACGGTCGGTCCGCTGGTCACCGCGTGCGGCCTGCTGCTGCTCACCCGCGTGTCGCCGGACACCTCCTCGTACGTCGTCGACGTGCTGCCCGCCGTCGTCGTCCAGGGGCTCGGCATGTGCCTGTTCGTGGCGCCGCTCACGGCGACCGTGCTGGCCTCGGTGGAGGTCGACCACGCGGGGGTGGCCAGCGGGGTGAACAACGCGGCGGCCCGCGTGGCGCAACTGCTGATCGTCGCGGCCCTCCCCCTGGCCGTCGGCCTGTCGGACCACGCCTACCGGTCGCCGCACGCGGTGAACTCGGCGTTCGGGAAGGCGATGCTGATCTGTGCGGGCCTGTGCGCCGTCGCCGCGCTGCTGGCCGCGGTGCTGGTGCCGTCGGGTGCGCTGCGCGAGGACGAGGCGAAGGGGCCGGTCGCGCAGCCGCAGTGCGCGCCGCACTGCGGCGTGCTGGCGCCCCCGGTCGAGCCGGGCCGGCCGGAGCGGCCGCCGCCCGGACAGCCGGAGCAGCCGGCCTGAGGGACGGGGGCAGCCGAGGGGCCACACCGTCAGGGCCAGACCGCCGGGGTCAGTCCGTCGGGGTCCGTTCGGTGAGGAGCAGTTCCAGGACGGGGAGCGCCGCGTCCAGCGTCGCGCGCTGCTCGTCGGTGAGCCACGCCATCCTCCGGGCGAGCAGTGCCGCCCGCTCACGGCGGATGCGCTCCAGCAGGGCGCGCCCTTCCGGGGTGATGCTGACGAGCCAGGAGCGCCCGTCGGAGGGGTCGGCCTCCTTGCCGATCAGCCCGGCCTCCGACAGCGGCCTGACCGTACGGGTCAGGGAGGGGGCGGCGACCTGTTCGCGGGCGGCGAGTTCGCCGAGCCGGATGGGGCCGAACTGCCCGATCCTGGCGAGCGCGGAGAGCTGCGCGTACGTCAGGTTGAGGTCGTCGGCGGACGCCTGGGCGAGCTGGCGGTAGAGCCGGGCCACGATCAGCGCGACCGCGGCCGGAGTGGCGCCCCCGCGCCCGTCGGTGTGGTCCATGGCGGGGGGCGCCTCCTCGGTCGGGTCGGTTACTCCTGCGGGGCGCTGGCCGCGCGGACGGCGCGGCTGCGGATCAGTGACGCGCCCGCCGCGACCAAGGACATCACGATGGCCAGTGCGAACACCACCACGAGGCCGTCGTGGAACGGCCCGGAAATCAGGTGCGGGAAGAATTCACGGCCGGTGAGCGTGTGCTGGTTGGCCGTCGGGAGCTTGCCGAGCAGATCGGGGCCGAGCAGGTGCTGGATCGGGTTGTAGCCGAGGAAGGCCGCGAAGAGCGTGCCGACCGGCGGCAGATTGGCGATGTCGTGCGCGTTGGCCCCGGGCACGCCCTGGGCGACCAGGCCGCTGCTGAGGGTGCCGGGCAGCGAGCGGGCGAGTCCGGCGACCATGAGCGAGAAGAACACGCCGATGGAGAGCACCATGCCCGCGTTCTGGAAGGTGGCGCGCATACCGGAGGCGGCGCCGCGGGCCTCGGCGGGCACGCTCGCCATGATGATCGAGGTGTTCGGCGCCGCGAACAGACCGCCGCCGACCCCGTTGAGGAAGATCAGGAACGCGAAGGCCAGATAGCTGAAGTCGGTGGGGAGCAGCAGCAGTCCCGCGAAGGACGCGGCCATCACCACGAATCCGGCGGCGGCGAAGAGCCTGGCGCCGTACCGGTCGGAGAAGTAGCCCGCGATGGGTCCGGAGACCAGGAATCCGACGGTGAGCGGCAGCAGGAAGATACCGGCCCACAGCGGGGTGTCGACGTAGTCGTAGCCGTGCAGGGGCAGCCAGATGCCCTGGAGCCAGATGATCAGCATGAACTGGAGGCCGCCGCGGGCGATGGAGCCGAGCAGGGTGGCCGCGTTGCCGCCCGCGAAGGCCACGTTGCGGAACAGGCCGAGCGGGAACATCGGCTCGCGCACCTTGGCCTCGACGAGGCAGAAGACGGCGAGCGTCGCGACGCCGCCGATCAGGCCCGCGAGCACCCAGGGGTTGGTCCAGCCCATGGTGTGGCCGCCGTAGGGCTGGATGCCGTAGGTGATGCCCGCCAGCAGCGCGGTCAGGCCGACGGCGAAGGTGACGTTGCCCCACCAGTCGACTCTGGCCTTGCGGCGGATGCCGGTCTCGTGGAGCGAGCGGTAGGCCCAGACGGTGCCGATCAGGCCGATCGGGACGTTGACCCAGAAGATCGAGCGCCAGTCCCACTCGGAGAGCAGGCCGCCGAGGACCAGGCCGATGAAGGATCCGGCGATGCCCGCGACCATGTTCACGCCGAGCGCCATGCCGCGCTGGCGGGCCGGGAAGGCGTCGGTGATGATCGCGGCCGAGTTGGCCATCAGCATCGAGCCGCCGACGGCCTGGGCGACGCGCCAGCCGATCAGCCAGAGCGCGCCGCCGCCGCCCTGCATCGGGTCCAGGGAGAGGATCACCGAGGTGACGGTGAAGATCAGGAAGCCGGAGTTGTAGATCTTGACGCGGCCGAGGATGTCCCCGAGCCGGCCGAGGGTGACCACGAGGACCGCCGTGACCAGCATGTATCCCATCAGCATCCAGAGCAGATAGCTGACGTTGCCGGGCTGGAGGGGGTCGAGGTGGATACCGGTGAAGATCGCGGGGAGCGAGATCAGCACGATCGAGGAGTTGATCGTGGCGATCAGCATGCCGAGCGTGGTGTTCGACAGTGCGACCCACTTGTAGCGCGGATGGTCGGCCGCTATGCGCGGTGGCCTCCGTTGTATTCGTGCCGCCGGCTCTTCGGCCGTCTTCTCGCTCGCCAACCCTCACACCCCACCGGTCGCGCAGGTACTTAACTTAGGTTAAGTAACTCTACCACCGAAGGGTGAACGGCCGACGCCGACACCGTCACCGCCTGCGCATCAGCAGCCCCCGCAGATACGCCGCCTGCCCGGCGTGCTGGAGGTCGTCGGAGACGACGCTGATCAGGCGTACGCCCAGGGTCACCGGCGGATTCCAGCGCTTGTCCACGACGCGGTCGAGGTCGTCGTCGGTCAGCTCCCGCACATGGCGGACGGTGTTCTCGTATACGGCGTCGTGGTAGCCGGTGAGCAGGTCGGCGGAGCTCACCCGGACGGCCGCGACGTCGTCCGGGCCGTCGCCGTAGCCGATCGCCCCGGCGGGGAAGGGCAGGTCGAAGCGGGCGTCCCAGCCTTGCGCGGTCCAGGCCTGTTCGGTGCCCGCGACCTCGGCGACATGGTCGTCCTGGACGCGGGTCAGGTGCCAGATCAGCCAGCCGACGCTGTTGGCGCCCTCGTCCACGCGGAAGGCCAGCTCTTCGGGGGTGAGGCCGTCCACGGCGTCGTGGACCACTTCCTGGATCCGGCCGAAGGCGTCGGCCAGCAGTTCCGTGCTGTTCATCGGGGCTCCTCGTGAAGGATCGACAGCGGGCCACCGATGACAAGCGGCGGCGCCCCCTACTCCTTCCCGCCCCGTGCACATACTCCGCAATAACTCCGCATCACAGTTTTTTTACGTATCCACGTCGATTGTTTGCGACGAGGTCCGTAAGATCACTGCGGTACAGCGCACCGGTCCCGGGCGGGTGACATCGTCCCCGCCCGGGACCGGTCGATTCGCCTGTCCGCTCAGCTAGCGCTCAGCGGACGCGCGGGTCACGAAGGCAGCGTCCACTGCTGGTTCGCGCCGCCCGCGCAGGTCCAGATCTGGAGCCGAGTGCCGTTGGCGGAGCTGGGCCCGGTCGCGTCCAGGCACTTGCCCGAGCCGGTGTTGACCAGGGTGCTGCCGCTGCGGGTCCACTTCTGGGCGGCCGTGCCGTTGCAGTCGTAGAGCTGCACCAGGCTGCCGTTGGCGGTGCCCGCCGCGGCCACGTCCATGCACTTGCCGAGGGCCTGGAGCGAGTTGTCGCTGCCGACCGTCCAGTTCTGCGCGGTGGTGCCGTTGCAGTCGTAGAGCTGGACCGCCGCGCCGTTGGCGCTGCTCGCGGAGGCCACGTCCACGCACTTGTTGGCGTAACCGGACCGGATCGGCCCGGTGGCGCCGCCGGTGGGCGGCGGAGTGGTGCCGCCGCCGGTGATGGCGTTGAAGATGCTGGAGAACTGGTACTGCGACTGGGGTGTGCCGCTGCACGAGTCCGACAACTGGCCGTTGGTGGCGCACGCCTTGTCACGGCCGAGCGACCAGAAGGACAGCTCCTGGATGCCGTTGTTCTTCGCGAAGGTCTCCAGCGACTGCGCGTTGGCGGTCGAGAAGACCTCGTTGGTCGAGTCGTTCACCCCGATCATGGGGGTGTTGCCCTCCATCGCCCAGAGCTGCGCGGAGGTCTTGGTGTTCCAGATCGCGCCGAGCTGGTTGTGCAGCGCGGTGGCCGCGCTGATGGCCGCCTGGCCCATGTCCATCGACGGCCCGTAGTCCATCGTCATGATGTTGACGAGGTTGACGTTGAGGCCGTTGCTCTTGGCGTTGTTCAGCAGGCTGAGCGAGTTGGACTCCAGGCCCGTGGGGTTGACCGGGAGCGTGTAGTCGATGTCGAGCTTCTTGCCGGCCGCCGCGTACTCCTGCTGGAGCTGCGCGAGGGCCTGGTTGCGCCGGTCGTTGGCGGTGGTGTTGTCGAGCGCGCCGCCCTCGATGTCGAAGTCGAGGCGGGTCAGGTTGAGTCCGTCGATCACGCGCTTGTACTGGGTCTTGAGCGCGGCGACCGACGTACAGGAGATGCCGATCTCGGTGCCGCCCGCGCCACCGAAGGAGGCGATGACATCGCCTCCGCCGGACCGCAGGGTGTTGATGGCCGACGTCCAGCTCGCGTCGGTGACCGAGGTACTGCCGTTGAAGGTGGCGTTGCAGCCGCCGCCGTCGATGACGAACGCGAGGGTGAAGTACTTCAGCCCGGTGGCGTTCTTCACCGCCGCCAGCGCCGACGGGGAGTTCCAGACCTCGGCGTAGGGCGCCGCGTACTGCGCGGGGAAGCCGGGGCCCGGATTGGCCGCGGCCTGCGCCGGAGCGCCCGCGGCCAGCAGCAGTCCCGCCGCGAGTGCGGGGACGGCGGCGAGTGCGGTCAGCGCCTTGAGCCGAATGCGCGGTCTGTTCATGGGGGGAGACCTTCCGGTAGCGGACAGCCGGACCCGCGCACCCGGATCGGTTCTGATCCGTGAACGGCGGACTCCGACATGACTGAGGGCGCATCGGCGAAGGTAGGACTAGACCAATGCCACGTCAAGCCCTCACGTTCACCAACTGAAGACAACCGCACGCCTGTTGCTCTCCAACCCCACCCGTGAACGCATGCGGGAGGTGCCCGCGTTCGGGAGCCGAACGCGGACACCTCCCAGCTGACGGCCGCTCCTCAGCGGCTGCTCTTAGTTGTTGACCTTGATGGTGAAGGTCGAGGTGGTGTTCTTGATGTCCTGGAAGTTGTCGCTCAGGTGCAGACCGTTGAAGGTGACGGAACCAACGGCCGGTCCCTGACCGGCCTCCGGCAGCTCATTGGCCCACAGACCGAATCCCGACTTGGCGTCGTACGCGTCACCGCTCTTGTGGGCACCGGTGATCGAGATGTTGGTCAAGATGGTGTCCGTGATCGGGAACTGCGGCTGACCGCCCACGTAGTTGGTCTGGAACATGATGCCGCTGTACGTCGGATCGGTGATGTCCACATCGCTGATGCGGATTCCCTGGAACACCTTCGAGGCCGAGAACAGCCAGATGGCGGGGAAGGTCTGGCCGTTCCAGAAGTGACCGCCCGTTCTGGCGAGCGACACGTTCTGGATGTTGGTCGGCACGGTTCCGAAGCCGTTCATCGCGTAACCGAAGTCCAGCGAACTGACGGTGATTCCGGAGTAGACCAGGGTGTCCGCGATGTAGATGTTCCGGAAGGTGTTGTTGTATCCGCCGTACACCGCGACGCCCGCCGCGCGCCAGGTCAGCAGCGACGTCAGGTTCTCGAACACGTTGTTCTTCTCGTCCGCGCCGCCGGCGTCGATGGCGGAGAACAGCGCGAAGCTGTCGTCACCGGTCGCCCGCGACTCGTTGTTGAAGACGTGGTTGTCCGTGGAGCCGTTCGTCATGTTGACGCCGTCGGCGAACGTGTCACGGATACGGGAGTTGCTGATCACCATGTTGTCGGTGTTGGCACCCCAGTACATGCAGACCGTGTGCTCGACCCAGATGTTGTCGATGGTCATGTTGGCCACGTTGGAGAGGTCGAAGACCTTTCCGGGACCGTCGATGCGCGAGGTGTAGTTGCCGAAGAACGCGAATCCGGAGAACGTCGTCCCGTTGGCGGTGGCGTCCGCGCGGAATCCGGCGTCGGTGTTCGACTGGTCGGCCGGAGTGCGGAACCGGGTGAACCACGGACCGGCGCCGATCACCTTGATCGACCGGCCGTAGACCTGGAACTTCTGGGCGGTCGAGTAGTCACCGGTCGGCAGGTAGACGCCGAGCTTGGTGGTGTCCTGTCGCGCCGCGTCCAGGGCGTTCTGCACGTCCTGCTGGGTGAAGCCGGCCGGCACGACGTACTTCGTCGGGTCCGGGTTCGGGATCACCGTGGCCTGCTCGGTGTTGATGAAGTCGATCGCGTACGTGCTGGTGTTCGCGGCGTCCTTCTGGAGCTTGATCGTGCTGCCCGCCGGGACGGTCGTCCCGAGCAGCAGGTTGGCCTCGTCGTAGATGTGACGGGGGCCGCCCGCACCCGGGCTGTTGCCGGGGCCGGTCTCGTTGCCGTACAGCCAGGCGTACTTGGACGTCAGGTCGATGGCCTTGAGGAACGTGCCGTTGACGTAGACGTTCAGGTTGGAGTTGATGCCGTCGCCGCCCGCGGCGTCCGGGATGGAGTAGCGGACCACCAGCGTGTTGGTGCTGGCGCGGGTGGTGAAGGACACCGACTGCCCGGTGGAGTTGAGCGTCACCGCCTTGCGGCCGGACGCCTCGCCCGCGATGTCGCCGACGGTCCGGTTGGGACCGACGACCTGGGCGCCGCCGCCGAGCACGCCGTCCTCGGCCTCGTACGAGTCGTACGGCATGTTGGCGCCGCGACCGACGAAGAAGGACAGGGTGCTGGTGTTGTTGGCCTGCTTGGTCGCCACCTCGTTGGCGTCGACGGCGATCACCGTCTTCACGGTGTACTTGCCGTTGACCGCGGTCCAGCTACCCAGGTTGATCGGGCTGGTGGTCGCTCCGGCCGCGATGGCGCCGCTGTAGGAGCCGGTCAGCGTCTTGATGACACTGCCGGTGGTGGCGTCGGCCAGGGTGAGCGTGACGTTGTGCGCGCCGCTCGCCGAGGCCACGGTGCCCTGGTTCTTGATGGCCACCGAGAAGTTGACGTTGTTGCCCGCCGACGGGTTGCCCGGCGACCAGGCGACCGGCGAGGCCACCAGGTCGGAGGTGTCGACCGGCTTGACCACCAGGGCGGTGGGGTTGGTGTAGCTGTTGTTGGTCTCGTTCTGCTCGACGACCTTGTTGGACTCGTCGACCTTGGCGGTGAGCTGGTAGCTGCCCGCGTCCTTGGCGCCGATGTTGGCGGTCACGACGCTGCTCGCGCCCGCGGCCAGCGCGCCGACGGTGCCGGTGCCGACCTTGGTGGTGCCGAGGTAGAAGTTGACGTCGGTGGAGGCCGCCGCATCGGTGCCGATGTTCTTCACCGTCGCGCTGAGCGTGATCGGGTCGGTCTCGATCGGCGAGGCGGGCGAGGCCGTCAGGGCGCTGACGGTCAGATCGGGGTTGGGCCCCGGTACGCCGATGACCTGGAACTCGGCCGCCTGGCCGCCGCCCGCACCGGTGTTGGAGCTGAAGGTGAGGCGCACGTCGGCGACCCGGCCGGAGACCGGGATCGTCACCGAGTTGCCGGTGGACGGGCTGAAGTTGTACGCGGTCGCGGGCGAGAGCTGGGTGAACGTGCTCGCGCTCTGCTCCCGGCCGGAGACCGCGATGGTCTGGGTCCGGTTGCCCCACGAGGCGTCGGGGTTGAGCTTGACCACCACGGAGCTGGTGTCCACGTTGGAGCCCAGCGAGACGGTCAGGGTGCTGGTGCCGCTGCCTTCCCAGTACGTCGACAGGCTGTCGTCGTTGGCGTTGGCGGCGACGAAGTTCTGCACGGTGGCGGACGCGACGATCGGCTTGCCGACCGCCAGGTTCGTCCCGCCGACGCTGGTGCCGTTGCGGGTCACCGTGTTGCTGTTCGCCGACTCGTTCCCGGCCGCGTCCTTGGCCCGTACGAAGTACGAGACGGTCGCGGTGTCGGGCTGGCTGTCGGTGTAGGTCAGCACGTTGGCCGCGGTGGTGGCGATCTGGCTGCCGTTGCGGAAGACCTCGTAGCCGGTGACACCGACGTTGTCGCTCGACGCCGTCCAGGTCAGCTTGATCTGGCCGGAGGCGGGCTGGGCGTACGCCAGGCTGCCCGGTGCGGTCGGCGCCTGCGTGTCACCCGAGGTGCCGGTGCGCGTCACGGTGTTGCTGTGCGCCGACTGGTTGCCCGCAGCGTCCTTGGCGACCACGTAGTACGCCACGGTCGCGGTGTCGGGCTGGCTGTCGGTGTACGTCAGCACGTTCCCGGCCACCGAGGTACGCAGCGCGCCGTTGGCGTACACGTCGTAGCCGGTGACGCCCGTGTCGTCGGTGGAGGCGCTCCAGGTCAGCTTGACCTGGCCGGACGCGGGCTGGGTGTACGCCAGGTTGGCGGGCGCGGTCGGCGCGGTGGTGTCACCGGTCGTCGGCCCGTACACCTCGAACTCGGATATCTGGCCCGCGGGCCAGCCGGTGTTGCCGGTGATGTTCAGCCGGACGTACCGGGTCGTCGTCGAGTTGAAGTTGATGGTCACCGTGTTGGCCGACGACGGGTTGAAGGAGTAACCCGCCGAGGCGACGATGTCGGTGAACGTGGTGCCGTTGGTGCTGCCCTGGACGGCCAGGGTCTGCGTGCGGGTCGCCCAGCTCGTGGCCGGCGGCAGCTTCAGCACGACCTGGTTGACCGCCACCGCGGAGCCGAGGTCGACCCGGAGCCACTGCGGGAAGGCGTTGTTGGAGCTCTCCCAGTACGAATTCGCGTCGCCGTCAACGGCGTTGCCCGAGCCGTAGACGTCCGCGTGGCTGGACTCCGCGGTCGGCTTGCCCTTGGCGAGGTTGACCGTCGAGGCCGCGGCGGCCTGCGCGGTGATCTCGGAGAGCTGGGCGGAGGACCCGGCGGAGTTCCCGGTCACCTCGGCGCGCACGTAGTGCGCCATGGAGGCCGGGAAGGAGATCTTGACGGTGTTGCCGGTCGACGGGCTGAAGGTGTACTTCGCCGAGCCGACCAGGGTGTTGAAGGTCTCCCCGTCCTCGCTCGCCTGGATCGAGAGCGTCTCCGACCTGGACTTCCACCCCGAGGGCACCTTGAGCCGCACCTGGTCGATGCGGGTGGTGCGGCCCAGGTCGATCTGCGCCCACTGCGGCAGGGACTTGCCCGAGCTCTGCCAGTAGGTGTTCTGGTCGCCGTCGTTGAGGTGGGCGGCGCTGTTCTTGCCGCTGGTGCTACTGACCGAGACCGCGCTGTCGGTCGCCGGACTCGGCTCTCCCGATGCCATGGCGGGAAGAGCGGACCCGCCCAGGAGCAGCAGGCTCGTCGCGGTCACCCCCGCCATCAGCCGTGGGATGGAGCGCTTCGTTCTCATAGCGTCCCTCTATGTCGTGTCCGGCGCTTCGTCGCGACCGGAGCGGTGGGAGGTTCAGGAGACGGACTATCCGAAACGTGCGGGTTGAGCATGTGAAGTTGCGCTCTTCCCATGCAGATCCATCGTTGTTCTGCGAGAAATTTGCGTTTGTGTTGGCAGAGTGTTACAGACGCGCTACGGCGGCGTCTACGCCTCGGAAGGCAACGATTCATGCCATGGCAAAGCCAGTTGGCGGACCTGCCGGTTTCCGGACATGCCTGAGCGCCCGCGCGTGGGCGGGTCGGGTGACAGTGGGTGCGCGTGAGAGCGGTCTCACGTCACAGCGGGTTCGCCCCCGTACTTCAGGGGAAGGCGCGCAGTGCGGCGCCGAGCGTTACGCGCGGTCGTCGGAGCCGGCCAGCGCCTCTTCGACGGAGTCACGGACGGCCAGCACCATCGGCAGTCCGACCAGGCCGAAAAGCCGGGCGACGAAGGGAGAGGGAGCGGCGATCCACAGGCGGCCGGGGCCAAGATCGACATCGGCCCGCAGCAACTCGTTCACCGTGGAGGAGTCACAGAAAGTGACCTGCGACAGATCGAGCACCACGCGGGGCGCGTCGTCGCGCCTGGCCGCGGCCAGCGCCGCCCGCAGCGGGTCCAGGGTCTCCAGGTCGAGCTCGCCGCGCAAGGCGAGGACCAGTGCGGTCCCGGCCCGGCGGACGGCCACCTCGACCGGTCTCCCGGCACCCTCTCCGCCACCGCTCACAGCGCTTCCTTCACTCTCTGCCGCACCGGCGGCCGTACGAGGCGTTCTGTCGCCCCCGTGCTGCCCGACATGCGCAGTCACGCGTGCCACCCTAGTAAGATCGTTGCCACTTGACAACAATATCCATCGGACAAGAGTCTGTGCCGACGCACACGTGTTCGTGTCGCGGCATGGGTGCGGGTCGGGATGCGAATGCGCGGGCGACAGCGCCCGGGGCGGGGAGCGGTGCGTGATGCTAGGCGGAGTCCGCCGCACGGCGTGCGGGGTCGGCGGTGGTCGCACCGGGTACGGCCGCACCGGCGGCGGCCCGGCGGAAGGCCGTCAGTCCCTCGGCGAGCGCCGCCAGCTCGTCCGGCGCCATCCGGCCCAGCACGGCCTTCACCTCGCGGGCCCTGAAGTCGCGGAATTCGGCGAGTGCCGCGTGCCCGCGCCGGGTCAGCCGCAGTTCCACCTCGCGGCGGCTGGTCGGGCTCGTCTGCCGGTCCACCAGACCGACCGCCTCCAGCCGGTCGCAGAGCCTGCTCACCGAGGATGGCCGCGATCCCAGCGCGTCGCCCAGCGTCCGCAGATTGGCGCCCTCGTACTGTTCGATCGCGAACAGCGCCCGCACCTGCGACGGTGACAGGGGGCCGGACGGTGCGGCCTCCTGGCCTCTCCCCCACAGGACCTCCAGCAGTTCCGACACAGCACTGGCTTCATGAGCGACCTGCTCATGGCGGTGAGGCGGAACGATGTGGGGCACCTGGCCACTGTGCCACTGACGACGGCCGTTTGTCAGCCCGCGCCTCCCCGCACGGGACCCCTGCCACCCGCCGCGCCCCACCTCTTCACCCCGTCCTCACCTCGGCCGCCGTCCCCGACCCCCTTCACCGCCACCGTCCGTCAGCACCGCTTCAGCCCCCCACCCGCCATCTCTCCCACCGACCGCAAAGGCTGTCCCGCCCGTGACGAACTTCCTGGCCGTAGAACGCGCTCTGCGCTCCGCGGCTCCCTACGCTCTGCTGGACACCGCGCGCACCGCGCTGGCCGAGCACTACGGCACGGTCTCGGCCGACCTGCTGCTGGCCGACTACAGCACGACGGCGCTCCAGTCGGTCGACATCTCGGCGCCCGCCAGGCTCTCGCTGCCGGTGCACAACACCCCGCAGGGCAGGGCGTTCGGCAGCCAGCAGCCGGTGGAGCAGCGTGCGGGGCGGGACGGCGAGGTCACCGTGCATCTGCCGGTCACCGTGCGCGGCGACCGGCTGGGCATCCTCACGGTCGTGCTGCCCGCCGACCGGCACGCCGTGCAGGGCGTCGGCGAGCTGGCCGAGGTGGCGGAGCTGCTCGGACGCGAACTGGTGGTCGCCGAGCGGGACACCGACCACTATCTGATCGCCCGCAGGGCCTCCCGCCTCACCCTGGCGGCCGAGATGCAGTGGGAGCTGCTGCCGGGCCGCGCCTTCGCCCGGCCCGAGTACGCGCTCGGCGCCCAACTGGAGCCCGCCTACGCCATCCACGGCGACAACTTCGACTGGTCGGCCAGCCCGGACACCCTGACCCTGGCCATCACCAACGGCATGGGCGCGGGCATCGACGCCTCGCTGCTGACCAGCCTGGCCGTCAACGCGCTGCGCAACGCGCGCCGGGCGGGCATCGGCATCGCCGACCAGGCCGCGCTCGCCGACCAGGCGCTGTGGTCGCGCTACCGCGGCGCCGCCCACGTCGCCACGCTGCTGCTCTCCTTCGACGTGCCCAGCGGTGTCGTGCAGGTGGTGGACGCCGGGTCGCCGCGGCTGTGGCGGCAGCGCGGCAAGACCGTCGAGCGGGTGGAATTCGACGAACAGCTGCCGCTCGGGATGTTCGAGGAGACCCTCTACGTGGCCGAGGAGTTCCAGGTGCTGCCCGGCGACCGGCTGCTGTTCGCCAGCGACGGCGTCTACGCCACGTACTCCCCCGAGGGCGACGCGTACGGCGACCGGGCGCTGATCCGCGGCCTGTCGGCGACGAGTCTGCTGCCCGCCGCCGACGTGCCGGGCGCGGTGCTGCGCGAGCTGCCCGACTACCGGGGGCACGAAGCGGACGACGACGCGCTGGTGGTCTGCCTCGACTGGTTCGGCCCGCAGGAGGAGACCGGGGCCTGAGCCGTACGGTCGTATACGGTCGCCGCGCACGTCAGCCGTGCGTTGACGCAAACTCTCGCGCCGGCCGTCAGCGCAGGACCGCACGGGCAGCGCCCAGCCGCTTCTTGATCATGTGCAGCCAGGGGTGCCGGTCGCTCTGCTCGCGCGAGTAGCGGTCCAGCTCCTCCACCAGGCGCTCCGACCGCTTCTCGACGGCCAGCTCGTCCAGGATGCGGTCGACCTCGGCCAGCAGCGCGCCGTGCAACTGCCACTGCCGGGGGTGCTCACGCACCTTGGCGAGCAGCAGCTGGGCGGTCCTGTCGCGGCTGGCCATGCTGTCGGTGAGGGCCTGGGCCAGCTGCTCCTCCGCCGACTGCGCGTTGGCCGCGACCTGGGTGGTGATCAGTACGGCGAAGCTCTCGATCGCGTGCGCCACGTGGTCGAACAGCTCCTCCAGTTCGACGGCGACGTCGTCGGGGAACAGCGACTCCTCGGTGCGGTGCTTGGCGAGGTCGGTGAGCGTCCTGGACAGCACGCGCAGTACGACCGCGCAGATCTCCAGGGTGTCGAGCCCCGTCCGCAGCACGATCCGGGAGAGCACGCCCTCGCGGACCCGCGGATTCCACCGCAGGCTGTCCTCCGCCTGCCGCAGCGAGGCGTCGACCTCGACGATGTCGTGGTCGACGCGGCGCGCCTCGTGCAGCCGGGCGGCGGCGCGCTCGACGGGGAGGTGTCCGGCCAGCTCGCCGCCCATGTCGCGGAAGAGGGCGCCCATCCGGCGGGACAGCGACTCGATGGAGCCGCCCGCGGACTGCACCCAGACCGGCGGCGCGAACAGCAGGTTGAACAACAGGCCGACGCCCGCGCCGATCAGCGTCTCCAGCACCCGGTCCCACGCGGTGTCCGCGACCCGGGTCACGCCGAGGACGAGCATCGCGCTGATCGCGACCTCGGGCACGAACTCGCCGACCCGTACGACGCGGCCGATCAGCAGCGCGCTGAAGATCGTCAGACCCAGGCTCCACCAGCTCAGCCCGACCAGCGCGCTGAAGCCGATGGCGATCAGGACGCCGACCACCACCGAGTTCACCCGCCGGATGCCGGTGGTCAGCGTGGAGTAGAGGGTGACCTGGACGACCAGCAAAGCCGTCAGGGGCGCGGTCAGCGGGGCGGGCTGCGGGGTGAGCTGGACGGCGGCGGCATAGGCGATGACGGCCGCGGCGGTGGACCTGAGGGTCTGGGCGGCGGCCGGTTCCGTGGTCCACCGGACCAACTTGACCATAGGTTCTGGTACGTCGGGCATCCCGTGCACGTTCCCGCTCTCGGCGATCTCAGTGGTCCGGGCCCACCCTAAAGTCGATCTCCTCCGGAACGGCCGGTGGCGCGCCTCGTACGGTCATTCGGGATTGACGCACGGCACGTCGGGGTTCACCGCCCCGCCCTTATTGACATGCTCACGCTGCACCGCTGAAATGTGGTTGCTTTCGTTCGACCCCGTTGGATTGTGCGCCATTGAAATGACTCGGAGCCGCACATGCCGCACGAACGACACCCCAAAACACACCACCTCCGGCAGCGCCTCGCGGCCTCGGCCGCGTCGCTCACCCTCGTCGCCGGGGCGGGGGCCGGGCTCACCGCACTGGCCGCGACCGCCGCCGTGACCGCTCAGATCGCCGCCGCGCCGCCGGCCGCGGCCCTCGACAACGGCCTGGCCCTGACCCCGCAGATGGGTTTCAACAACTGGAACTCCACCGGCTGCGGGTCCCAGTTCAACGAGGCGATGGTCAAGGGCATCGCCGACCTCTTCGTCTCCCAGGGCCTCAAGGCCGCCGGATACACCTACGTCAACCTGGACGACTGCTGGGCGCTGCCCAGCCGCGACGCCTCGGGCAACCTCGTCGCCGACCCCGCACGCTTCCCCGACGGCATCAAGAACGTCGCCGACTACGTCCACTCCAAGGGGCTGAAATTCGGCCTCTACTCCTCCGCGGGCACCAAGACCTGCAACAGCGCGGGCTTCCCCGGCGGCCTCGGCCACGAGCAGCAGGACGCCAACCTGTGGGCGTCCTGGGGCGTGGACTACCTCAAGTACGACAACTGCAACAACAACAACGTCGACGCGCAGCAGCGCTACAAGGCGATGGGCGACGCGCTGAAGGCCACCGGCCGGCCGATCCTCTACAGCATCTGCGAATGGGGCTCCAACCAGCCGTGGAACTGGGCGCCCGCGGTCGGCAACTCCTGGCGTACGACCGGGGACATCAGCGACTCGTGGTCCAGCATGATCAACATCGCGCACCAGAACCAGCAGCTCGCGCCGTACGCCAAGCCCGGCGCGTGGAACGACCCGGACATGCTGGAGGTCGGCAACGGCGGCATGACCGACACCGAGTACCGCACCCACTTCAGCCTCTGGTCGGAGATGGCCTCGCCGCTGCTGATCGGCAGCGACATCAGGACCGCGTCCGCCGCCACGCTGACGATCCTGAAGAACGCCGACGTGATCGCGGTGGACCAGGACCCGTTGGGCAAGCAGGGCTCGGTGGTCTCCTCCTCCGGCGGGCTCGTGGTGATGTCGAAGCCGCTGGCCAACGGCGACCGCGCGGTGACGCTCACCAATGAGAACGCCTCGGCCCAGACCGTCAGCACCACCGCGCAGGCCGTCGGCGTCGGCGGCGCGTCCTCGTACGCGCTCAAGGACCTGTGGTCCAAGGCGACATCGAGCACCGGCGGCACGATCAGCGCGTCGGTGCCCGCGCACGGCACGGTGATGTTCCGGGTCACCCCGGGCAGTCCGGTGCCGCCGCCGACCGGGCTCAACGAGCTGAGCGACCTGTCGTGGACCTCGGCGGTGAACGCCTGGGGCCCGGTCGAGCGCGACCACAGCAACGGCGAACAGGCCGCGGGCGACGGCAGGACGCTCACCATCGGCGGCACCACGTACGCGAAGGGACTCGGGGTGCACGCGCCCAGTGACATCTCCTACTACGTCGGCGGTCTGTGCGGAAAGCTGACCGTGGACGTCGGGGTGGACG
The DNA here is from genome assembly GCF_042957025.1 of Streptomyces sp. NPDC008139. Taxonomy (NCBI): domain Bacteria; kingdom Bacillati; phylum Actinomycetota; class Actinomycetes; order Kitasatosporales; family Streptomycetaceae; genus Streptomyces; species Streptomyces sp. NPDC008139. Next base: position 33,462 of record NZ_JBIBHM010000011.1, read on the forward strand.
ACGAGGTGGGGAGCAACGGCTCGGTGGACTTCCAGATCTACCGCGACTCCACCCTGGTCGCCGACAGCGGGACCCGCACGGGCAGCGACGCGGCGGCGCGTCTGACCGCCGACCTGACCGGAGGGACGACGCTGCGGCTGGTGGCCACCGACGCGGGCGACGGCATGAACTACGACCACGCCGACTGGGCCGACGCCAAGATGGCCTGCGGCAAAGGCCCTTCGGCCGGCACGCACGCCCTCAGCGACCTCAACTGGTCGTCGGCGGTGAGCGGTTGGGGCCCGGTCGAGCGCGATCACAGCAACGGCGAACAGGCCGCGGGCGACGGCAGGACGATCACCGTCGGCGGCACCACGTACAGCAAGGGGCTGGGCGTGCACGCGGCCAGCACGGTCGTCTACTACCTGGGCGGCGGGTGCTCCTCGGTCACCGCCGATGTGGGGGTGGACGACGAGGTCGGCAGCAAGGGCTCGGTGGACTTCCAGATCTACCGCGACTCGACGCTGGTCGCCGACAGCGGGGTGGTGACCGGCAGTGACACGGCCCGCCATCTGACGGCCGCTCTGAGCGGCGGTACGGAGCTGCGGTTGGTGGTCACCGACGGCGGCAACGGCAACGACTCCGACCACGCCGACTGGGCGGGGCCGGTACTGACCTGCGGCTGACGCGCAGGACTGGACCAATCATGGCGGCGGAGATTTTCTCCGCCGCCATCGCCATTTTCACCGTCTCAAGCTCTTGCACACAGCGACAAGCCGCTTAACTCCCTTATCGGGACGAGTGGTTCGTTGACCCTTCGGGTGTCGACATCAAGGCGGGCCCGAGTGAATTCGCGGGGCGAATCTCGTTCACTTTCTTGACGTGTCAGCAACAGCGCCGTAATCATCACAGCATTCAGAGAGCGCTCTCTCGCTCGGCGACCAATCAGGAGACGCCGTGATCGGCAACCCCCCACAGACCCTTCCATCCCCCACGACACGATTCCCCAGATCGCTGATCTTCGCCTTCGTCGCGGCCCTCGTCGCGACGCTCGCGCTGGCGGTCTCGCAGACTCCGGCCAAGGCCGCGGGCACCCTGCTCTCGCAGGCGAAACCGGCCACCGCCTCCTCCACGGAGAACGCGGGCACGCCCGCGTCGGCCGCGGTCGACGGCGATCTCGGCACCCGCTGGTCCAGCGCGGCGGCCGACCCGCAGTGGCTCCAGGTCGACCTCGGCGCCACGTCCACCCTCTCCCAGGTGGTGCTCAACTGGGAGACGGCGTACGCGAAGGCGTACCAGATCCAGGTCTCGGCCAACGGCACGACCTGGACGAACGTCTACAGCACCACGACCGGCGCCGGTGGCACCGAAACCCTCGACGTCACCGGCTCCGGACGCTACGTCCGGATCAACACCACGGCGCGCGCCACCCAATACGGCGTCTCGCTCTGGGAGTTCAAGGTCTACGGCTCCACCGGCACGGGCAACGCGGCCTGTGGTACGGCCAACTCCGCGCTGAACAAGCCCGCGACGGCCTCGTCCACGGAGAACGCGGGCACTCCCGCCTCCGCCGCGGTCGACGGCAACATGGGCACCCGCTGGTCCAGCGCGGCGGCCGACCCGCAGTGGCTCCAGGTCGACCTGGGCAGTTCGCAGAACGTCTGCGGTGTCCAGTTGAGCTGGGAGACGGCGTACGCGAAGGCGTACCAGATCCAGGTCTCGGCCAACGGCACGACCTGGACGAACGCCTACTCCACCACCACGAGCCCCGGCGCGACCGAGCTGATCACCCTGACCGGCACCGGCCGCTACGTCCGGGTCTACACCACCGCGCGCGCCACCCAGTACGGCGTCTCGCTCTGGGAGTTCCAGATCTTCACCGGTGGCGGCGGCAGCACGACCCCGCCCACCACTCCCCCGACCACCCCTCCCACCACGCCGCCGGGCGGCGCGGTCCTGCTGTCGTACAACAAGCCGGCCTCCGCCTCGACCTACCAGAACGCCAATAGCTGCGTCGGCTGCACGCCGGCCAAGGCGTTCGACGAGGACCCGGCCACCCGGTGGGCGACCAGCGACACCAACGGCTGGGTCGACCCAGGCTGGATCAGCGTCGACCTGGGCGCGACCGCGCACATCACGCAGGTCGTCCTCCAGTGGGACCCGGCCTACGCGACCGCCTACCAGATCCAGGTCTCGCCGGACAACACCAACTGGACGAGCATCTACTCCACCACCACCGGCAAGGGCTTCAAGGAGACCCTGAACGTGGACGGCACCGGCCGCTACGTGCGGATGTACGGCACCGCGCGCAGCAACGGCTACGGGTACTCGCTGTGGACCTTCGACGTCTACGGCACCGGCGGCAACCCCACCGCGCCGCCCGCCCTGCCGCCCGACCCGGGCAACCCCACGCACCTGGTGTGGAGCGACGAGTTCAACGGCGCCGCGGGCACCAAGCCGGACACCGGCAAGTGGACCCAGGACATCGGCGGCGGCCAGAACGGCGAGCTGGAGTACTACACCAACGGCGACAACACCTCGATGGACGGCAACGGCAACCTCGTCATCGAGGCCCGGAAGGAGAACGTCCAGGGCCACCAGTACACCTCGGGCCGGATCAACACCTCGGACCACTTCAACTTCACCTACGGCCACGTCGAGGCGCGGATCAAGGTGAGCGGCACGCAGGGTCTGTGGCCCGCGTTCTGGATGCTGGGGTCCAACTTCAAGACGGGCACGCCGTGGCCCAACTCCGGTGAGATCGACATCATGGAGCACGTCGGCAAGGTCGCCGACTCCGTCTACTCCACGCTGCACGCCCCCGCCTACAACGGCGGAAACGGTTACGGGTCCCCGTACACCCTCGCGGGCAGCGACTTCGCCTCGGACTTCCACACCTACGCCGTGGACTGGGACTCCCACCACATGACGTTCTCGGTGGACGGCCACGCCTTCTTCACCGCCGACAAGGCGACGGTGGAGGCGACCAGGGGTCCGTGGGTGTACGACCACCCGTTCTACATCATCCTCAACAACGCGGTGGGCGGTGACTGGCCCGGAGCTCCCGACGCCACCACGGTCTTCCCGCAGCGCATGCTGATCGACTACGTGCGCGTGTCGCAGTAACCGCGACGCCGCGCCCGCCGCGGTAAGCGCGTCCGCCTCCCCGTATGTGATGACGGCTCACACGGGGAGGCGGACGTATGTCCGGGGCCGGCGGGTGCCGCACCGGGGGTTCAGGGGTCAGGGGGTTCGGGGACCAGGATCCGCGAGCCCCGCACACAGGGCGGCAATGTTGTCAGGGTCGCGTCATGAGCCTAGAGTGACGCGCGTAGTTTCCGGCCCCCACCCACCGGCCGCGCGCGGCGAGAGCTGACCGGCAGCATTCACCCGCTCGTAACGCACGGCACATCAGTCACAGGTTCTACGCGCGCAGAATCGTCTCCCGCCCCCCACTGACCGCCCCCCACCTGGAGGTTGACGGATGCTTGGATCCCGTGTGCCCCGCAGCCGCGTCCTGATCGGCGCGGCAGCCGCACTGGGCGCGATCGCGCTCGGCGCGGCCGGCCTCAGCGGCGGCTCCGCTCAGGCCGCCCCCGGCGCCCCGGTCGCGCCGGCCGCGGCGACGACGCACCGCGTGCTCTTCGACAACACCAAGGCCGAGACGGCCGGGAACGCCGACTGGATCATCAGCACGAGCCAGCCCGACCCGCTCGGCCAGAACGCCAACCCCACCAAGGAGACGGACTGGACCGGCGCCTTCTCCGCCTGGGGCGTCGCGCTCCAGAAGGCGGGCGGGTACACCCTCAACACCCTGCCGTCCGGCCGCACGATCACCTACGGCAACAGCTCCAACGCCCAGGACCTCAGCAACTTCGACACCTTCGTGCTGCCCGAGCCGAACGTGAAGCTGAGCGCGGCCGAGAAGACCGCCGTGATGAAATTCGTGCAGAACGGCGGCGGGCTCTTCCTGATCTCCGACCACAACAACAGCGACCGCAACAACGACGGCTGCGACTCGCCCTGCGTCATCAACGACCTGCTGACCAGCAACGGGGTCGACAACACCGACCCGTTCGGCTTCTCCGTCGACCTGCTGGACATCAGCACCGACAATCCGCGGGCGATCAGTGACGCGTCCAACCCGGTGCTGCACGGCCCGTTCGGCAATGTGACGGGCAGCATCCTGCGCGACGGCACCACCTTCACCCTCAAGCCCGCCGACAACCCGAACGTCAAGGGGCTGCTGTACAAGACGGGTTCGTCCGGCAACACCGGCGCGTTCTTCGTCACCAGCACCTTCGGCAGCGGCCGGGTGGCGATCTGGGGTGACAGCTCACCCGCCGACGACGGCACCGGCCAGTCGGGCAACACCCTCTACAACGGCTGGGACGACCCGGCGGGCACCGACGCCGCGCTCGCGCTCAACGCGACGGCCTGGCTGGCGGGTTCGGGATCGGGCAGCACGACGCCGCCCACCACTCCCCCGACCACCCCGCCGACCGGCGGCACCTGCACCGCGCGCCAGCTCCTGGCCAACCCCGGCTTCGAGTCCGGCACTTCGTCGTGGACGGCGACCAGCGGCGTCATCAACAACAACGCGTCGCAGGCGGCGCACAGCGGCTCGTACAAGGCGTGGCTCGACGGATACGGGACCGCCACCACGGACACCGTCGCGCAGTCGGTGACCATCCCGGCGGGCTGCGCCGCGAGTCTGAGCTTCTGGCTGCACATCGACACCGCGGAGACCGGCACCACCGCCTACGACACGCTCAAGACGCAGGTCCTGAACTCCTCCGGCACCGTACTGAGCACCCTGGCCACGTACTCCAACGTCAACGCGGCCTCCGGCTTCCAGCAGCGCACCTTCAACCTGGGCGCGTACGCGGGGCAGACGGTCACCGTCAAGTTCACCGGGACCGAGGGCTCCAAGCTCCAGACCTCGTTCGTCATCGATGACACGGCGCTGAACGTGAGCTGAGCACGGCCGCGGTACGGGCGGCCGGGTCCCGGGAGTGGGGGCTCAGCCGTCCGTACCGGTCTCGTCCGGGTCGAATTCGCACCAGACGGCCTTGCCGTCGCCGCGCGGCTCCACGCCCCAGCAGGCGGCGAGCGCGTCGATCATCAGCAGGCCGCGGCCCGAGGTGGCCGCCTCGCCCGGCGATCTGCGGCGCGGCCAGACGCTCGATCGGTCCTGGACCGACAGCCGCACCCGGCGTACCGGTTCCGGCAGCACCTCAAGGGTGAGGACGGCGCCGCCCTCGGTGTGCAGCAGCACATTGACCAGCAGCTCGCCCGCGGCGAGTTCCACGTCGTCGGCGAGGTCGGCCAGGCCCCAGTCGGTGAGCGCCTGCCGCAGGGCGGACCGGGCGTCGGCCAGGCCCTCGGGGTCGGCCTGATGGACGTAGCTGTGCATCCGCGGGGCACGCGGGGTGCCGGTGTCGGGGGCGCGGCGCAGGATCAGCAGCGCGACGTCGTCGCCTGAGCCCCAGCGCTCCCAGAGGCTCTCCGCGAGGTGGTCGGCGAGCGCCTCTGCGGGCTGCGGGCCGAAGTGCACCGCCTCGGCCAGCGCATCCATACCGATGGTGATGTCCAGACCGCGCTCCTCGACCAGGCCGTCGGTGCAGAACACCAGCGTCTCGCCGGGCACCAGGTCGATCCGGGTCTCGGGGAACTCGTGCAGTTCCAGGGTGGTGGCCAGGCCCAGCGGCAGGCCGCCGCGCACGTTCGGCCAGCCCGTACGCCCGTCGGTGTGCCGGATCAGCGGCCCGAGGTGGCCCGCGCGGGCGGCGGAGATGGAGCCGGTGGCGAGGTCGATCTGCGCGTAGGCGCAGGTGGCGAAGCGCTCGGTGTCCAGTTCCGCCAGGAAGCGGGAGGCGCGGGCGAGCACGGTGGACGGCGGGTGGCCCTCGGCCGCGTACGCGCGCAGGGCGATCCTGAGCTGGCCCATCACGGCGGCGGCGTGCGTGTCGTGGCCCTGCACGTCGCCGACGACCAGGCCGACCCGGTTCTGCGGGAGCGCGACCACGTCGTACCAGTCGCCGCCAACCTCCCGCCCGCTGCGCGCCGCGTGATAGCGGACGGCGATCTCGGCGCCGTCGACGCGCGGGATGTGGCGGGGCAGCATCGCGGCCTGGAGGCCGGTGGCGAACTCCCGCTCCTGGTCGAAGAGGATCGCGCGCTGGAGGGACTGGGCCAGGATGCCCGCGAGCGTCATGTACAGCTCGCGGTCCTCCGGCCGGAATTCGGTGCGGTCGTGGTAGAAGAGCGCGAGGCCGCCGATGGAGCGGGCCTGGGCGACCAGCGGCAGGAAGGCCGCCGCGAAGTTGCTGTCGGAGTCGACGCCCGCGCCGGGCTTCATCTGGGCGCGCAGCAGCGGAAACCTCTCGGCCAGCGCCGGGAAGTTCGTGGCGAATCGCGGCTGCTGCGTGATGACGGCCTGGGTGAGCGGCAGCGAGTCGTCGAGCCGCCGCAGCCGCAGCCCCTCGTAGAAGGACATCTCCCGGCCGCTGAAGGCGACCACCTTGAGATTGCCGCTCTCTATCAGGCCGAGTGTCAATCCGTCGGCGCCGAAGCGCTCCAGGCCGCCCGCGCCGGTGAGCACCGCGATGACGTCGTCGACCGTGACGGCCGTGGACAGCGCCTCGATCGTACGGCGGACGATCGAGGGCAGGCTGCGGCGCTCGTGCCGCGGCGGCGGGGTGCTGGGCGCGGGGGTCTGGGTCAGCTCGGCGGTCGCGTCCCTGACGATGCCCAGGACGCGGTACGCGTTGCCGAGGTCGTCGCGCAGGATGGCGCCCTGGGTGTGCGTCCACTGCTTGGCGCCGTCCCTGCGGGTGACCTGGAAGTATCCGCCGTAGCTGCGGCGGCCCGCTTGCAGCGCCCTGCGCAGCGCGATGTCGAGGCGGGCGCTCTCCTCCGGGGTCACCCGCAGCACCAGCGAGTCGATCCGTCCGTCGAATTCCTCCGGGCGCAGGTCGAAGACGTCGAGTCCCGCCTGGTCGAGGTCGAAGGTGCCGAGGTCGAGGTCCCAGTCGAAGGTGCCCATGCCGTTCATGGCAAGCCGCTCCCCGGGGCCGATCTCCGGGGCCGTCGGCAGACCCGTCGGGAAAGGCCCCACGCGGGGGTCGTAGCCGCCACCTGGGGGCCGCTTGCGTGCCGTCATGCACCTGCTCCGGGGTCGGGCGGCGGTCATCTGACCACATCCGCGAGGCGGGCCACACGGACCACCAGGATAGCTTTGGCATGATTTATCGCCATGAGGGACATTATCCAGCGTCCCACATTCCGCCACGGGGCGGCGCTTCCGCCTCCTGGGCGGCTCGTGCGGGCCGCTCGCGCGGGACCCAGTCGGGGCGTGGGGACGCGCGTCAGGTGCGCGTGGACGACCGCGACGAGGGAGCCTCGCGTGCGGCGGTACGCCGTCAGCTGCGGGCGGCGCGTCTGCGGCGGACGACGAGCACGCCCGCGGCGGCGACCAGGACGCCGCCCGCCAGGATCTCCCGCGCGTTCGGGCCGGACACGTCGCCGCCGAGGCCGGTCCGCACCGCGCCGGTGGGCTTCGTACCGGTGGACGTCGTACCGGTGGACGTCGTACCGGTGGACGTCGTACCGGCCGCGACGGTCAGCACGGCCGTGCCACGCCGGCTTCCGCAGGTGAAGGTCACGTCGTACCGCGCGCCGGGCTTGGCCTCGCCGTCCACCGTGGCGGTGGCGACCTGCCCGGGCCCGTCACCCTTGCCGAGGGTCACGTCGCCGAAGACCGCCGGGGCCGAGGCGGTCGCCTGGCCAGCGCAGTCGGTGGCCGTGAGGGTGACCTTCCCGCCGGGCACGACGGTGGTCGGCGAGACGCCGAAGCCGAAGGACGTGAGGTCGGAGTCGGCCCGCGCGGCGGGTGCGGCCAGGGCCAGCGCGAGCGCCGTTCCCGCGACGAGGGCGGCCGTTGTCCGTCCGGGGGCACGTCCAGAACGCATGCGGTCTCTCCACGCACCGGGGCGGTCTGGCGACCGCTCATGGGGGACCGGCACTCTCCCCACCCAACCCGGCTCCGTCGCGGTCCGCCTTCCCTGCCGCCGCCTCCGGCCGCCCGGGTCCTCCCAACCTCCGTACCGCCGCGCCCCCTTGCCCCGCCCGCCCCGTCCCCGGCCTGCGACCCATCCGGGTGACGCCCCATCCCGTCGGCCGGGCGCGCACCCCCAAACACCCGATGGGCCATTCGGCCGCCGTCCCCGCAGGACCGGCCTTGGGGGGCTCACCCACAACGCTCCCGCACGTCACCCCCGCCCCGGAGGGGCAGTCCGGTCGTCCCCGGACCCCCAGCCCGGCGGGGGCCGGCCGCGCAGCAGCCCGCGCCCCGGAGACGGGAGCCGTCAGGCGGTGGGGGCGAGGGCGGCCAGGACGACGAGGCCGGGCGGGAACAGCCCGGGGCAGGTGGACCGACCGCGGGAAAGCGGTCGACCAGGGCATCGAAGACGCGATACGCGCCGGCCTCGTCGCGCGCGGTGATCAGGACGTGCACCACACCAGGTTCCCGAAGGCCTTCCCAGTCCTCTGCCCTCACCGGCTTCTTCCGCCGTGGATCAGCCCCCCGGGCAGACAACGCGCCGTGGGCGCGCAGTTGCGGGCGCCGACGCGGTTCACTCCCACGGGAGCGCGCGCGGGGACGTGCGGCATAGGCGCGCGATGACCGGGTACGTGTCGTGTCCAGTCGGCGAGGATCACGAAGAGGCCCTCGCCAGGACCTTCGGAGGCAGCGATGACCAACCCCGTGCCCGAGCCCTTCCCGACGCCGGGGCCCGATCCGTTCCCGTCGCCGGTGCCCGGTCCCACCCCCGGTCCGGGTCCGGTCCCGGTGCCGGATCCGACGCCGACACCTCCGGGACCCGAGCCGGTGCCTCCCGGCCCGGCGCCCGACCCGGTGCCGCCGACGCCTGAGCCGAGTCCCGCGCCGCCCCCGCCGCCGCCGTCGATGTACTGAGCACTGCCGCCGCACCGCCGGTCGCCGGGCCGGACGCGCAGCAGAAACGATAATTCTGCCGCGTCGGGCCCGACCGCGGGCGACAACCGTGGATCACGCACGGTGCCGCTGCGCCTGTTGATACGAAAGAGGGGACGCCGAGGGACCGGTTCGGCCCGTCGGCTCCCCGATGGCTCACCCTTGTCCGCGGATGTCAAGGGCCCTTGGCGGGGCCACCTTGTTACCGCACCCTGGGTGCGGGAGTTTTCGCGGGTGGGGATGATCCGGCAGTGGCGTGAGTGAAACCGGTGATGGACATGGAAGACGACAGGGCTGGGCGGCGGACAGCGGACGGGGAGCGCCGGTACCGGCCGGACGGCGCGGCGACGGCGGTCGCGGCACCCGAGTCCCGAGGTGGCGGCCAAGAGCCGCCGGATGTGATCGACGTGGTGTTCCCCGTACCGGGGGCCGAGGACACCGGCCGCGCGGCGGCCGGAGGACCCGGTGGCGGGCAAACCCGACGTGAACGGCTGCGCGGGCGCCCGCTGTTGCTCGGCGCGGTGTCCATCGCCGCGGTCGCGGTGGCGGCGGTGATCGCCTGGCATGTGTGGCCGCAGTCGCCCGGCGCGACGGCGCCGGACCGGCCGGCTCCCCTGCCCTCCAGCACCCGGCCGCTGACCAGCGGCGGCATATCCGGCCACGCGGCCGGACCGCTGCCCTCGACCGACGGCCACACCGGCCGGTCACCGGCGGCCGACGGCGATCCGACCCGTCGGGCCACGCCACCGGCCGGGCCGTCAGCGACGCCCCGGAGCGGCACGGAAACCGGGACAGGGCAGGGGAACGGCTCCCCCGCGCCGGGGTCGAGCGCGACCGGCGCGCCGCCCACCACCGCCCCCAGCGGCTCCCCCTCGCCGAGCGCCACGGCCACAACTCCCCGCACACTCCACACGGGTGACAGCGGATCGGATGTGACCGGTCTTCAGCAGCTGCTGTTCGCGCAGGGGTTCACCTATGTGTCGCCCACCGGGGTGTACGACGACGCCACCGTGCGCGGTGTGACGCAGATTCAGCGGGACCGCGGAATCACCTGTGACCCCACGGGTGTCTATGGCCCCTGTACTCGCGCCGCATTGGCCTCGTAACCGCTTTCCGCACGGTCTCGCCCCGGCACGCCCCCGCTATGCGTCTTATACGCCCCGCGTATTCCCCTCGCTCTCCGGGAATTCGATTCGATCATTTTCCGGTCATTTTCCACCACGCGGACGATCGATCCCCACCGGGGTCGAGAAAATCGTAAATCCGAGCGATGATTCATCATTCAGGTCGATAATCCTTTCGCGCCGTGCTCATGTCATTCAGTAAATTCCCAGGTGGGAAGGGTCGGGCAGGTGCGTCACGCCGTTCGGTGTCCCCTGCGTTCCGGCCACCTCCGCAGAATGGTCACAAGTCCTCCGCACCGTGCCCCACGATGGTCCCCGTAATTGCGGCCGGGATTCGGCCGCTGCCAGTAGGAAGACGCTGAGCCGATTCATGCCGTCTTCCGGGGGAGGAAAACTATGGGCAGAGCATTGCGTGCTGCCGCTCTGAGTTCAGCGGCGGTTCTCGTGGCCCTGGGGGTGGCACCGAGCGGGGTGCAGGCCGCGACACCGCCCCGTATCGACCTGAGGGTGCTGGTCGTCGACGACGGCGGACCGGCGACACAGGCCATCACCGCGGAACTCGACGGGGCGGGTACCCCGTACACCAGGATCGATCTCAACCAGGCGGGCCGGCCGACCATCAACGCCGCCTACCTCAGCGACACCGTGAGCGGCCGGGCACGCGCCAAGTTCCAGTCGGTGGTGCTGCCCAACGACAACCCGTTCGGAGCGGGTTCCGCCGAGATGGCCGCCCTGGCGGCGTACGAGACGGACTTCGGCATCCGCCAGGTGGACGCGTACACCTACGCGCAGCCCGGCGTCGGGCTGAACTACGCGCAGGATCCGGGGTACATCGGCCAACTCGACGGCATTCAGGGCCAGGTGACGGCGCAGGGGACCGCGGGTGACTTCGGTTACCTCAAGGGCGCGGTGCCCTTCGAGGACAACGACCCGAACGTGGCGGAGAGTTACGGCTTCCTCGCGACGCCGCTGGCGACCCAGGCCGCCGGGGCGACCTTCACCACGCTGGTCGACGCGCCGATCCCGGACAGTTCGGCGCGCGGTGTGCTGGTCGGGCAGTACAACCACGACGGGCGCAGCGAGTTGGTGCTGCCGTTCGTCTACAACCAGTACCAGCAGCAGTTCCGGCTGCTGGCGCGCGGAATCGTGGAGTGGATGACCCAGGGCATCCACCTCGGCACCGACCGCAACTACTTCGAGGTGCAGGTCGATGACATCTTCCTGGCCGACGACCGGTGGAACACCACCCTCAACTGCACGCCGGGCGACGTGGACTGCCCGATCGGCACCGGTGAGGACACCGACCCGATCCGGATGACCGCGGCGGACGCGCAGTACGCCAAGCAGTGGTCGCAGACGCACGGCCTCACCCTCGACTTCGTCTTCAACGGCGGCGGCAGCGAGGACTGGAAGGCCGACCACGACACCACTGTCGACCCGCTGGCCACCCAGCTCCTGGCCGACAAGAGCGCCTACCGCTGGGTCAACCACACGTATCTGCACCCCTTCCTCGGCTGTGTCCAGGACGTGAGCGTGGTGCCATGGGTCTGCCGGACGGACGCCTCCGGGAATGTCCAATGGGTCAGCAAGGCCGACATCACGGCCTCGGTGCAGGACAACCGCAACTGGGCCGCCTCGCACGGGCTGTCGCTGAACAACCAGGAGCTGGTGACCGGTGAGCACTCCGGGCTCAAGGTGCTGCCGCAGCAGCCGGTCGACAATCCGAACCTCGCGCCCGCGCTGACCCAGCTCGGCGTGAAGTACCTGGCCGGCGACAACTCCCGTGACCCGGGCCAGCGTCAGGTCGGTCCCGCGCTCACCGTGCCGCGCTTCCCGATGAACGTCTTCTACAACGCCGGTACGGCGCAGGAGGAGACCGACGAGTACAACTGGATCTACACCCCTTCCGCCCAGGGCGGCAGCGGAGCCTGCGCGACCTCTGGCAACTCCACCTGTCTGACCGCGCCGTTGGACACCGACACCGGCTACGCGTCGTACATCGTGCCGCTCGAGGCCAAGATCGACCTCGGGCACGTGCTGGGCAACAACCCGCGCCCGCACTTCATGCACCAGTCCAACCTCGCGGAGGGCCGCATCGCCTACCCGGTGCTGGAGCGCATCCTCAGCGACTACGCGTCGCTGTTCGCCGCCGGCACCCCGACCGTCAACCTGCGGACCTCGGACATCGCCACCGAGTTGCAGCGCAGGGCGGCGTGGGACACGGCGTGGAAGGGCGGCCAGGTGACCGCCTACCGGATCGGTGACGCGGTGACGGTCAACGCGCCGAGCGGTACGCAGATCACCGCGACGATGCCCGCCGGTACGCGCCAGTCCCAACTGCTCGGCACGACCGCCTTCGGCAGCTCCTACGCGGGCAAGGTGTCCGGCTGGACCACGCCCGGCGTGCTCCAGAGCAATGTGTCGCTGACGCTGCCGTCCGGCGCGGTGCCCGCGCTGATCAACCTGAACGTCTCGCTCGGGCCGATCACGATCAAGGCTTCCGTCGGCCATCTGCCGGTGCCCAAGGGCGTCGCCAAGGCCGTGCCCGTGGGACCGGGCGACCACACCAGGAAGTAGCACCGGAAAGTGAACCACGCGCGGGCGGAGCGCACTTGGCCCCACCCGCGGTACCGGGGCGCCGCACGGTCACCGGCGCCCCGTGACACGAGAACGTCCAGGGGGGACACCATTTCCACGCACAGAATCTTCGGCGCACCGCCCTCGCGCACCGCGCGGGTGACGCTGCTGACCGAGGGCACGTATCCGCACAGCCCCGGCGGGGTCAGCGTGTGGTGCGACCAGTTGGTCCAGGGGATGCCGGACATCGAATTCTCGGTGATCGCGGTGACGGGCACCGGCCGCGAGACCCCGGTCTGGCCGCTCCCGGCGCAGGTCACCGGGCTCGACGTGGTCCCGCTGTGGGGGCAGGCGCCGGAGGGCAGGGCGCCGCGCGGCCGGGACCGCCGCGCCCTCCTCGCGGTGTGGGAACGCTTTCTGCGGGCGCTGCTGCACGAGGACGGCGCGGACGAGCCGCCGGCCCGCGGTGGCCGGTCCGCGTCGCCCGACGAGGACTTCGGACCCGCGCTGTACGCGCTCGCCGGGTGGGCGGGCATGGGCGCGCTGTCGGCCGGGCTGCGCTCGGAGGAGGCCGTGCGGACGCTGGTCCGGTTGTGGCGCCGCCCCGGTACGACCGTGTCGGCCGCGGTGCCGACCCAGGCCGACGCGCTCAGCGCCGTCGATCTGCTGGAGCACGCGCTGCGCCCGCTGGCCGTCGTGCCGCCGCCGGGTCAGGTCGCGCACGCCGTCAGCGGCGGGCTGGCCACGCTGCCGGGACTGGTGGCGCACGAGCGGTACGACACTCCCCTGCTGCTCACCGAGCACGGCGTCTACCAGCGCGAACGCTATCTCGGCTACCGCACGGGCCCGTACCGCTGGCCGGTCAAGGCGCTGCTGCTCACCTTCTTCCGGCTGCTGTCGCGCGAGACGTACCGCAACAGCGCGCTGATCACTCCGGGCAACCGCTACAACCGGCGCTGGGAGGAGCACGGCGGCGCGGCGCCGGACCGGATTCGTACCGTGTACAACGGAGTCGATCCCGGGGCGTTCCCGATGGCCGGCCCCGAGCCGGAGGTGCCGACGCTCACCTGGGCGGGGCGGATCGACCCGATCAAGGACCTGGAGACGCTGATCCGCGCCTTCGCGCTGGTCAGGGCCGAGATACCCGCGGCGCGGCTGCGGATCTTCGGCGGCACTCCGCGCGGCGGCGAGGCGTACCGCGAGCGGTGCGAGGCGCTGGCGGCGACGGTCGGCGCGGCCGACGCGGTCACCTTCGAGGGCCGGGTGGACGACATCCGCACCGCGTACGCGGCCGGGCAGGTCGTGATGCTCTCCAGCATCAGCGAGGGCTTCCCCTTCACCCTCATCGAGGCGATGTCCTGCGGGCGGTGCACCGTGTCGACCGATGTCGGCGGGGTACGGGAGGCCGTGGGCGACACCGGTCTCGTCGTGCCGCCGCGCGATCCGAAGGCGATGGCGCGGGCCGCGGTCGAGCTGCTGCGCGATCCGGCGCGGCGCGCCTCGATGGGCTGGGAGGCGCGGCTGCGGGTCATCGACCAGTTCACGCTCCGTCAGACGATCGACGCCTTCCGGGGGATCTACACGGGACTGAGCCGGGTGGAGGACCGCGGCGCGCAGATCTACGGCGGCGTCACCTGGATGTCCCGTGTCTGGCGCGGGGGTTCGGCCGACGCCGAAGCCGATGGGCCGTCAACAGGATTCGCCGAAACGGCTGATGCCGCGACAGTTTTCGGTGTGCGGGCTGTCGGGGACGGCCGGTGAGCGGGCCGATGTCCCTGCTCAGCAGGGTCGCGGGCGGCGGCATGGCCGCGCTGCCCGAGCTGCCGCGCCCACGCCGGGTGCCGTCCTGGGCGGTCGGCGACCCGGTCGCGGAGCTGGCGGAGCGGCTGTCGGCGGCGTGCTCGGCGGCCGTGCACCCCGACGAGATCGCGGCGGTGCTGGAGTCCGAGGGGCTGACCGACGAGCAGATCACCGGCCGCTACGGGCACCCGGACCTGTTCTCGCTCGCGCGGGAGCTGTTCGAGACGGTGCCGCGGCGCTTCCCCGAGCCCGAGCCCGCCGACGACCCGTGGCAGGTCGACGTGTGGCGCTGCGTACTGCGCGGCCTGACCTTCGCCCTGCCCGGCGTCGCCTACGTGCTCGGCGGGCGCTGGGCGGGCGGCGACGACGGGCCGTTCGGGGTGTCCCGCGCGGTCGCCGCGTGGGGCGCGGCGGCGCTGTGCGGGTGGGGCTGGAACCAGGCGCTCGCGCACCGCGCGCACCTGCACCTGCTCGCCCAGCGCCCGCGGGCCGCCGCGCGCTGCCTGGTCACCGGCGCGGCGGTCGGGGCCTGCCTGGCCGGCGCCGCCGCCGCGGCCGTCGCGGGCCCCGGCCACCTCTCCGCCCTCGCCTTCGCGGCCGGCCAGTCGGTGTACGTCGCGTCCGCGACCGTCCTGCTCGTGCTCGGCCGCGAGCGCTCCCTCCTCTACGTCCTGACGCCGCTCGCCGTCGCGGTCGCCTGCGGCGCCGGCGGCCTGCCGTCGCCCGCGGTCGCCGCCGTCCTGGTCGCCACCGCGGCGGCGGCCGGCGGGGCGGCCCTCGCCACCGCGCTCCGCACCGCTCTGACCGGCGAGCCGCCCGAGCGCGGGCCCGCCAAGCCGCCGCGCGCGCCCTGGCGCGAGCGCGTGCGTGCCCATCGCGGCGCCCAACTGCGCGCTCGCGCACGCTGGTTCGGCCGCAGGCCCGCAAAGACCGGTAAGGAAGCCCGCACCACACTCGGCCGGTTCGGCCGCGGGGCAGCCGGACCCGGTACGGGCACCCGCACCGGGCTCGTCTCCTCGCTCCGGACCCTGCCGGAGGCGGCCCGGCTGCTGTGGCGGGCCGACGACGGCGTCACCGACACCAAGGGCCCGTCGCCGTATCTGTCGCTGCCGCACGGGATGGCGGGGCTCGCGGGCGGCGCGCTGGTGGTCGCGGCGGCTCTCACCGGGGAGTTCGTGGCCGCGCTCACGGTGAGCATGGGCGTCGCCGAATGGCTGCTCTTCCGCTTCCGCAGCCGGTGTCTGACCGCACTGCGCGGGACGACCGTGCACGAGCGGCTGCTCGCCAGGTCGTGGCGCGTGCTGGCGGGCTGTCTCGTGCTCTACGCCGTGGCGCTTGCCGCGCTCGCGGCCGTCGAGGCGGCGGTCGTGCCCGGCGCCGCCGCCTGGAACCCGGCGCACCTGTCGGTGCTGCTGGCCCTCGGCGGCACGCTGTGGCTGTCGCTGCTCCTCCAGTCCTGCGGCCGGGCGTGGACGGGGAGTTACGTGCTCGCCGCCGCCGTCCTGACGGCGGTCGTACTGCTGGCGGCGCACACCGCGACGGCCGGGACCGTACTCGGCCCGGTCTGCGCGGGAGCCGCCGCAGTCCTGCTCACGGCGGCCTTCACGATGACCGGCCGCGTGACCACCCACCGCTGACCCCGCGTCCGCGGCGCGCACACCCGCGCCTCACACCACCGACCTCCGACCTCACCACTGCAACCGACCCTCCGCAGAAGGAGATTCATCCGTGTCCACCGAGACACCCGTCGCCGTCACCGGCGCGGAAGGCTTCATCGGCTCGCACCTGGTGGAGGCGCTGGTCGCCTCCGGGCGCCGCGTCCGCGCGATGGTGCAGTACAACTCGTTCTCGTCCCACGGCTGGCTCGAAGTTCTCGCGCCCGACGTACTGGACCGGGTCGAGGTGGTCCTCGGCGACGTCCGCGACTCCGGTTCCGTACGGGATCTGGTCGCCGACAGCGACACCGTCTACCACCTGGCCGCGCTGATCGCGATCCCGTACTCGTACCGCGCGCCGCGCAGCTATGTGGACACCAATGTGTCCGGCACCCTCAACGTCCTCGAAGCCGTGCGGGAGTTCGGCGTCCCGCGGCTGGTGCACACCTCCACCAGCGAGACGTACGGCACCGCGCGGACCGTGCCGATCACCGAGGACCACCCGATCGTCACGCAGTCGCCGTACGCCGCGTCGAAGGCGGGCGGGGACCGGCTGGCGGACAGCTACCACGCCAGCTTCGAGACGCCGGTGGTGACGCTGCGGCCGTTCAACACCTTCGGGCCGCGGCAGTCGATGCGCGCGGTGATCCCGACGGTGATCGGCCAGGTCGCGGCGGGCGAGCGGGAGGTGACGCTCGGGGACCTGCGGCCGACCAGGGACTTCAGCTACGCCAAGGACACCGCCGCGGCCTTCGTCGCGGTCGGCACCGCGCCCGCCGAGAAGGTGGTCGGCCGGACCTTCAACGCCGGTACGGGCGGCGAGATCTCGGTCGGCGACCTGGTGCGGCTGATCGGCAAACTGATGGACACCGAGCTGCTGGTCCGCGAGGACGCGCAGCGGCTGCGGCCCGCCGGTTCCGAGGTCATGCGGCTGGTCTGCGACGCGACCCGGCTGCGCGAGGCCACCGGCTGGCGACCGGCCCACAGCCTGGAGGACGGGCTGGCGCACACCATCGACTTCTTCCGCGACCCGGCCCACCTGGCCCGTTACAAGACCACCGCGTACAACGTCTGACGCCGCCTCACCAGCGCCGCGCCGGGCACCTGTTGACCACTTTCGTCGCAGCAGAGAACCGCTGACATCCAATCGCAGGGGGGACCACCATGCACGCAGTCATTCTCGCCGGGGGCAAAGGCGTGAGGCTTCGGCCGTACACCACCGCACTGCCCAAGCCACTGGTGCCGATCGGCGACAGCCACGCGATCCTGGAGATCGTGATGCGCCAGCTCGCGGGCTTCGGCTTCCGCCGCTGCACCATCGCCATCGGCCACCTCGGCAACATCATCCGCGCGTACGTCGGCGACGGCTCCCAGTGGGGCATGGAGGTCGACTACGTGACCGAGGACAGTCCGCTGGGCACGATGGGCCCGCTGCTCACGATGATCGACCAACTCCCCGAGCACTTCCTGGTGATGAACGGCGACGTGCTCACCGACCTCGACTTCTCCGCCGTGCTCGACCAGCACCGGGGCACCGGCGCGCCGCTCACCATCGCCACCTACGCCCGTACCGTGAACATCGACTTCGGGGTGCTCAGCACCGACGACGGGCGGGTGGTCGCCTTCACCGAGAAGCCGAGCATGGACTACCGGGTGTCGATGGGGGTGTACGGGGTCTCCCGGAGCACGCTCCTGCGCTACACCCCCGGTCTGCCGCTGGGCTTCGACGAGGTGGTGCTCGATCTGCTGGCCGCGGGTGCGCAACCGCGGGCCTTCGACTTCGACGGCTACTGGCTCGACATCGGCCGCCCCGACGACTACGACCGGGCGAACGCCGAATTCAGCAGCCGTCGCGGCCTGTTGCTCAAGGGGGCGTGAGGGCTCATGACGCGGACGCGGATTCTCGTACTGGGCTGTGGCGGTTTCCTGGGCTCCCGGGTGACCGCGCGGCTCCAGCGGACGCCCGGTGCGCGGATCCTGCGCGGCGGGCGGGGCGCGGGGGACGGCGCCAAGGGCGGCGCGCGGGGCGGTCCGAAGGGCGGCGCCGGACTCGATCTGGCGGCCGACCTGGCGACCGTGCCGGTCGACGTCCTGGCCCGGCGGCTCGCCGCGCTGGCCCCCGACGCGGTGGTCGACTGCGCGGGCGTGGTGGCGGGCCGCGCCAGCGCGCTGTGCGCGACCAACGCGCGGGGGCCGGCCGCGCTGTGCGAGGCGATGGCGCTCGCCACGCCGTCGGCGCGGCTGGTGCACCTGGGCTCGGCGGCCGAGTACGGACCGGCGGAGCCCGGCACCGCGTTGGCGGAGTCGGCGCCCGCCCGGCCGGAGGGCGTCTACGGGGCGGCCAAGCTCGCGGGCACCCTCGCCGTGACCGGCTCGGGCCTCGACGCGGTGGTGCTGCGGGTCTTCAACCCGGTCGGCGCGGGCTCGCCGACCTCTGGGCTGCCCGGCAGGCTGGCCGCCGCCTTCCGCGAGGCGCCGCGCGAAGGGGTGGTGCGCACCGGCAGTCTGGCCGCGTACCGCGACTTCGTCGCCGCCGACGACGTGGCGGACGCGGTGGCCCTCGCGGTGGCCGCGCCCGGCTCGGTGCCGCCCGTGATCAACATCGGCTCGGGCGAGGCGACCCAAGTGCGCACGCTGGCAGCGGAGTTGGCCTTGGTCAGCGGCTTCACCGGCCGTCTGGAGGAGTCGGGGCGGGGCTCGGAGCGCTCGGCCGGGGTGTCCTGGCACCAGGCGGACATCACGCTCGCGGCGTACGCGCTGGGCTGGCGGCCCACGCGGACGCTGCGGGACGCGCTCACCGCGCTGTGGGCGGCGGTGCCGGGCGAGCCGGTCAGGATCTCACCGTGAGCCATGGCTCCCCCGCGCCCTCCGCGGGCTCGCTGCTCGTGCCGCTGTACGTCCACCCGGCGGTGGACCCGGCCGCGTGGCGGGCCCTGGAGGACGCGGCACCGGCCCTGTACGGGGTGGTGCTCAACGCCGCGGACGGTCCCGGCGACCGGCCGGACCCGGTGTACACGCTCGCCGCGCGGCGGATGCGCGAGGCCGGTGCGCCGGTGCTCGGCTACGTCGACACCGACTACGCGGCCCGCCCGGCCCACACGGTCTACCGCGATCTGCGCAGGCACCGGGCCTGGTACGCCACCGACGGCGTGTTCTTCGACCGGGTGGCGTCCGACGCGCGGCGGATCCCGTACTACCGGTGGCTGGCCAGGACGGCCCGGCTCTGCGGGGCGCGGACGGTGGTGTTCAATCCAGGGGTGCACCCTGATCCCGGCTACGCCCGTCTCTGCGACCTGCTCGTGACCTTCGAGGGGACCTGGGACGACTACCAGGGCGCGGGCGTGCCGCGCTGGACGGCCGGGCATCCGGCCGAACGGTTCTGCCATCTGGTGTACGGGGTGCCCGACGGTCTCGCGGGGCGGGCGGCCCGGCTGGCGGCACTGCGCGGTGCGGCCGTGCGCTGCGCGGTCCCCGGTCTGCCGCCCAATCCGTGGCGGACCGCGCCCGTCCCGATCGGAGGAAACGTATGACTGCCCGCCGTACGGCGCTGAATCTCACCGTGCGCACGGTGACCGCCGCCCTGCTGCTCCTGCTGGCGGCCTGCTCGTCGTCGGGCGACGGGGACGGAGGCGGGGGCACGGACGGCGGGGGCACTGCGGGCAGCAGGCCCTCGGCGACCGCGTCCGGGCCCGCGAAGGGCGCCGCGTCGAGCCCCGCCACGACCGGCCCGACGCGCGCGCCGGGTACGCCCACGCACGCGGCGACCGGGCGGGGCGCGCCCGCGTACTGGCATCCGCGCGCCCGCACCCCCTGGCAGTGGCAGCTCAGCGGCACGGTCGACACCTCGGTGGACGTACCGGTCTACGACATCGACGGCTTCGAGAACGGCGCCGAGGTGGTCAGGAAGCTGCACGCGGCCGGGCGCAAGGTGATCTGCTACATCAACGTCGGGGCGTGGGAGTCCTTCCGCCCCGACAGCGGGAAATTCCCCGCGTCGGTGCGCGGCGAGGGCGACGGCTGGGACGGCGAACGCTGGCTGGACATCCGCCGGGTGGACGTCCTGCGCCCGCTGATGGCCGCCCGCTTCGACATGTGCCGCGAGAAGGGCTTCGACGCGGTGGAGCCCGACCTGATGGACGGCTACGCGAACACCACCGGCTTTCCGCTGACGGCCGCTCAGCAGATCACGTACAACCGGATGATCGCCGACCTGGCGCACGAGCGTGGGCTGGCCGTCGGCCTGAAGAACGACGTCGGCCAGGTGGCCACGCTCGTGCGGTACTTCGACTTCGCGGTCAACGAGGAGTGCGCGCAGTACGACGAGTGTGCGCAAATGGCGCCGTTCATCGCGGCGGACAAGCCGGTATTCCACGTCGAGTACAAGCTGAAGGCCGGTCAGTTCTGCCCTCAGGCGAAGAAGTTGGGACTCAGTTCGATGGTGAAGCACCTTTCGCTGGACGCGTGGCGGGATCCCTGCTGAGCGGTCGGGCGACGGCGCTCAGATCATCCGCCACAGGTGGTCGGCGCTGCCGTTGTCGGTCCACTGGGTGACCTGGGCGGCGTCGGCCTGCGACATGCCGTCGACCGCGAGGACCTTGCCCGAGCGGACGTTGACGATCTTCTTCCAGCCGTCGCCGTTGTCGACGATCCGCCACAGGTGGTCGGGCGTTCCGTTGTCCTGGTACTGCTGGACGTGGGCGCCGTCGTCGAGGCTCTGGTCGTGGACGGCGAGCACTTTGCCGCTGTTGCGGTTGATGATGCGTACGGTGCCGTCGCCGTTGTCGAGCACGGTCCAGACGTGGTCGGCGGTGCCGTTGTCTGCGTACTGGGTGACCTCGGCGGTGTCGGCGCGGGACATGCCGGAGACGGCGAGCACCTTGCCGGAGTTGCGGTTCTGGATCCGGCACCACACCACGGTGGACGCGGCGGGTTTCAGGAGCAGGGCCAGCGCGCCGCCCACCACCGGGCGGGCCTGGAAGCCGCGCTGGGCGGCGCTGGCCACGGTGTACCAGTCGCTGAACGGGACGCGCTGTCCGGTGGTGTTGGCGTAGGCGTAGACGCCGTTGACGAGCAGGTCGCGGACGACGGGCCGGTCGGCGAGCCAGGCCGCCGTCCACAGTTCCCAGTCGGCCTTGGTGTAGTCGTTGCGCGGGTCGAGTTCGATGCCGTAGGTCCCGGCGTGGGAGGCGTACCAGTTGGCCTCCTGTTCGGCGAAGCCGACCGGGACCAGGTCGAGGCCGAGCAGCCGGTCGGGGAAGCCGTTGTACTTCAGGCTCCAGGTGCCGTCCTGGTCGTAGGCCAGTTTGAGGTGGGTGCCGGAGGAGTCCTGGGCGAGGGTGGTCCACTGGCTGAGGTAGCCGCGGGAGACCGAGCGGTAGCGGGCGGCGTCCGCGGTGTTGCCGGTGGCGGCGGCGATGACGCCCATCGCGCCGATGCCGACCATTCCCTTGAGCGCGAGGTTGGCGCTGTGCGCGATGAAGCCGGTGAAGTCGTCGGTCTGGTTCTGGTAGCCGGGGTCGAGGGTGTTGGCGACCAGGTACTCGGCCCAGCGGCGCAGCACCGCGTAGTGGGCGGCGGCGTATGACGCGCCGTCAGCGGTGGGCAGCCGCTGGACGATTGCCGCGACCATGATGAGCATGTTCGCGGACTCCTCGACCGGCATGCTCTCCTCGTTGCCGTCGGCGCGGCCGAAGGCGTTGGGGTAGGTGCCGAGGTCGTGCGGTGCGAAGTCCTGTGACCAGCCGCCGTGTTCGACGTAGTCGAAGATCGGTTCGAGCACCAGTCGCAGGTAGGCCGGGGAGAGGTAGAGGTAGGCGGGGAAGGCGGGGTAGATCACGTCGACGGTGGACATGTCGCCGTTGGAGGAGATCTCCTTCAAAAACGCCCAGGGGCCGCCGTCGCGGTCGACCAGTTCGGTGCCCGCGACGGCCTGGCGCAGCGCGAGGGCGCAGACGGCGGCATAGTGGTCGCCGGTGCTTCCGCCGCCGACCGCGGTGACCGCGTCGTCGCGGATCTTCTGGTCGAGGGCGGTCGCGGCGGTCAGCGCGGCGCCGCGGTCGGCGTCGAACCAGTCCACCATGGCGGTCCAGGAGCTCCAGTAGTGCGTCCACCAGGGCTGGAGTTGTGCGCCGAGGTGGGTGACGGCGGGGGTGCGGACATGGCCGAGCACGACGGTGAACTCCGCCGACGGTGTAACGGAGTCGACGGTGCCGAAGTCCCGGTTGAGGCCGAGCACCGGCCATCGGTCGTTGATCGCGCGCGGCTTGGCGGTGTCCACCGAACCGTCGAGCCGCCCGGTGCCCGCCGAGGCCGCGCGCACCACGGTGTCCTGGCCGATCTGATACGTCACCGCGCCGCCGGTGGCGGTGGCCAGCACGAGCCGTCCCCAGGACGCCTGGTCGCCGCTCTCCTGAAGGACGCCGGCGGTGGCGGGTTCCGCGCTGAGCACGGTCATCCGGCCGGTGGTCGTACGGTCCCAAGTAATGGGCGTGGCGACGTTGTTGTGCACCCACTCGCCGGAGGCGTCGAGGTGGACGTCCACGGTGTGGGGGCGGCCGTCGTTGCTTGCGGCCCGCACGGTGACGTAGCTGAGCGGTACGCACTGGCGCTGGAGATCGCCGACGTCGACGGGTGAGAAGAAGGTGACGGTGAGCGTCACGCCACCGCCGCTGAGCTGGTAGATCGAGCGGGTGGCGGTGAGTTGCAGCGACACCTGCTGCATGGGGGTGAGCGCGGGGCCGCCGGGCAGCGCGGGGTTGCCGAGGAAGACGTACGCGGCGCCGTCGATCCGGGCGAGACCGCACAGCGCGGTGACGTGGCCGGTCCAGAAGGCGGGCCAGGTCCCCGCGAGATTGTCGGCGGGCAGCCAGGTCGACAGGTACGGCGAGCGGACGGCCAGCGGTACGGCGGGCGGGCGCAGCGGGCTGAAGGTGGAGGCCGCCTGGGCTGCCGGGGCGGCGTGCGGGGCCGCGCCCGGAACGGCCGTCGCGGTGACGGCGTTCGCTGTGGCGGCTTGTGCGGGCGCGGTGGCGAGCCAGCCGCCGGTGGCCGCGGCGGCGGTCAACGCGCCGCTCCAGCGCAGGAGTTCACGGCGTCCGGGGCGGGCGTGCGGGGTCGGGGAGTCGTCGGGGGTCACGGGGGTCCGTCCTCAGAGGTGGGGGGAAGGAGAGCGGAGCGAGGGTGAGGGGAGCCGGGGGCTCAGCGCAGTTGCCACAGGTGGTCCGCGGTGCCGTTGTCGTCGTACTGCACGACCGGCGCGCTGTTGGCCGTCGACATCAGGTCGACGCCGAGCACCTTTCCCGAGTTCTTGTTGCGGATGCGGTACCAGCCGTCGCCGTTGTCGACAAGCTGCCACAGGTGGTCGGCGGTCCCGTTGTCGTCGAACTGCACCACCTGGGCGCTGTTCGCGGTCGACATCAGGTCCACGCCCAGCATCTTCTGCGAGTTGAGGTTGCGGATGCGGTACCAGCCGTCGCCGTTGTCGACAAGCTGCCACAGGTGGTCGGCGGTCCCGTTGTCGTCGAACTGCACGACGTGGGCGCTGTTCGCGGTCGACATCAGGTCGACGCCCATGACCTTGTTGGAGTTCTTGTTCCAGA
This sequence comes from Streptomyces sp. NPDC008139, assembly GCF_042957025.1. Lineage (NCBI taxonomy): Bacteria > Bacillati > Actinomycetota > Actinomycetes > Kitasatosporales > Streptomycetaceae > Streptomyces > Streptomyces sp. NPDC008139. Next base: position 57,190 of record NZ_JBIBHM010000011.1, read on the forward strand.
TCCTCAGGTAGTCGCCTGCCGGTGCCCACGGGGTGCCGTTGGGGGTCGCGGTGGGGAAGGCGGAGATCCGCAGCCGGGCGGCGCCCATCGGGATCAGCGTGACGGTCTCGACGGCCGCGGTACTGCGGGCCGGGCTGGTCTGGAGCGGGTTGACGACCTGCTGTCCGTCCGCCTTCCACTCGGCGATACGGCGGGCGGGCACGGTGATCCGTACCGGCGTGCCGTCGTGCGTGAAGGGGTTGGCGGCCAGCGAGCCGCCCGACTTGGTGAAGGCCGGGGACCCGGAGTCGAGCGCGAGCCCGTAGTTCCAGGGCGTGGTGGCGTGCACCTCGTACTCGGGGAACTCGGCGTCACCCGCGTACTGCACGTAGTTCTCACCGATGTTCAGCGCGTACGTGAGCGGCCCGTGGTCGACGGAGACGGCGCCGTGGTTGGCGGACCAGGTGCGGACGGTGGTCTGCTGCGGGAGCTGGACGGTGACGGTGTCCCCGCTGTTCCAGGTGCGGCTGATCTTGGTGAAGGCGGGTCCCGAAGGGGCGCTGACCGCTCGGCCGTTGACAGTGACGCGCGGGGCGGAGCACCAGCCGGGAACCCGCAGGTACAGCGGGAAGGCCAGGGCGCGCGGTGCGGTGATCTTGAGCGTGACCGTGTCCGCGAAGGGGTAGTCGGTGGTCTCGGTGATGGTGACCGAGGTGCCGTCGGCGACCTTGGCCGTGACGCTGCTCGGTGCGTACATCGCGGCGGCCAGACCGTTGTCGGGGGTGGCGAGCCACAGCTCCTCGGTGAAGTACGGCCAGCCCATGCCGTAGTTGTGCGGGCAGCAGCGGTACTGGTCGACGCCCGGCTGAAAGGACTGCATGGCGAAGCCGTTCTGGAACTGCCCTTGTGTCTTCGGGGTGTTGTTCAGATCGACGCTGTTGGCGCTGGTGATGTAGTGCACGCCCTTGCCCGCCGGGTCGAGGGCCGCGGGCAGTGAGTTGAAGGCCAGGTCCTCGCAGCGGTCGGCCCACAGCGGGTCGCCGGTGATCCGGGCCAGCAACTGGTGGCTGGCCATGAACTCCACGATGCCGCAGGTCTCGAAGCCCTGCCGGGGGTCGCCGAAGCCGGGCCTGGCGTTCTCGTCGCCCGCGAAGCCGCCGCCGGGGAACTGGCCGTAGGAGGACATCACCGCGGTGTAGTTCTGGTAAGCGGCCCGGGTGAGGGCGTTGGACGGCGAGCGGAGCGCGTACTGCGCCGGTTCCCTGAAGCCCTGGGCGATGTTGACGTTGTGCAGCGACGGGAGGTTGTTGACCCAGTTGGCGCCGCCCGCGTGGATCTTGTCGGCGAGGTCGAGCAGATAGCTCTCGCCGGTGCGGTTGTAGAGCCAGAAGACGCTGTCCAGGCCGTCGCCCCAACGCACCGACACCCAGCTCTGGTTGAAGGCGCCGGGGCCCTGGGCGTTCATGTAGCGGAAGAAGGCGGACAGCAGCGGGATGATCCTGGTGTCCCCGCTGTACTCCTGCCAGTTGCGCAGCGCCCAGGTCAGCGGCAGGAACGGCCAGAAGTCGGGGCCGCCGCCGAGCGAGGTGCGCAGGGCCGTCGGGCCGAAGAAGCCGTCGGACTGCCGGGTGGCCACGATGGCGTCGATCCAGCGGCGTACGGCGGCCAGCGCGGTGGCGTCCTGGGTGAGCACGGCGAGGTCGACATAGCCGCGCAGCCAGTACGGCACTTCCTCCCAGCCGGCGCGGTCGGGATGCACCCAGCCGCTGTTGTCCATGGCGAGGAAGTGCGAGATGTCGGCGTACCGGCCGCACAGACCGGCGAGTTGGAGGCGCAGTTGGCCGTCGAGCCAGCCGCGCGCGGTGACGGCGCCGGGCGGCAGCCGCAGGAAGGCGGTGGGGGCCAGCGGTGCGGCGTTCGGCGCGTAGAGGCCGCCACGGGCGGGGGCGACGCGGGCCGCGGCCGGGGTGGGGGCGGCCTGGGCGCCGCCCGCGAACCGCAGTTGGAGCCCTGCGGTGCCGGCGGCCAGTGCGGTGAGTGCGAACTGACGACGGTTCAGGGGCATGGGGGGTGGCTCCTGGTGGCTTCGGGTGGGGCGCTGCGGGGGCGCGAACCCTGGCTGCGAGACGGTCCTTCCAACGTTGGAAACGGCGGTGCCACCCGGAATGACAGCACGCAGGGATGGGCATGTCCAGAGCAGCGACAGAAGTCGTACGGCCCTGCCGGGGTTGTTGCCTGAGCACGGATCACAGCCGTGGGAAGCATTTTGGAAACATCGGGAACGACGGGTTGTCGAGGTGCCGCCGCGCGTATATAACGTTGTAAAGCCGAGGGAGGGAACGGGCGTTCCTACCCCCGGAGCGCCGCCATCTCCGCACGTCATACCGCCTCCTCGGGGAGCCCGGACCGGGCCCCGGAAGCGCACCCGCCCCGGCACCGAGCCGGACCCACGTACGACTCGACGGCCGCTGCCGTCGCGACCAAGGAGTGTCGTGAGCATGACGAACCACAGAACCCGCGCACTGGCCGCCACCTGTCTGCTGCTGGCCACCGCAGGGCTGGCCGCCACCGGCTGCTCCAAGTCGGAGTCCAGTGACAAGGGCGCCTCCCCCTCCGGCTCGGACCAGGCGGCGCAGCAGCAGGTCACCACGGACCCGACGGCGTCCGGCGCGGGCTGCACCCTGACGGCGTACGGCGCCCCCAAGCTCGACCTGAAGAACGCGGTGGTGGGCTTCTCCCAGTCGGAGAAGGAGGACAACCCGTTCCGTATCGCCGAGACCCAGTCCATCAAGGACGAGGCCGCCAAGCTCGGCGTGAAGAAGCTGCTGACCACCGACGCGCAGTCCCAACTCCCCAAGCAGATCAGCGATATCCAGGACATGCTCGCGCAGGGCGCGCAGCTCCTGATCGTCGCGCCGCTCAACTCCGACGGCCTGGACCCGGCGCTGAAGGCCGCCGCCGCCAAGCACGTGCCGGTGATCACCATCGACCGGAAGATCAACGCCACGTCCTGCAAGGACTACGTCACCTTCCTCGGCTCGGACTTCGTCGAGCAGGGCAAGCGCGCGGCGGACGCCATGATCAAGGCCACCGGCGGCAAGGGCCAGGTCGCGATCCTGCTCGGCTCCTCTGGCAACAACGTGACCACCGACCGCACCAAGGGCTTCGTGGACGAGATCGCCGCCAAGGCGCCCGGCCTGAAGGTCGTCGCCCAGCAGACCGGTGACTTCACCCGCGACAAGGGCCAGCAGGTCATGGAGCAGCTCATCCAGTCCAAGCCGGGCATCACCGCGGTCTACGCGGAGAACGACGAGATGGGCCTCGGGGCGGTCACCGCGCTCAAGAGCGCGGGCAAGAACCCGGGCAAGGACGTCAAGGTCGTCTCGGTCGACGGCACCCGCAACGCCGTGCAGGCGATCGTCAACGGCACGTACAACGCGGTGATCGAGTCCAACCCGCGCTTCGGCCCGCTGGCCTTCGCCACCGCGCAGAAGTTCTACAGCGGCGAGGCGATCCCGGAGGACGTCATCATCTCGGACCGCGCCTACGACGAGTCCAACGCCAAGGCGTCGGTCGGCGGGGCGTTCTGACCCTCGGTCAGGAGGAATCGGTGGCGCGGCTCCCCCCGCGCCACCCCTCGGACAGGCGTACGGCGGGGTGCCTCCCCGCCGTACGCCGCACCATCGGCGGGTCGGCCCGCCGGGCTGTCGAGCCGGTGGGGGCGCCTGTAGCCCGTACGTCCACAGAGCCGCCGCCTGCCGGCCCGCCCCACCCGTAGAGCCCGCCCTGCCCGTCAGCGCGCCCAGCCCGTCAGCCCGTCAGCCCGCCCAGCCCGTAGAAGAGTTCCCGCTCCCCGCGACCCCGGAAGGCCACGACCATGGCACCACCCGAAGCCGCCGCGGCCCAGTCCGCGCCGCCCGGTCCGCCGAGCCCGCCACCGGCGGCCGGGGCCGTACTGGAGGCCGTCCGCGTCAGCAAACGCTTCCCCGGCGTGGTGGCGCTCGACGACGTCTCCTTCACCCTGCGCGAGGGCGAGATCCACGCGCTGGTCGGGGAGAACGGCGCGGGCAAGTCGACGCTGATCAAGCTGCTCACCGGGGTCTACCGGCCCGACGACGGCGAACTGCGGCTGGCGGGCGAGCCGATCGCCTTCCACCACCCGCACGAGGCGCAGCGGGCCGGGATCTCGACCATCTACCAGGAGGTGAACCTGGTCCCGCTGATGAGCGTGGCCCGCAACATCTTCCTGGGCCGGGAGCCGAAGAACCGCTTCGGCCTGATCGACTTCCCCCGGATGCACCGCGAGACCGCGGAACTCCTCGGCGGCTTCGGCATCACCGCCGACCCGCGCCGCCCGCTGCACACCCTGGGCATCGGCACCCAGCAGATGGTCGCGCTCGCCCGCGCCGTCTCCGTGCGGGCCCGGGTGGTCGTCATGGACGAGCCCACCTCGTCGCTCGAACCGCGCGAGGTCGAGACGCTGTTCCGGGTGATCCGTGAGCTGCACGAGCGCGGCATCTCGATCCTGTACGTCAGCCACCGGATGGACGAGCTGTACCGGATCTGCGACCGCGTCACCGTGCTGCGCGACGGCCGGCTCGTGCACAGCGGCGACCTGGCCGACACCGACCGGGTGCGGCTGGTCTCGCTGATGCTCGGCCGGGAGATCGCCGAGGTCCGCAGGCACGGTGCCACCAGCTTCGGCGAGGGACACACCGCCGAGCGCCAACCGGTGCTCACGGCCAGAGGACTGACCCGCCGTCACCTCCTGCACGACATCGGCCTCGACCTGCGGCCCGGCGAAGTGCTGGGCCTCGGCGGCCTGTTGGGCTCGGGGCGCAGCGAGACCGCCAAGGCGCTGTCCGGGGCGCTGTCACTGGACAGCGGCGAGGTCACCGTCGGCGGGCACACCGTGCGCCGCCTCACCCCGTCCGCCGCGATCAGGGCCGGGATCAGCCTGCTGCCCGAGGACCGCAAGGCCGAGGGCATCGTGCCCGGCCTCTCGGTCCGGGAGAACATCGTGCTGGCCGCGATGCCCCGGCTGTCCCGCGCCGGGATCGTGTCCCGGCAGCGGCAGGACCGGATCGTCGACATCTTCATGAAGCGGCTGCGGATCAAGGCCGCGGGCCCCGAGCAGAAGGTCGGCGAGCTGTCCGGCGGCAACCAGCAGAAGGTGCTGCTGGCCCGCTGGCTCTGCCTGGAGCCCAAGGTGCTGCTGCTGGACGAGCCCACCCGCGGCATCGACGTCGGTGCCAAGGCCGAGGTGCAGTCGCTGATCGACGACCTCGCGGGAGAGGGCCTGGCCGTCCTGCTGATCTCCTCCGACATCGAGGAGCTGGTCGAGGGCGCCGACCGCATCGTGGTGCTGCGCGCCGGAGCGGTGGCCGGTGAGCTGACCGGCGACGACGTCGAGGAAAGCGCGTTGCTCGCCGTACTGGCGGAGACCGGGGACGACAGCGCCGCCGAACGGGACACCGACCCTGAGCCCGCGGACGCGGACCCGTCGGCGAAGGACGTCGCCGGGACCGCCCCGGAAACGGACGCCGAGCGCATGCGAAAGGCCGCGCCCGACGACGTCCCCGAGCCGGACACCGGCTCCGACGCCGTAGCGGACCGGACACCCGCCGCCCCGGCGGACCCCGCCGACGCGGAGCCCGCACCCGCCGACGCGGAGCCCGTACCCGCACCCGCTCCCGCGGCGGATTCCGGCTCCGCCACCGCGAAGGAGGACCCGCGATGACCTCGGCCCCGTACTCACTCCCGCGCGGCCTGGACCGGTCGCGGATCGCGGACTGGCTCCAGCGGTACGGCGTGTACGCCGCGGTCGCCGCGCTGCTGGTCTTCAACGGCGTCTTCACCGACCACTTCATGACGACGGACAATCTGCGCACGCAGCTCGTCCAGGTCTCCCCCGTCGTCATCGTGGCGCTGGGCATGGCGCTGGTGATCGGCACCGAGGGCGTCGACCTGTCGGTGGGCTCCACGATGGCGCTGGCCAGTTCCGTGCTGCCGCTCTACCTCGGATACGGCCTGCTGCCCGCGCTGTCGGTGGCGCTGCTCGCCGGTGTGCTCGTCGGCCTGATCAACGGCTCGCTGGTGTCACTGGTCGGGCTGCAACCCATCGTGGCCACCCTGGCGCTCTTCGTCGGCGGCCGGGGCCTGGCCCTGGTCATCGCCGACGGGAAGCTCAAGCAGATCGAGAACCAGAATCTGCTGGACCTCGGCACGAACAGCGTGCTCGGCGTCCCGATCGTCGTCCTGATCGCGGGCGTGCTCGCGCTGTTGGTCGCCTTCCTGGTGCAACGCACCACCTTCGGACGCCAGTTGGTCGCCATCGGCGGCAACCGCGCCGCGGCCAGGCTCGCCGGACTGCCCGTCAAGCGGGTGCTGATCGGTGTGTACGTGCTGTGCGGTGTGCTGGCCTCGCTCGCGGGTGTGCTCGCCACCGCGCGGCTGACCGCCAGCGACCCGTCCTCGCTGGGCAATCTGATGGAGCTGTCGGCCATCACCGCGGTCGTGGTCGGCGGCACGCCCCTGACCGGCGGCTCGGTACGCGTCCTCGGCACGGTGTTCGGCGCGCTGCTGATGCAGCTCCTGCACGCCACGCTCGTCACCCACAATCTGCACGACTCCACCGCCCAGATGGTCCAGGCGGCCATCATCCTCGTCGCCGTCTACGTCGCCCGGGAGCGTCGATCCCGATGAAAGCCCTCGTGAAAACAGCCGCCCCCGCTCCCGCGCTCGCCGTGGCCGGTGACGCGCCGCTGCCGGTGAGCGCGGAGTCCCGCCCCTCCGGGGGGCAGCGCGCCGCCGAACTCCTCCAGCGCCAGGGCGTCCTGGCCGTCCTCGTCCTGCTCTGCCTGATCTCGTCCTTCGTCTTCGACTCCTTCGCCACCCTCGACAACACGCGCGGCATCACCATCCAGGCGTCGTTCCTGTCGATCGTCGCGCTCGGCATGACGATGGTGATCGTCACCGGCGGCATCGACCTGTCGGTCGGCTCGGTCTTCGCGCTCGGCGGTGTGCTGGCCGCGTGGGCCTCGCAGTACGGATTCCTGCCCGCGCTGCTGGTGCCGCTCGTGGTGTGCGGCGCGATCGGCACCTTCAACGGACTGCTGGTCGCGCGGGCCGGGATGGCCCCGTTCATCGTGACGCTGGCCTCGCTGCTCGGCGCGCGCGGGCTGCTGCTCGCTCTCACCCACGAGGGCGCCACCACGTATCTCGTGCCGCGCGGCTCGGCCTTCCAGGAGCTGGGCGGCGGCGCGGTGTGGGGCTTCGGCTACCCGGTGCTGATCGCGCTGGCCCTGTTCGGGGTCGGCGGTCTCGTGCTCCAGCGCACCTCGTTCGGCCAGGCGCTGTTCGCCGTCGGCGGCAGCGGTGACGCGGCGCTCCTGATGGGGCTGCCGGTGGCCCGTACGAAGGTGCTGGTCTATACGCTCAGCGGGCTGCTCGCGGGGCTGGCGGGCGCGTTGAACGCGGCCCGGCTGTCCTCGGGTGTGACCATCATCGGTGTCGGCATGGAGCTGGACGCGATCTCGGCGGTGGTGATCGGCGGCACGCTGCTGGTCGGCGGCGCGGGTTCGGTGTCGGGCACGCTGTGGGGCGTGCTGCTGCTCGGCGTGATCCAGAATCTGATCAATCAGATCGGTTCGCTCAACTCCTCCTACCAGTCGGTGGTCAGCGGCGGCTTCCTGATCGTGGTCGTCGTCGCCCAGCGCTATCTGTCGGCCGCCCGCCGGGGCACCTGACCGGGCCGGGAGGGGCCGTCCGCGATCCGCGGGACCGGCTCCAGCACACTGAGGCCGGAACCGCCGCGCCTCGCACGAGGTCGGCCGAGGGAAGGAACTCCGTGGGCGCCAGCCTGAAGGATGTCGCGCGACTGGCGGGCGTGTCCGTCAAGACCGTGTCGAATGTGGTGAACAACTATCCGCATGTCACGCCGGGGATGCGGGAGCGCGTGCAGCGGGCCATCGACGAGCTGGGCTACCGGCCGAATCTGACGGCCCGCCACCTCCGGAAGGGCCGCACCGGCATCATCGCGCTGGCCGTCCCCGAACTCGGCAACCCGTACTTCGCGGAGCTGGCCGGCGCCGTCATCGACGCCGCCGCCCGGCACGACTACACGGTGCTGCTCGACCACACCGCGGGCCAGCGCGAGAAGGAGGTGCTGGTCTCGCAGGGCTTCCGGGCCCATGTCATCGACGGCCTGATCCTCAGCCCGATCGAGCTGGAGGCCGCAGACCTGCTGGGCCGCATGGACGACGCGCCGCTGGTGCTGCTCGGCGAGCGGGAGTACGACGCCCCGTACGACCAGATCGCCATCGACAACGTGGCGGCGGCCCGTACCGCCGTACGGCACCTGACCGGCCTCGGGCACCGGCGGATCGCGTTCCTCGGCGCCCGCAGGGAGAGCGCCAGGCAACCGGCGCACCTGCGACTGCGCGGCTGGCGCGAGGAGTTGGCGGCGGCCGGGCTGCCGGACGACGACTCGCTGGTGGCCGCCACCGACGGCTACGGCCGCTGGGACGGCGCCGCCGCGATGAATGCGCTGCTCGACCGCGGCACCCGCCCCGACGCCGTGTTCGCGTACAACGACCTGATGGCGCTCGGCGCGATGCGGGCCCTGGTCGAGCGCGGGCTGCGGGTGCCGCAGGACGTGTCGGTGGTCGGCTTCGACGACGTCGAGGAGGGCCGTTTCTCGACGATCGCGCTCACCACGGTGTCCCCGGACAAACAGGCCATCGCGCGGCTCGCCGTGGAGCGGGTCGTGGCGCGGCTGACCGGTACGCCGCAGATCAGGGCGGAGCGGATCACGCCCGGATACACGCTGGTCACCAGGGAGTCGACCGCGCCCAGAGCGGGGTGAGCGCGCCGCGTAGCGTTGTCCCCCGGGGGTCGGCCACCGGTACTCGACCGTGGTCGCCCGTGGTCGCGCCCCGGCCGGTTTCCCCGTCGTCTTCTCGCCGTCTTCCCGTCGTCGGACGCCCGCCGCGTCCGGCATCCGTCGCCCCGACCCCCTTTACGAGGACTGCCGATGCCCCGTCCCACCCCGCTCAGCGAACCCTTCGGCACCACTCCCGACGGGTGGCGAGTGGAACGCTGGCGGCTCAGCTCGGCCGCCGGGGTGAGCGCCGAGATCCTCACCTACGGCGGCGTCCTGCACGCGCTGCACGTGCCCGACCCGACGGGCCGCCCCGCCAACGTGGTGCTGTCGCTCCCCGACCTGGCGGCGTACGCCTCCGACACCCCGTATTTCGGCGCGCTCGTCGGCCGCTACGCCAACCGGATCAGCGAAGCCCGCTTCACGCTCAACGGCCGCCACTACCGGCTCCCGGACAACGACGGCGGTCACAATCTGCACGGCGGCCCCGAGGGCTTCGACAGCCGCGTCTGGCAGGCGGAGCCGCTCCCCGGCGCGCTGCGGCTGACGCTGCACAGCCCGGACGGCGACATGGGCTTCCCCGGCGCGATGGACGTCACGGTGACGTACGCGCTCGACGACGACGGGACGCTGTCGCTGGACTTCGAGGCGCGCAGCGACCGGCCGACGGTGGTCAACCTGACCAACCACGCGTACTTCAACCTGGGCGGGTCGGAGGCGAGGGCCGGTGCCGAAGCCGCGTCGCGGATCGCGGGAGGCGACGTCCTGCGCCACACCCTGTACGTCGACGCCGACCGCTTCCTGCCCGCCACGCCCGAGTCCATCCCGTGGGGGCCGGAACAGGCCGTGGAGGGGACGCCGTTCGACCTCAACGAGCCGCGCCCCATCGGCGACGGCGTGCGGGACGCCGACCCGCAGATCAAGTCGGCCGGAGGGTACGACCACTGCTTCGTGCTGCGCGGCCCCTCCGGCGGTACGGGCGAGGCCGTGGGCGAGCCGCGGGTCGCCGCCGTCCTCTCCGACCCCGACAGCGGCCGGGTGATGGAGGTGCGCACCACGGAACCGGCCATCCAGGTCTACACGGCCAACAAGCTCGACGGTTCGCTGACCGGCCCCGACGGGCGGACGTACCACGCGCACGACGCGGTGTGCCTGGAGACCCAGCACCTGCCGGACTCGCCGAACCACCCCGAGTACCCCTCGACCGAACTGCGCCCCGACGAGGTCTTCCGCAGCCGCACCGAATTCCGCTTCCCGCACCTGGCGGGCGGCCGGTGACGAGCGCGCCGACCGCACCCCTGCTCGTCGTGGACGGCGCCAACGTCGTCGGATCGGTGCCCGACGGCTGGTGGCGCGACCGGCGCGGCGCCGCCGAGCGGCTGCGCGACGCGCTCGTGCCGCTCGCCGTGTCCGGCCTCGCCGACGACAGCGGCGCCCCGCCGTGGGCCCGCGGCCACCGGCTGGACATCGTCCTGATCGTCGAGGGCGCGGCGCGCGGCGTCGAGCCGGTACCCGGCGTACGCGTGGAGTCCGCGCCCGGCAGCGGCGACGACCTCATCACCGAGGTCGCCGCCCGCTCCCGCACCGCGGACCCCGACCGCCCGTGCCTCGTCGTCACCGCCGACCGTGGCCTGCGGGCGCGCGTCACGGAGGTCGGCGCGGCCGTCGTGGGGCCGCGGGCGGTCCGGCCACGCTGACGCCGGTGCCCCCGGGGGCAGGGCTCCGGTGACGCCCCGCTCGCCGGAAGGCCGTGTCCGATTTCCGCCAGCGCGGGGCGCCGGAGCCCTCGCATACTGGGACGCATGACAGTCGAGGACAGCAGATACGAGGCGGTGAGCAGCCGGGACGCGCGCTTCGACGGAGTCTTCTTCTTCGCCGTCGCCACGACCGGGATCTACTGTCGGCCGAGCTGCCCCGCGATCACCCCGAAGCGCAAGAACGTGTCCTTTTACGCGACCGCCGCCGCTGCCCAGGGCGCGGGCTTCCGGGCCTGCCGCCGGTGCAGGCCGGACGCGGTACCGGGTTCCGCCGACTGGAACGCGCGGGCCGACGTGGTGGGCCGCGCGATGCGGCTCATCGGAGACGGCATCGTCGACCGCGAGGGCGTCGCGGGCCTCGCCAACCGGCTCGGCTACAGCGCCCGCCAGGTGCAGCGGCAGCTCAACGCCGAGCTGGGCGCCGGGCCGATCGCCCTGGCCAGGGCGCAGCGCGGCCACACCGCGCGGGTGCTCCTCCAGACCACCTCACTCCAGGCCGCCGAGATCGCCTTCGCCTCGGGTTTCGCGAGCGTCCGGCAGTTCAACGAGACGATCCGGGAGATCTACGCCGCCACCCCGACCGAGCTGCGCTCGGACGCGCGCTCCGGGCCGGCGGGCGGGGCTGCCGGGGTGCCGCTCCGGCTGGCCTTCCGCGGCCCCTACGCCTCCGCGCGGGTCTTCGACTTCCTCGCCGCACGCGCCGTGCCCGGCGTCGAGGAGATCGTCGGGGGCCCCGGCAGCCGTACGTACCGCCGTACCCTGCGGCTCCCCCACGGCACGGGCATCGCCGAGGTCGATGAGCGGCCCGGCACAGGCGACTGGCTGGACTGTCGGCTCCACCTGGGCGATCTCCGCGACCTCACCACGGCCACCCAGCGCGTCCGCCGGATCTTCGACCTCGACGCCGATCCGTACGCGGTCGCCGAACGCCTCGGCTCCGACCCGCGCTTGGCCCCGCTGGTCGCCGCCCTTCCCGGCCTCCGCTCCCCGGGCTCCCCCGACCCGGCGGAACACGCCGTCCGCGCCGCCCTGGGCGAGGGCGCCGCGCCCCTTTCCCCGACGCCCCTGGCCGCCTTGGTCGCTCGACACGGCACCCCGCTGAGCGCCCCCGACGGCGCCCTCACACACCTCTTCCCGCGGGCCGAGGACCTGGCCGAGGCCGACCTGGGCAGTCCGGCCGACCGCTCCCCCGTCAGAGACCTCTGCCGCGCCCTCGCCGACGGTACGGTCACCCTCGACCCGGGCGCCGACCGCGACGCCGCCGAACGGTCCCTCCTGACCGTCCCCGGCATCACCCCTCTGACCGCGGCCCACATCCGCATGCGCGCCCTCGGCGACCCGGACGTCTTTCCCTCGACGGAGCCGGTGCCGCCTGGGACGGAGAGGTGGCGACCTTGGCGGTCGTATGCGGCTCATTACTGGTGGGGGGTGTGAGGGGGCGGTTTTGGGCGAGGGCGCGGTTGGGGCGGCCCGGGAGTGGAGCCGTCTTGAGTGCGGGGGGTGTTGCGGGCCGTTTAGTGTGAGGCCGGCGTGGGGGGTGAAGGTGCGGGGGAGCCGCCTCGCGCGGGGTCGCCGTGATCCCCTTTTTTGCCGCCCTTCCGCCTCCGGGCGCTTGGACCCGGTGTGGGGGCACCCCCGGACGGAGTCCCCAGCGACGCAGGCTCTTGGGCGGAGGGGTGCCCGGCTGGGTGGGTCAGGGGTGGGGCTTGTTCTTGAGGTTGTCCCGGCGGAGCCGTTCTTCCTCGAAGAGGCGCATGAACTTCTGCATGTGCTCGTCCGGTTCGGGGTCGGACTCCTCGTCCTCGTCGGTGAGGAGACCCTGTTCGCGCAGTTGCTGATCCTGGACCATGACGGGCGGGGTGGGGTCGGGGTCGGAGGGGCGGGGGCCCTCGGGGCCGTCGGGGCCGATGCGGATGAGGCGTTCGACGCGGATGACGCGGAAGTGGCGTCCGCCGACGTCGAGTTCGTCGCAGTGGTGTTCGTCGAGGTGGTCGGCGGCGCGGGAGTAGATCTCGCGTTGCTCGGGGCTGAGGTCCTTCTGCCAGGGGAGCATGACGCGCAGTTGCATGGCGAGGCCGTCGCGGGCCGACTGCGGGGTGGTGGCGGTGCCGCTGGAGTCGGGGCGCCAACTGCCGCCGTCGCGTTCCGCGGTCATGAAGGTGGCGGGGAGCAGGACACCGCCGGGATGGGTGTCGGCGGCGTGCCGTGAGTCGTCGCGGACGTCGGCGGGGACGGTGCCGCTCTTGCGGAGGGCGGCGAGGAGTTCCACCTTGAGGATGCCCTCGGACATGCCGGTGGCGTTGACGGGGTCGATGACCAGGCCCGCGGCGGGGTCGAAGCCGCCGGACTCGCCGGGGCCGCTCGGGTCGGGGTCGGTGTCGCGCGGGGGTTCGGGACCGTCGGGCCCCATGCGGATGAAGCGTTCGGCGCGCACCACGCGGTAGCGGATGCCGCGTACCGTCACCTCGTCGAGGGCTTCCCAGTCCATGCGCTCGCCCGCGGCGAGGAGTTCGGCCCGGGCCTCGGGGTCACCGGCCTCGTCGGCCGCGTGGGAGAGGCGGCGGAAGTGGGAGCCGAGGCTGTCGCGGGCGTCCTGCGGGGCGAGTCCGCTGAAGTACGGGTGCAACTCCCAGCCGCCGGACTCCAGTTCGCACGCGATGCCGAAGACCGGGCCGCCCGCGAACAACATCGAGGGGTAGGTCTTTCTCGCCTTCCACGCCTCGATGTCGGCGAGCGCCGCGACCGGGGACTCGGGCGTGGTGACCCGGATCGTCTGGTAGGCAGGAACATCGTCGCCGTGCGCATCCATGGGACCAGCATGCCCACACCGCGGGGCGTACGCGACCCATACGCCAAAGCCGTCATGGGTCCGTGAGTTGACGTGACGCGCGTCCACCGGCAGGTATGGGGGCAACAGTGGTTCAGACCGCGGGCTCCGCGAGCACGTGTCCGATGCCCTCGGGCGAGAGCAGATGCTGCACCGCCAGCCGCCGCGCGCCCTCGATGCCCGCCCTGCGGCCGAGCATCGTGGTCTCGATGGCGACGGTTCTGGTGGCCAGCGGGAGGGCCCTGCGGTAGACGGCGCCGCGGATGTCGGCGAGCAGGTCGTCGTGGAGGCTGGCGATGCTGCCGCCGAGCACGATGGTGTCGGGGTTGTAGAAGCTGACCAGCGAGGCCAGGACGTCGCCGAGCCGTTGGGCGGCCAGCCGTACCTGGCGGCGGGCCACCGGGTCGCCCGCGGCCACGAGGCGGACCACGTCGGCGGCGTGCTCGGCGGGCAACCCTGCCTCCCGCAGCTTCGCCGCGATGGCCGCTCCCGAGGCGACGGCCTCGACGCAGCCGGTGTTGCCGCAGTGGCACAGCACATCGTCGTGGCCCGGTACGCGGATGTGGCCGATGTCGCCCGCGGCGCCGCTGGCTCCGCGGTGCACGACGCCGCCGGAGACGATGCCGCAGCCGATGCCCGTACCGACCTTGACGTACAGCAGATGGGCGGTGGCCGGACGGTGGCCGTACTCGCCCAGGGCCATCATGTTGACGTCGTTGTCGACGAGGACCGGCGCGTGGTAGCGCCCGGCGAAGAAGCCGGGGACCCGGTAGCCGTCCCAGCCGCGCATGATCGGCGGCCGGATCACCGTACCGGTGCGGGCCTCGACCGGGCCCGGTACGCCGATGCTGATCGCACGTACATGGTCGGCGGGGTGTCCCGCGTCGGCCAGCAGGCGGCCGATCTGCTCGTGCACCCCGGTCAGTACGGCCTCGGGTCCCGCGTTGATGTCGAGGGCTTCGGTGGCTTCGGCGAGGACCCGGCCGCCGAGTTCCGCGACGGCGACCGTGCGGTGGGTGGCGCCGAGGTCGACGGCGCAGACCACGGCGTTCCGCGAGGCGAGTTGGAGGGTGAGCGGCGGGCGCCCGCGCTCGGTGGCCATCGTGCCGGTCTCGACCAGCAGTCCCTTGGAGATCAGCAGGTCCACCCGCTGGGCGACCGCGGCCCTGGACAGCCCGGTGGCGGTGGCGAGTTGACTGCGCCGGGTGGCGCCGCCCGCCACCAGTCCCGCCAGTTCGCTGAGCGCGGTCAACTGCCGGTCGCTTGCGGCTGTCACCGGTTCCTGCCCTCCCCTGCGCCGTACGTCCGTCGTCCTGGTCCGCGTCCTGGGCGGCCCGGCTCCCGATTTATGACAGAAGATAGCGGAAATATTGCCATTGTCAACCGAAACAGCGGTGGCTAGCGTTTCAAGCAAGCGGAAAGGGAGGGCACTTGTGGGCGGGACTAGCTCGGTTACAGCGGGTTCTTCGCTGCGCACGTCATCGCGTCCGGCACTGCGTACGGCCATCGCCGGTGTGGGAATGATCGGCCAGGTGCACCTGGACGCGGTGCGCAGGAGCGGCGCCCCGGTGGTCGGGGTCAGCGCATCGACGCCCGCGCGGGCCAAGGAGGCCGCGGCGGCGCTCGGGGTCGAGCGGGCCTTCGACTCTTCGGAGGCGCTGGTCACCAGTGACGACGTCGACGTGGTGCACATCTGTACGCCCAACGACGCGCACGCCGGGCTCGCCGAACTGGCGCTGCGGGCGGGCAAGCACGTGGTGTGCGAGAAGCCGCTGACCACGTCGTCGGCCACCGCGGACGCGCTCGCGGCACTCGCCGCTGACAGCGGTCTGGTGGCGGCGGTGCCGTTCGTCTACCGCTACCACCCGATGGCGGCCGAGGCGCGGTCCCGCGTGCTGGACGGCCGGGCGGGCGAGGTCCGGCTGGTGCACGGCCACTACCTGCAGGACTGGCTCTCGGAGCCGGGCGACACCAACTGGCGGGTCGACGCGACGGCGGGCGGACCCTCCCGCGCCTTCGCCGACATCGGCTCGCACTGGTGCGACCTGGTGGAGTGGGTGACCGGGCACCGGATCGCGGAGCTGACCGCGGTCAGCCAGACCGTGGACCGTACGGGTCCCGCCGGCGACGGCGGCGCGCGGGTCAGGCCGGACACCGAGGACGTGGTGCAGCTCCTGTTCCGCACCGACCGCGGCGCCACCGGTTCCGTGACGGTCTCGCAGATCTCGCCCGGCCGGAAGAACCGGCTGTGGTTCGAGGTGGACGGCACGCGGACCTCGCTCGCCTTCGACCAGGAGAACCCCGAGTCGCTGTTCGTCGGCAGCCGCGGTGAGAACGCGGCGGTGCTGCGCGACCCGGCCACGCTCTCGCCCGCCGCGGCCCGGCTCTCGGTGGTCCCCGGCGGCCACCCGATGGGATATCTCGACTGTTTCGCCGCCTTCGTCCGCGATGTGCACGCCGCGATCCGCGCCCCGGGCGCGGCGGGCGGGTCCGCGGCCGACGGCACCGGGGGCACGTTCCCCACCTTCGACGACGCCGCCCGCATGGTGCGCCTGACCGAGGCCGTACTGAATTCGGCGGCGGACCGGACCTGGAAAGAGGTCTCCTGAGATGAAGCTGGGCTTCCTGACCGCCTGCCTTCCGCAGCTCCCGCTGGACGAGATCGCCGCGTGGGCGGCCTCGCACGACTACCAGTCGCTGGAGGTGGCCACCTGGCCGTCCACCGGCTCACGGGAGTTCGAGGCCAGCCACATCGACGTGACCGGCTTCGGCAAGCAGCGGGCCGACGAGGTGCGCGGCCTGTTCGACCGGCACGGCCTGACACTGTCCGCGCTGGCGTACTACGAGAACAACCTGCACCCGGACGAGACCCGCAGGGCGGAGATCGCCGCCCACGTACGCGCCAATGTGGACGCCGCCCAACTGCTGGGCGTGGACTACGTCGGCACGTTCGTCGGCCGCCACCCCGGTCTGACGGTGAAGGAGAACATCGCGCTGGCCGAGCGGGCGCTGCCGCCGCTGGTGGAGTACGCGGGCGAGCGCGGTGTGAAGATCATCATCGAGAACTGTGTGATGGAGGGCTGGCACCCGGACGGCTATCCGGGCAACCTCGCCTACTCCCCCGAGCTGTGGGAGTGGATGTTCGGCCTCGGCCTCTATCTCAACTACGACCCCTCGCACCTGCTGTGGCTGGGCATCGACCCGGTCGAGGCGCTGAAGCCGTACATCGACCGCATTCCGCACGCGCAGGCCAAGGACGCGCAGCTCGACCCACGGGCCAGGGACCGTTACGGCTTCTTCGGCCGGTCGGTGGCGCGGACCGACGGCTGGGACAGCGGCTGGTGGCGCTACCGGGTGCCGGGGCTCGGCGACGTCGACTGGCGCCGGATCGTCGACACCCTTTACGAGGGCGGCTTCACGGGCACGCTCTCCGTCGAGCACGAGGACCCCGTCTGGAGCGGCGACGTCCAGCGGATCACCCAGGGTCTGGAGATCGCCCACCGCACACTGCGGCCGTTGATCGTCGGCTGATCCGACCGCGCGTCACCGCCGGCCGCCGCTCCCCCGCACCACCCGCACGCGCAGTACCCGCCGTACCCGCACCCGCCGTACTTCCAGGAGGCATCGTCACGATGGCCACGCCCTTGAGCATCCAGCTCTACACCCTCCGGGACCAGATCGCCGCCGACCGCGACGGCACGCTGTCCCGCCTCGCCGGAATCGGTTACACCGCCGTCGAGGCGTACGACCCCACGGCCGACCCGACCGGTTTCCGCAAGGTCGCCGACGACCTGGGGCTGAGCGTCAACAGCACGCACGCGTACGCCCTGTTCGACAAGGAGGCGTCGGAGGTCTTCGACGCGATCGCCACGGTCGGCACCGACCTGGTGATCATCCCCGGCGGGATCGCGCACGAGGAGTTCACCACCCCCGACGGTCTCTCGCGCACCGCGGACCTCCTCAACGGCTTCGCCGAGAAGGCCGCCGAGCGCGGTATGCGGATCGGCTACCACAACCACTGGTGGGAGATCGAGCCGCGCTTCGACGGCAGGACCGCGCTGGAGGAGCTGGCGGACCGGCTGGCCCCCGAGGTGTTCCTGGAGGTCGACACGTACTGGGCGGCGGTCGGCGGGGCCGATGTGCCGGCGCTGCTGCGCGCGCTGGGCGACCGGGTGCTGGCTCTGCACGTCAAGGACGGTCCCGGCGTGAAGGACGAGCCGCACACCGCGGTCGGCAAGGGCAGCATCGACGTGCCGTCGATCCTGGCCGCCGCGCCCGACGCGCAGCGGATCGTCGAACTCGACTCCTGCGCGGGCGACATCTTCGAGGCCGTCGCGGAAAGCCTCTCCTACCTCACCGCGCTGGAGCGTTCATGACCACAGGCCCGGTCGGCGTCGCCGTCGTCGGCGCCGGTGTCATCAGCACGCAGTATCTGGACCATCTCACCGCCTTCCCCGACCTGCGGGTGCTCGCCGTCGCCGACATCGACGTCGAGCGGGCCCGTACGGCGGCCGGGACGTACGGGATTCCGGCCGCGGGCGACCTCGCGTCGGTGCTGGCGATCCCGGAGGTGGAGATCGTCGTCAACCTGACGATCCCGGCCGTGCACGCGGAGGTCGCCACGGCCGCCCTCCAGGCGGGCAAGCACGTCTACGGCGAGAAGCCGCTCGCGCTGGCGCCGGCCGACGGGGCGAAGATCCTCGACGAGGCGCGGTCGCGCGGGCTGCGGGTCGGGAGCGCTCCCGACACCTTCCTCGGCGCCGGGCTCCAGTCCGCGCAGCGGGCGCTGGCCGCAGGGGTCATCGGCGAGCCGGTGAGCGCGACCGCCGTCACGCAGGGGCCCGGCCCCGAGTCGTGGCACCCGAACCCGGAGTTCCTCTTCCAGTACGGTGCCGGGCCGCTGTTCGACATCGGTCCGTACTATCTGACGGCGCTGGTCGCGCTGTTCGGGCCGGTGGCGCGGGTCTCGGCCTCGGCGCGGCAGGCGCGTGCCCAGCGGGTGATCGGTTCCGGGCCGAAGGAGGGCACGTCCTTCGCGGTGGAAGTGCCCACGCACGTGCACGCGTTGCTGGACTTCGCCGGTGGCCCCAGCGGCTCGGCGACCTTCAGCTTCGACTCCTCGGTGCCGCGCCGCCTCATCGAGGTCACCGGCACCGAGGGCACGCTGTCGCTGCCCGACCCGAACACCTTCGAAGGGCCTTTGCAGGTCCGGGCGTTCGGTGACGACGACTGGCGTGACCTGCCCGTCACCGGTACGGTCGCCGGTCGCGGCCTGGGCGTACTGGACATGGCCCGCGCCATCCGGGGCGGCACCGAGCACCGTGCCTCCGGCGAACTCGCCCAGCACGTACTCGACTTGATGGCCACGGTGACGGACGCCGCCGAAGAGCACACCGTCCGCACCCTCGAAACCAGCGCCCCGGCCGTGTCACCGCTGCCGGACGCGTGGGACCCGGCGGCCTCGACGCTGTCCTGACGCAGCAGTCGACCACCGTCGGCCCCGGTCGGCCCACCCGTGGGGGGATGGGTCGACCGGGGTTTTTGTGAGTACGGTTCACCGCTGCGCAGGTGGGTTCGCCGGTAGCCGGCGAGCCGAAGGCGGCGCCGGTGTTGAAAGGGAGAACGCGCACAGCGACCGAGGAACGAGGGAGCGAGCACGATCGACTGTCGACACCGGATTTAAGCCGCCGGAGGCGAGAGGGCGGCACAAAAAGGGGAATCGCGGTGAGCCTGCGCAAGAGGGCTCCCCCGCACGGCTCGCCGCAACCGTGGCCTCACCCAAGGCGCCTCCCTAGGCCGCGGGCAATTGGTAGTCGGGGAAGTTGCCCGGGAGGCGGTCGAGGGTGGGGCCCTCGGTGACGGCGTGGACGAGTAGTTCGCCGCCGACGAAGGCGCCGCGCCAGGAGGCGCCGAGGCCGCCGAAGAGTTCGTCGCGGTCACCGCGGGAGCGGGGCGCGCCGCGGCCGACCTTGAAGGCGCGGACCTGGGAGGCGAGGCGTTCGGTGGTGCGCGGGTCGTCGCAGGACAGGGCGGCGACCAGGGCGCCGTTGCTGGCGTTCATGGCGGAGAGCAACTCGGCCTCGGTGTCGACCAGGACGATCGTGTCGACGGGTCCGAAGGGCTCGGTGTGGTGGAGCGGCGAGGACGGCGGAGGGCCCAGCAGCGTGACGGGGGCGAGGTAGGCGGAGGTGTCCTGGCCGGGGAGGAAGAGGCCGGGGTCGAGGGCGCCGTGGTGCAGCGGCACCGCGCCGCGGTCGACGGCCTCGGCGACCAGATCGGCCAGCTCCTTCGCCTTGGCCGCGTTGATCAGCGGCCCGAAGTCGAGTGCGGGCAGCGGGTCGTCGGGCGCGGCGACGGCCAACGGGTGGCCGGTCCGTACCGACTTGACCGCCGGAAGGTACGCGGCGAGGAAGTCCGCGAAGCGGGAGCGCTGGACGACGAACCGCGGGTAGGCGGTGCAGCGCTGCTTGGCGTAGTCGAAGAGCTTGGGGATCTGCGCGCCGAAGGCGTCCCAGTCGCTGTACTCCCACAGGCCCCAGCAGTTGAGCCCTTCCTGTTCGAGGATGTGCCGCTTGCCGACGTCGGCGACGGCGGTCGCGATCCGGGCGCCGGTGTCCCGGCCGCCGACGAAGGAGACGCAGCCGATCTCCGAGGACTGCACCAGGGCCTCGGAGAGTTCGCCGCCGCTGCCGCTGACCAGCGTGACGGGAATGCCCTCGCGCCTGGCGAGCGCGGCGGCGAGGGTGAGGCAGGCCAGGCCGCCGTCGGTGGGCGTCTTGGCGATCACCGCGTTGCCCGCGAGCGCCTGGACGAGCATGGCGTGCACCAGCACGCTCATCGGGTAGTTCCAGCTCGCGATGTTGGAGACCGGACCGGCAAGTGCGGTGCGGCCCGCCACCATCGGCTCGATGCCGTCCACGTACCAGCGGACGCCGTCGATGGCCCGGTCCACGTCGGCGCGGGCCAGCCGCCAGGGCTTGCCGATCTCCCAGACCAGCAACAGGGCCAACAGGTCGCGGTGTTCGGTGAGGGCGTCCAGAGTCGCCGAGACGCGCGCCTTGCGGTCGGGCAGCGGTACGTGCCGCCAGCTCCGGTGTTCGTCGAGCGCGGCGCGTACCGCCTGTCGCGCGGTGGCCGCGTCGAGCCGGGGCGGACCTGCTATCGGGCTGCCGTCGACCGGTGAAGTGGCGGGCAGCGGGCGGCCGTCGGCCTGCCAGCGGCCGTCCCACAGATTCAGCACACGGTCGTCGCGGAATGCCTCGGGCGCGGTCCGCAGGGCGCGCCGCCACGCGTCGCTCCAGGCCGTTCCGGGCTTGAGGATGAGGGTCATACGGAACTCCGCTCTCGTCGGGGGGCGGAACTCGCGCGGCGCACCACCGCGCGTCTGCCGACGATAGCGACTGGACTCCCGGGGGTTCCGGTGTTCGACCACGGGTGTGTCGGTCGTCACCGTGCCCGGCCACGGCACGGGAGGAGGCGGGTCACGGCACGGGAGAGCGGGGCTCACCGCACGGGAGAGGGGCCGGCCGACGGGATGCGCCCCCTGTGCCGGCCGGCCCCACTGTGTCCCCCGTGTACCCCTGTGTGACTAGGGGTAGCTGGTCAGGTACGTGACCTGATGGCCGCTGTTCACGGCCGCTCCCGTGGTGTTGATGACATGGCTGATGGTGCCGACACCGCCGAGCGAGACGGTCACCATGTCGTGGAACTTCACCCCGGAGGTGTTGGGCACCTGGAAGGAGTTGGCCGACACCACCGAGGAGTTGGCGGAGAAGTAGCAGTAGCTGCCGAGCCCCCACGCCTCATGGCTGGTGACCGAGTCGGCCACCTTGTAGGCGGGGTAGCCCTGCGAGGAACCGTTCATCCAGGAAGCCTGGTTGGGCGGATCGTAGGGCATCTCGTTCTGGAAGAAGTACGTTCTGCCGCCGTTGCCGTTCCACTGCACCTGGGTCTGCTGGTAGTGCTCGACGAACAGGCCGTACATGGTGACGTTCTGGCCGTTGACGACGAGACCCGTGGCGGCGGTGTTGGTGTTCCAGCCGACGGTGCCGCCGTTGCCGTGGTCGGCGCGCCACAGCCACATGTGGTCGCCGATGACGTTGTTGCTGTTGACGACCAGGGACTGGGTGGCCTTGCCGACGGCCGCGCCGCCGATCCGGAAGAAGACGTCGGACAGGCTGGTCGGGTCGGCCGCGTGGTTGGCGGACGAGCCGGCCGGGCCGATCTGCATCAGCGTCTGGGAGTTGGTGGTGCCCGCGTCGATGAGCAGCCCGGCCAGCTTCACACCGTCCACGTCGGCCGTGGTCAGCGCGGTGACGCCGCCGTCCGGGACGAGCGTGGCCAGACCGAGACCGAGGACGACGGTGTCGGGCCGGGTCACGTTGATCGTCTGGTTGAGGTGGTAGACACCCGGCGTGAACAGCAGGTTCTTGCCCGCCGCGAGCGCCGCGTTGATGTCGGAGGCGGTGTTGCCCGGCTTGACGATGAAGAACTGGTCGATCGGCAGCGACTGTCCCGCCGGCGTCTTGCCGCTCCAGGTGGTGCCGGACGCGTTGGACTGGAGCGCGGGCACGAAGACCTGGTATTTGCCCGCGCTGTCGATGTACAGGAAGGGCTTCTCGCGCACCACGGGCGCGCTGGCGACGGTGGTGTACGTCGGGAAGCTCTGCGCGGGCGCGCCCTTGTCGCCGACGAAGACCATGTTCCAGTTGGAGCCGCTCCAGGACCCCATCTCGGTGTCCTTGGTGAGGAACTGCTGCTGGGAGCCGGACTGGATCTGCCCGTCGATCTTGGAGTCGGAGATGAAGCCGCCGCTCGACCAGCCGCCGTCGTCCAGCGCGAGGTTGCCGCGGACGTGCATCCGCCGGTACGGGGCGGCCTGCGAGACGGCCCAACGGTCGCTGCCGCCGGTCGGGTTGACGGACATGTTCTCGGCGTCACGCCAGAAGTTCTGGGTGGCGTTGCCCTGGAACCAGTCGGCCTCGGCGTGCACCTTGCCGTTGATGGTGACCGAGTCGGGGCTCAGGCCGAGTCCGGCGACCTGGGTGTAGAAGCCGACGTTGACGTCCGCGCTGTAGGTGCCGGGCTTGAAGAGCACCGCGTAGCGCTGGCTGCCGAACTGGTTGGTCTCCTGCTGGCTGAAGATCGAGTTCAGCTTGGACTGGATGGTCGCGGCGGACATCGACGGGTCGAAGACGACCGTGTTCGGGCCGAGGTCGGGGTCTCCGCCGCTGGGCGGGGTGGTCGGCGGCGTGGTGCCGCCGCCGCTGCCGCTGACGTTGAACGACTGCGCGGCGGTGCCGTTGCACGTGTACTGCTGGAGCTGCACGCTGTCGGCGGTCGACGCGCTGGGCACGTCGAGGCACTTGCCGCTGTTGCGGTTGACGAAGTGGAAGGCGCCGCTGCTCTCGGCGACGGGCTGCCACTGCTGGTTGCTGCCGCCGCCGTACAGCCAGAGCTGTGTGGTGGCGCTGTCGGCGGTGGAGACGCCGGTGACGTCCCACACCTGGGCGGGCGCGGTGGACACGCCGATCCGGTAGTAGCCGCTGTCGGTGGCGGTGAACTGCCACTGCTGGGCGGCGCTTCCGTTGCAGGCGTACTGCTGCACCGCTGTGCCGTTGGCGGTGGCCGCGGCGCGCGCGTCCACGCACTTGCCGCTGCTGACGCTGGTGACGCTGGCCGGGGCGGCCGGGATGGTGGCGGCGCCCGCGTCCCGTGCGGTGACCAGGGCGATACAGGCCGAGACCGGCAGGACGAGCGCCGCCGCTATGGCGGCTGTTCGTCTGCGGGTGCGGGAGGTGCGGGTGAGCGTGCCGGGCACGGTGGGGACCTGAGTCACACGTGTCTCCTCGGTCGCGTTGTGGGGTCGCGATGCGGTGTGGACGCTAGGGGCCGCCCGTCGGCGAGTCAATACACATCAAAAAATAAGTCGTGAACTATCAGGCCGGAAAAGAGGGCCCGGCCGTCCCGGCCGGGCCCTCGGAGTGCGTCTGACGGGGGGTCAGGAACCGATCGTGTCCGTCGTCAGGAGGCCGATCAGCACGATGCCGACCACGATCCGGTAGATCACGAAGGAGTTGAACGAGTGCTTGGCGACGAACTTCAGCAGCCACGCGATGGAGACGTAGGCGATCACGAACGACACCACGGTGCCGACGGCGAGCGCGGGCACGCCGACGCCCCCGCTGGTGGCGTCCTTCAACTCGTACAGTCCCGCGCCGGTGAGGGCCGGAAGGCCGAGGAAGAACGACAGGCGGGTGGCGGCCACCCGGTCCAGGTCGCGGATGAGCGCGGTGGAGATGGTGGCGCCCGACCGGGAGAAGCCGGGGAAGAGCAGCGCGAGGATCTGCGAACAGCCGACGATCATCGCGTCCTTGAAGGTGACCTGGTCCTCGCCTCGCTTGAATCGCGCCATCTGCTCGGCGCACCACATGACGACGCTGCCGCCGATCAGCGAGAAGGCGACGACCCACAAGGACGCGAGGGCGCCGTCGATCAGCGGCTTGGCGGCCAGTCCGACGACGACGATCGGGATGGTCGCGTAGATCACCCACCAGGTGAACTTGTAGTCGTGGTTGTCGCGCTCCCTCTTGTTCGCGAGCCCCTTGAACCAGGCGCCGACGAACCGCTTGATGTCGGAGAAGAAGTAGACGAAGACGGCGGCGATGGCGCCGGTCTGGATCACCGCGGTGAAGCCGACGACAGCCTTGTCGTCCACCGGGATGTTCATCAGGCCCTCGGTCATTTTCAGGTGACCGGTGGAGGAGACCGGAAGGAACTCGGTCACTCCTTCCACGACGCCGAGAATGACGGCTTGGCCGACGCCGATGACGCTCATTGGGTGGTCCCGCCCCTTGTCCGCCGGTGATCACCCCGGCCCGTTACGACTACATGTTCGTAGACAACGGTCAGACTTTAGAGGATCGGCGGCCGGACCCCGAAGCCGGGGCCCGGCCGCCGCGGGAGGCGGATCAGCAGGCGCCGAGGTCCTGCCAGACACCCCACTCACCGGTGGTGCCGGGCGTCTCGCCCGTCGTCCACCACTTGGCCTTCCAGGTGTGACCGGCGTACGAGACGGTGTTGCCGCCCACGTAGACCGCGCTGCTGTTCCACGCGGTGGCGGTGCAGCCGGTGGTGGTCCCGGTGACCGTGAGCGTGTACGCGGCGGTGTGGGTCGTGGTGCCCGCCTTGCCGGTGACGGTCAGGGTGTACGTGCCGGGGGCCGCGGCGGCCGTGGTGGCGACCGACAAGGTGGCGTTGCCGCCCGCGGTCACCGAGGTGGGGCTGAGCGTGGCGGTGACGCCGGCCGGGGCGCCGGAGACGGTCAGCGCGACGGACTGCGCGGTGCCCGAGGCGACGGCGGTGTGCACGCTGGAGGTGGTGGAGCCGCCCGGCGCGACGGAGCCGGAGGCCGGGGTCAGCGACACCGAGAAGTCGTTCGCCGGGGGCGGGGTGGTGGTGCCGCCGCCGGTGAAGGGCTGGAAGGTGTGGCTGAACTGCCAGGTGCTCTGCGCGACGCCCGAGCAGGTGTCGGAGCCGCCCTGGCCGGGGCAGCCGCCATTGTCGCGCTGGAGCGCCCAGAAGGACAGCGTGTTGATGCCCTTGCTGACCGCCCAGTTGTAGACGGTGGTGGCGTTGGCGGTGGTGAAGGTCTCGGCCGCGCCGAAGTCGTCGATGCCGGGCATCTCCGTGACACCGACCATGCCCCAGATCTGCGCGTCGGTCTTCGACGGGTAGAGCGCGGCGAGCTGGTCGTGCAGGCCGGTGGCGGCGGTCTGGGTGTCGGTCGCCATGTTGTGCGTGGCGTTGTCGTAGTAGTCGAACGTCATCAGGTTCACGACGTCGACCTTGACGCCGTTGGAGATGGCGTTCTTGATCACCGACAGGCCCGAGCCGTCGCCCGCGGTGCCGGTGGTCAGCCCGTGGGTGGTGGTCGGCAGGGTGTAGGAGAACTGCACCGAGCGGCCGTTGCTCGCCGCCCAGTCCTGGACCATCTTCACGGCCTTGTTGCGGCGGTCGATGCCGCCGGCGTTGGTCAGCGAGTTGTCCTCGATGTCGAGGTCGATCCGGCTGATGTCGTAGGTCGTGATGACCTTCTCGTAGGCCGCGGCGATCGAGCTGACATTGGTGCAACTGTCGGCGATCTCGGTGCCGCTGTTGTCGGCCGCGTAACCGCCGAAGGACGGGATGACGTCGCCGCCTCCCGCCTGGAGGGTGTCGATGTCGGCGCCGAAATTCGCCTGGGCGATCGGCAGCGAGCTGTCCCCGTTCCAGTACGGGGTGCAGGAGCCGACGGACGGCGTCTGGATGAACGCCATGGTGAGGAATTTGTTGCCGGAGGCCGAGGCCAGGCCGGAGAGGCTGTCGCCGTTGTACGCCTCGAAGTACGGGGCGAACACGTGGGCGGGCAGCGGGGTGGCGGCGTGGGCGGTGCCGCTGCCGGTCAGGGCGAGCCCGGCCGCCGCGGTGGCGGTGACGAGTCCGGTGAGCAACGCGCGGAGGGGTCTGCGAACGGGTCCGGTCATGGACCGCGCTCCCTTCGAGGGGGGATGTGTGGGGCCGACAGCACAGGGGGCGCTGCTGGTCTGGACCAATACTGTTGGTCTGGACCACCCGACTGTCAAGAGTCCTAACAGATAACGGAGTTGGACCACTCACCCCACGGGACCGGACATTTCCGGCGCCCGCACAGCACGCGTCACCGCCGCGCCCGCGCGGACGCGGCGGTGACCTGTCAGTACCCCGCTCGCGCGGTCAGCGCCGCCAACTGGCGATCGCCAGCGCGGGAACGAACCGCGCGGCGTCCAGCGTGCCGACACCGGTCGCCATGTCGTACCCCTTCACCGCGGTGTAGCCGGTGACGCCGTCGTAGGAGTTGTTCGTGCCGTCCTTGACGTCCACGATCCCGGTGAGCCTGCTGTCACCCCGGTAGAGCGCGTACAGCGCCTGGTGGATGTCGCCCACCCGGTGCCCGGCGAGCTGGTCGGCCAGCGCGACGATGCCGGAGACCAGCGGGCTGGACTCGCTGGTGCCGCCGTAGACGTCCCACCCGACGGCCGTCGGGTCGAAGGAGGAGTACACCCACGCGCCGCCGTCCACGGCCGCGGCCATCGAGATGTCCGGGGTGCCGCGCCGGGCGCCGACCACGTTCTTGACCACGTCCTGGTACGAGGGCCTGGTGAAGACGTGCGACTGCCCGCCGCCGCCCGCGCCGTAGTCGTTGTAGACGCTGTCGGGCGCGGTGCGGTCGCCCGTGTCGTCCAGGTGGAGCTGCGTGCCGCCGATCGAGGTGACCAATGGGTCGGACGAGGGCCAGGAGTTCACCGGGTACGGGTAGTCGGTGGCGCCGTCCGCCATCGAGTCGGTGGCGCCGCCGTCGCCGGAGGACGACAGCACCGTCACGCCGTGCGCGGCGGCGGCCTTGAAGGCGTACCGCAGCTTCTGGATGCTGGAGAAGTCGCCCCGGTCGAAGCCGGGGAAGGTGTTCTCGGTGGCACCGAAGCTCTGCGTGATCACGTCGCCGACGCCGTGCTCGATCATCGACTTCTCGGCGTCCATCATCTCGGGCAGCCCCTCGACGCCCTCGGTCTCCGCGACGCCGGTCTCCACCAGCACGATGTGCGCGTCGGGCGCGACGGCATGCGCCATCTCCACGTCCAGCGTGCTCTCGCTCGCCCAGCCGGTGTGGTCCGGATTCGTCGGGTCGAACGGCGGCACGTCACCCCACTTGACGACCTGTACGTGCGAGCTGGCGATGCCGAACTGCCGGCTGTACACGTCGAGGTCGTGCTGGATCGACGGCGACCCGAACGAGTCCACGATCACGATCGTCCGCCCCTTGCCGGTGATACCGGCGCGGTAGAGCGGCTTGAGGTCGTACGCCTGGCGGTACTGCTGCGGGGTGTAGCAGTTGATGCCCCACTTCGCCTGGCACTGCGCGCTGGTGAGCGGGCTGCTCACCCCGCTCACCAGCCGGTGTCCCGTGACCGCGGGCACGGCCTTCACCACCGGTGCGGTACGCGCCGGGGCGGCGGTGGCGGACCCGGCGACGGGAGCGGCTGTCAAAGCGGCGGCGGCGAGGGCGGTGACCCCTGCCGCCGCGACCGCGGCGCGGGGCCGCGGACGGAATCTGCGCATGGACTCTCCTTGTGTGGAGTGCGACCGCACGAGACGGATGCCGCGATCACACCCACAGATCATGCCCAGGACAAGAGACTTCGCCGTTTGCTGCCGACCGCTTTACTCCGGATGGCCGCCCCTTGGTCATTTCATGGGCATGCCATGACGAGGCGTCATGGTGCGGCGGCGTCACGGGGGTCCCGTCACACCACGGCACGTCACGGCAAGCACGGCCGACGGCGGGTCACGACACGATGTCCTTGGTGCGGAAGCCGCGGAAGGCCAGCGCCGTCAGCACGATCGCGTACGAGACCGACACCGAGGTGCCCTGGAGCATGCCGGACCATTCCATCGTCGGCTGGAGCGCGTCCGCCCAGGAGAACTGCCAGTGCGCGGGCAGCACGTCGCGCCACCGCCCGAGCGCGGTGACGGCGTCCAGCACATTGCCGACGATGGTGAGGCCGACCGCGCCGCCGACCGCGCCCAGCGGCGCGTCGGTGACCGTGGAGAGCCAGAAGGCGAGCGCGGCCGTGACGAGTTGGCTCACGAAGATGTAGATCACGGCGACGGCCAGCCGCGGCAGCGCCTCACCGGACGCCAGCGCCCCGCCGGTCGGCAGTTCCAGGTCCCCCCAGCCGTACGCGACGGTGCCCGCCACCAGCGCGACCGCGGGCAGCAGGACGAGCGCGACCGCGCTGAAGCCCAGCGCCACGGTGAGCTTCACGGCCAGCAGCCTGGTCCGCGGCACGGGCGCGGCCAGCAGATAGCGCAGCGAGGACCAGCCCGCCTCCGAGGCCACGGTGTCGCCGCAGAAGAGCGCGACCGGTACGACGAGCACGAAGCCCGCGGAGACGAACAGGCAGGTCGCGCAGAAGTTGGCGCCCGAGGCGGTGGCGGTGTCGATCAGCGTCGGGCCGTTCCGGCCCTCGCCGCTCGGGGTGCCGCCGATCGCGAAGGCGGCGATCAGGATGAACGGCAGCGCCGCGAGCAGCGCGGCCACGATCATCGTGCGGCGCCTGCGCAACTGCCGCCTGGCCTCGACGCGCAGCCGCAGCGTACGGCCGGGGCGGTAGCCGGGCGCGGTGGCGCGGGCCGGTGACCCGTCCGGTGCGGGCGCGGGGGCGGGCATGGCGGGTGCGGCGCTCACGAGGAGCCTCCGATCAGGGTCAGGAAGGCGTCCTCAAGGCGGCGGTGCGGCCCGACCTGGGCCACGGGCACGTCGAGACGGACGAGTTCGGCCACGAATTGCGCCGGGGTCAGGCCGTCGAGCACCGCGAGCAGACCGTCCTCCTCGCGGACCGCGGTGGCGACCCCGGGCAGTGCGGCGACCTTCTCGACCGCGCTCTGCGGCAGTTCGCCGTCAATCCCGACCAGCACGGTGTCCGCCGAGCCGATGATGTCGGCGACGGGACCGGCCGTGACCAGCCGCCCGCGGTCCATGACCACCAGATGCGTACAGGTCTGCTCGACCTCGGCCAGCAGGTGGCTGGAGACGATCACGGTCCGGCCCGCCTCCGCGTAGCGGATCAGCACCTCGCGCATCTCGCGGATCTGCGGCGGGTCGAGTCCGTTGGTCGGCTCGTCGAGGATCAGCAGGTCCGGCAGGCCGAGCATGGCCTGCGCGATGGCCAGCCGCTGCCGCATGCCCTGCGAGTACGTGCGCACGGCCCGTTCCAGCGCGTCGCCGAGGCCCGCGATCTCCAGGGCCTCCGCCAGGTGGGCGTCCTGCGCCGGCCGGCCGGTGGCCTGCCAGTACAGGTCGAGGTTGGCGCGGCCGGACAGATGCGGCAGGAATCCGGCGCCCTCAACGAAGGCGCCGAGCCGGGACAGCACGGGCGCGCCGGGCCGTACCGCCTCGCCGAACACCCGGATCTCGCCCTCGTCGGGGCGGATCAGGCCCATCAGCATCCGCAAGGTGGTGGTCTTGCCCGCGCCGTTCGGCCCGAGCAGACCGAGCACCTGGCCGGGTTCGACGCGGAAGGACAGGTCGCGTACGGCGTACTGGTCGACGGACTTCGCGTACCGCTTGCTGAGACCGGTGATCTGCAACGGGACCGCGGCGAGCGCCGGGTCGGCCGGGCGCGGGCGGACCCGGCGGCGGCCGGTGAGCAGCAGGACGGCGGCCACGGCCAGCGCGATCAGCGGCAGGGCCCAGGCCCACCACGCGACCGAGGTGGCGTCGGCGCCGAGCCCGGTGTCGGTGGGCAGGGTGAGCGTCGGCGACGCGAGCGAGACGGTCAGGGCCGCGGGCGCGGCCGGGGAGGCGTAGCCGAGGTCGGTGGTGGACAGCACCACGCGCAGTCGGTGCCCGGCCGCGAAGTCGTGGTCGACGGCGGGCAGTCGGACCGTGACGGTGGTGCCCTGCCCGGACCCGACGACGCGTACGGGGGCGGCGAGCGAGGCGGGCAGGGTCTCCTTGCCGCCGGGCGTGACGTCATAGAGCTTCGCGAAGAGCACGGCGTCGGGCGCGTCGGTGGCGACCTTCACCCGCACCGACGGCGCTCCGGTGAGCTGGGCGCCGTCGCGCAGCGGCGCGGACTCGAACACCGCGATCTGGCCGGGGAAGTCCAGGGAGATGCCGGCGCCGACCGAGGAGAGTTGGGCGAGCGCGCCGAGGCCGGGGACGGCGGAGATCGCGGGCGGGGCGCCGCCCGCCGGGTTGGTGATCCGCTGGGCGGAGCCGGCGAGCGCGATCTTCCGGCTGCCCGATCCGTCGAGGCCGGGGTAGCTGTCGCCGCTCGCGCCGCGCAGGGTGACGCTGCCGTCGGTGGAGTTGAGGCCGCCGGTGCGGGTGACCCGGAAGGCGGGTCCCGTGCTCGTGGACGTCTCGCCCTTGAGGTAGTGGTCGAACCAGGCGGTGACCCGCTGGTCGATCCTGCCGTTCTCGGTGTTGCCGCCGTCGTGTCCGCCCGCGATCCAGTCGACGGTCACGGGTGCGCCGTTGGCCTTGATCGCCGTGGCCATCGCGTCGGACTGGGCGAGCGTGAACAGCGAATCGGTCTGGCCCTGCACGATCAGCGCGGGGACCTTGATACGGGAGCCGACCGCGGACGGGCTGAGCGCGTCGAGTTGCGCGCGGGCGGCGGCGTCGGGCCTTCCTGCCTGGGCCACGCGTTGGTAGAGCGCGCAGACGGACGGTTCGAACCGCCCGCAGAGGGGGTCGGCGGCGGGGGCGCCGGTCGTGGGGGCTCCGGTGGGGGCGGGCGTGGGCGTGCCTGTGCCCGTGCCTGTGCCTGTGCCCGTGCCTGCGCCCGGGGTCCGGTCGCCGCCCGCCGCCACGTCCAGCGGGGTGGAGCCGCTGGAGAAGAAGATGCCGGCCCACAGCTTCTTGTAGACGTCCTTCGGGAAGAGCGCGTCGCTCAGATTCCAGTACGTCATGCGCGGCGCGATGGCGTCGATGCGCTTGTCGTAGCCGGCGGCGAGCAGGGAGATCGCGCCGCCGTACGAGACGCCGGAGATGCCGACCCGCGGGTCGCCCGGCGCGTCCAGCCGCACGTCGGGGCGGTCCGCGAGCCAGTCGACGAGCTTGCCGACGTCGGCGACCTCGCCGTCCGGCGCGTTGAGCCCGATGCGTCCGGTGGAGTGCCCGAAGCCGCGCGCGGACCAGGTCAGTACGGCGTAGCCGTGCCGGGCGAGCGCTTCCGCCTGGCCGCGCACGTCGTCCTTGCTGCCGCCGAAGCCGTGCCCGAGCAGTACGGCGGGCCGCCTGCCGGGACCGCCTGAGGTGAAGTACGAGGTGTCCAGGCGTACGCCCCCGGCGCCGTCGAGCATCGCGTCGCTGCGGTGCACCGAGCCGCCGTCACCGGACGCGGTCGCCGTACCGACCGCGACGCCGCCCGCCACCAGCACCACGAGCGCCCCCGCGGCGGCGAACCACCTCTTGCGTCGCGGCCATCGAAGATCCATCCCCTGATCCTAGGCTGCGCGGGCCGGGGACCGGGCGTGGGCGGAGGGTTCTCCGGGTATTCCCATACTCCGCGCCTGTCAGGTGTCTTGACTTCTCCGGTGGCGCGTGCAATCCATGCGGTGCCCACGCGTCCGCCCGGGCGCGGGCAGGAGGGGCCGCATGCTCTCGCTCGGCGATATCTCCGACCGGCTGGAAATCCAGGATCTGTTGATCGAATACAGCCACGCGGTGGACACCGGCCAATGGCCGTTGCTGGACGCGGTCTTCACGAAGGACGCGGTCCTCGACTACACGGCGACCGGCGGACCGCGCGGAACTCTGCCGGAGATCAAGGAATTTCTCGCGGCCGTCATGCCGCGTTTTCCCGGATATCAGCATTTGCTCGGGAATTGCGCGATCCGGCTCGACGGCGACCGCGCGACGGGCCGCACCATGTGCCTCAACCCGCTCGTGCTTCCCGAGGGTGGCAAGGCCGCGGAACGCGGTGTGCTGCTGTGCGGCTTCTGGTATGTGGACGGTTTCGCGCGGGACGGCGGCGGTTGGCGGATCGTCTCGCGGCGGCAGGAGACGTCGTACATGTACCGGGCGCCGGGCTCCGCGCAGGCGTGACCGACCGGCCGCCTTCCGGACGTACCCGGTTCGCGGGGCGTCCGTGAACCGCCGCGGCGCGGGGGGGGGGGGGGGGGCCGGGGGGGGGGGGGGGGGGGGGCGGCGGGGGGGGGGGGCGGGCGGGGGGGCGGGCGGGGGGCGGGGGCCGCGGGGGGGGGGGCCCCCCCCGCGGGGGGGGGGCCGCCCCGGGGGGGGGGGGGGGCCCCCCCCCCCCGGGGGGGGGGGGGCGGGGGGGGCCCCCCCCCCCCCCGCGCCGGGACGCCGCCCGTGGGACGGGCGGCCGGTGGTGCGGCGGATCAGCGGTGTGCCGCGCCGCGCCTGCGGTTGAAGACGAGCAGGCCCGCGCCCGCGGCGACGACGGCCGCGGCGACGCCCGCGATCATCGGCGTCGAGCTGGAGCTTCCGGTCTCGGCCAGGTCACCGGAGGCCGGGGAGGTGCTGGCCTGCACGACCGGGGCGTTCGAGGTCGCGGTCGTCTCGGGAGTGGTCGGCGGCGCGGTGGGCGTCTCGGACGCCGGGGTGGTCGGCGGCTGGCTCGGCGGCGCGGTGGTGGGCGGCGTCGTCTCGGGCGTGGTGGGCGGCGTGGTCGGCGGCTTCTCGCACGGCTCGGACGTCTTGTACTCGTCCCTGCCGTACTGCTTGCCGTCGCCCGCCTTCACGACCAGGTGCACCTTGATCGCGGTGCTGTGGTCGGGCAGCGCACCCGTGAAGTCGTAGCTGCTGCCGAACGACTCGTTGCTCGCGAGCACGGCGCCGCCGTCCACGGAGACGGTCACCGAGTTGGTGACCCGGCCGTTGTAGGCGGTGAGGTGGACCGAGACCGAGTCGCAGTCCACCGACCAGTTGGGGGTGTGTGCCGATGCGGGCGCGGCCAGTACGGCCGACCCGATGAGCGCCACCATTCCGGCGCCCGCTATGACACCGGAGCGCCTGCGGCTCTGGCGCGTCATTTGCATGAATCCTCCCTGAATTTCGCTGTGTTCTCCGACTCCCTGGCGACGCCCCCGTCCGCCATAACTACGGGGACCGGGACCCTACACCCCGCTGAATTCCGCCCGGCGACCGCCCCCCACCATTACGGAGGCCGTATCAATTCACCTGCAATTCCAGGGGATTGGATCACCGGGCGCCGGTCCGGGAACCCGCCGGTCGCGGCGCGCGGGGAGTGTCGGCCGCGGGCGGTACCGTGCGGGAGACAGCACGGGCACGTCAGGCGGAAGGAGGCAGGTCGCGTGGCCAAGGCACTGACCCCCGCTCAGCGGAAGGCGGTCGCCGGCTCCGATCCGTCGACCGGCCGGCTCTCGGCGCGCGCCGACGTCTGCGCGGCGCTGGTGGCGGCGGGTCTCGCGGTGCCGCACGGCCGCAGCGGCCACCACAACTACTACCTGTCCCAAGAGGGTCTGCGGCAGCGCGCCGCGCTGGCGGCGGCCGAAGCGGCACGGGAGGCGGCACGGGAGGCGGAAGCCGCCGCGGAGCCGCCCGCGGTCCCCGACGGCACCTTCACGGCGGACGACGGTACGGGGACGGTGACGGTGACGCCCGACCGTGGTCCCGCCCGCGCGGCCGAGGTGGCCGCCGCGTGGGAGGGCCTGCTGGGAATCCGGGCGGTGCTCCTCGACGGCGTGACCGACGTGCCCGCGCCGTGGGAGCGCGAACGGCTCGTGCACGCCGTGGCGTTGGCCCTCGAAGCGGCGGGCTGTCCGCCCGGCCCGGACGGTTATACGGTCACGCCTTCCGCGCAGGACGGCGCCGTCGAGGTGTCCTGGCGGGGCGCTGCCACCCCGGACGAGGCCGCCGGCCACCTCGGCCGGTGCGCGGCGCTCCTCGACGCCCGCGGCTGGCAGTCCACCCGGCACCGCGACCGCGCCGCACACCCCTTCCTTCTCGTCTCCCCCCGGCGATCGGCGCCGCGCCGCTGAGGTGCCGCTCAGCCGATGATGACCACACGCGCCCAGGACGGCGGGGAGTCCGGGACGTAGTCGGCGTCGTCCTCGCGCACGGCGCGCGAGGGGCGGGGGAAGAGGCCGACGACGGTACGGCAGGGCGGCTGCTCGGACGGCCACGGTGTCTGACCGTCCGTCAGGGCGACGACGACGTCCGGGCGGGGCCGGGAGCGCAGGGCGCGGGCGAAGCCGGAGCGCAGATCCGTACCGCCGCCGCCGATCAGCTCGATGCCCTCGGCGCGGCGGCCTCCCAACTCCGGGGCGAGGGCCAGGCGCCGCCGCGCCGCGTCTCCGTGCTCGGCAGCCGGTGGATCAGCGTCGGCCTGGCTTCGAGGAAGCCGCAGACCGCGCGCCGCGCGAGGGCCACGGCCTTGGGCAGCGACTCCGGTACGAGCCTGGGCAGTTCCGGGCGCGGCCAGACGCCGCCGAGGCCGCGTACCACCACCTCCCGGTCGTGCACCCAGAACAGATGGACGAAGCGGTTGGCCAGCGGCGGGCTCAGCTCCCACCCGTCGGCCGCGGACGCGCGCGGGTTGGCGGCGGCCACGATCCTTACGCCGGGCGGCAGTTGCAGGGCGCCGACCCGGCGCTCCAGCACGACCCGGAGCAGCGCCGCCTGAACGGCCGGTGTGGCCGTGGACAGTTCGTCGAGGAAGAGCAGTCCGCGCCCGGCGCGGACCAGTTCCACGGCCCACTGGGGCGGCGCCATCGGCACACCGCGTACCGCGGGGTCGTCGCCCAGGATGGGCAGCCCGGAGAAGTCGGTCGGTTCGTGGACGCTGGCGATCACGGTCGTCAACGGCAGGTCGAGGGAGGCGGCGAGCTGGGTCAGCGCCGCGGTCTTCCCGATGCCGGGCTCCCCCCACAGCAGTACGGGCAGGTCGGCCGCGACGGCCAGGGCGAGCGCTTCGAGCTGTTCGTCGGGGCGCGGTTCTGTGGTGCTGGTCCGAAGGAGCGTCAAGAGGTCATCGGCGACGGCGAGTTGGGGGTCGCCCGCAGGGGTGGAGGCAGGGGCGGAGGCAGAGACCAAGGCGGTCGTGGGAGCGGTCATGAAGGCAGTCGTGGGCAGGAGGGTGCTGGACGTCATGGGCATCACCTGGGGTTGGTCAGGGGAACGGGACGGCCCGCTCCGAAGGGTTTGTGAGGCATGGCGGCGCTCGACGCGCCCCGCAAGGAAGGGACCTGACCCGCGGTCAGACGAAGGAAGGGTCAGCGGGCCGTTCCGGTTCGGGGCCTGGCCCTGCTGATGAGCTTGGCGCGAATGTGCCGCGGCGTATGGCGGACGAGGCGCGGACGGCGCTGCGCCGAGGCGGGGTGTTCGGCGACGAGTCCCGCGCGGAAGACGCCGTGGTCGACGCGGCGGACGGCGGCCCGCTCCAACTCCTCGCAAAGCGGCCCATCGCGGAGTACCGCGCGCGGCCCGAGCAGTCCCTCGACGACAGCCAGCGCCCCGGCCATGTCGCCGTGGCGCAGCCGTTCCCGTACCGCGGGCAGTGCCTCGGGGTCGCGGTGCACGGCGTCGATCGCCCGCAGGCAGGGCAGCGCCGGTCCGCCGAGGGCCACCAGCAGGTCCTCGCGGCGCAGTTCGGCCGGGTCGTGGTCGACCGCCGTCAGCGCCCCGTCCCGCAGCGCGATCCGGTGGACCTCGCCGCGGCACTCCACCCGGTGCGGATCACCGGGCTCGGGGCCGTGACCTGAGGCCGGGGCGGTGTCGTACGACGCCAGCGCCGCGGCGACCAGCGGGTGCAGCCGGTCGGCGGTGATCAG
This sequence comes from Streptomyces sp. NPDC008139, assembly GCF_042957025.1. NCBI lineage: Bacteria > Bacillati > Actinomycetota > Actinomycetes > Kitasatosporales > Streptomycetaceae > Streptomyces > Streptomyces sp. NPDC008139. The sequence goes on from NZ_JBIBHM010000011.1 coordinate 92,978, forward strand.
CCCGGCCCGTAGCAGTTCCAGGTCCGGCAGGACGCGGGCCGCCGCTTCCGGCAGTACGGGCAGCGCCGCGATGTCGTGCGGTCGCAGCGGTTCGCGCAGCGGCCGGCAGGTCGGGGCATGGCTGTCGTCGGGCGCGACGAGTTCGAACGCCGCACGGTCGCGCGCGCCCAGCCGTACGGCGAAGGCGCCGCGCGGGCGGCCTTCGGCCCGCAGCAGCAGTTCGGCCTCCGCGGCCCACCGCCCCGACGCCCACGGACCCTCGTCCGCGCCGCAGCGCCGCGCCAGTTCGCCGCTCCGCCCGGCGTCCCAGAGATGCCGGTGCAGGTCGAGCCGGAAGCGCCGCTCGGGATACGGGTGCGGGTGGATTCCGGCGGCGCCGTGCCCCGGTTCCTGCCACAGCGCCAGCGCCATCCGCTGCCCCGCGTCGGCTCTGGCCGGCGGTGTCCGTACGACCAGGTCGACCGGCGGACCGGCCGAAGCGCCGTACCGCGCGAGGAGGATGGTCACACCGGGCCGCAAGCGGCCGTCCGGCGCGATCCTCGGCATGTGCCAGCGCAGCAGATCGGGCGCCAACCGGCGCAGATCCGCCCGGAGTCGGGCGGCCATTTCGGTGCCGTGCCGCGTGCGCACGGCTCGCAGATCGAGATCCGAGTCGACCCGGGCCGCGGCGCACGCCCCGGCCCAGTCGCCGACGGCGCGCCGCGCGGTGGCGGTCTCGATCATGGACGGTGGCACGGCGTACTCGCGTACACGGCGCCACATCAACACGTGGGCGGGAATCTCGTCCGTGAGGTGAGGTGCCATCAGCACTCACCCTGGTCGAACGATTCCCCCATTTCGTACGAGAAGGAGTTCGTCATCGCGCCCATCATAGGCACAGCCGCCGCGCGGACTCCATCAACGGGTGGGCCTCCGTCAGGCGCCCGGGGAGCCGATGGCTCCGGCGGACGGGGAGCAGGCCGCTCCGGCGGGCGGGGAGCCGGTGACGCCGACCGCCGGGCGAGACGGCCTCAGATGTGTGGAGCATCGGGAATTATCGGATTTTGAAGCCGTCTATGACGGTCAGGTGTCGTGGATATTGCGAGGAGCCATCGCATTTTTGCGCAGACTCATGGACTTACTGCGACCCGCCTCGTAGTCTCTCCACGCCTGGCCGGGTGTTCCCCCCTAGTCCCCCCAAGTTCCACCCCCTCACCCCCTCACCCCCCTCGACGCGCAAGGACGTGTGCCTGTGTCGCACTCATTGCAGAGCCATGAGTTGAGTCCTCAAAGAAGCCGCAGAGTCAGACAGCGCGGCGCCGCCGCGGTGCTGTCGTTCGCCGTGGCCGCGGCAGCCGCGCTGACCGCCGTGACCTTGGCGAACGCCCCCGTCGCCCACGCGGCAGGCGTACCCGCCCCATCACCGGTCGGCATATCGGGCCGCGGCGCGAACGTGCCGTTCAAGGAGCTCGAGGCCGAGTACGCCAATACCAACGGCGCGCTGATCGGTCCCGACCGCTACTACGGCCACCTGCCGTCCGAGGCGTCGGGCCGTCAGGCCGTCACCCTCAGCGCCGCCGGACAGTACGTGGAGTTCACGCTGACGGCGCCCGCGAACGCGATGTCGCTGCGCTACAGCCTCCCGGACACCGCGGACGGCAAGGGCAGGGACGCCACGCTGGACGTGCAGGCCAACGGGACCTCGATCAAGACCCTGCCGGTGACGTCGAAGTACAGTTGGTACTACGGCGGTTACCCGTTCAACAACAACCCGGGCGACACCAACCCGCACCACTTCTACGACGAGTCGCGGACGATGTTCGGGACCACGTACCCGGCCGGCACCAAGATCCGCGTGCAGGTGACGTCCACGGCGCAGTCCCCGACGTTCACCATCGACCTGGCGGACTTCGAGACGGTCGCGGCCCCGATCGCCAAGCCCGCGGGCGCGCTCGACGTGGTGACGGACTTCGGCGCCGACCCGACGGGTGCCACGGACTCCACCGCCAAGTTCCAGGCGGCCGTGGACGCGGGCAAGGCGCAGGGCAAGACCGTATACATCCCGCAGGGCAACTTCACGCTGTACAGCCACGTCATCGTCGACAAGGTCACCCTCGTCGGCGCGGGACCCTGGTACAGCGTGCTCGGCGGCCGTGACCCGGTGAACCGCTCCAACGCGGCCGGCATCTACGGCAAGTACACCAACCAGGGCGGCCCGAGCACCAACGTCAACCTCAAGGACTTCGCCATCATCGGCGACATCCGCGAGCGCGAGGACAACGACCAGGTCAACGGCCTCGGCGGTGCGATGTCCAACTCCACCGTCGACAACCTGTGGTTGCAGCACGTCAAGTGCGGCGCGTGGATGGACGGTCCGATGGACCACTTCACCATCAAGAACAGCCGCATCCTGGACACGACGGCCGACGGTGTGAACTTCCACATCGGCGTCACCAACTCCACGGTCACCAACACCTTTGTGCGCAACACCGGTGACGACGGTCTGGCGGGCTGGCCGGAGAACGTGCCGAACGTGAACGACAGCTTCGACCACAACACGGTCGTGCTGCCGATCCTGGCGAACAACATCGTCACGTACGGCGGCAAGGACTTCAACATCTCCGACAACGTGATGGCCGACACCATCTCCAACGGCGGCGGCCTGCACATCGCCAACCGCTACCCGGGGGTCAACGCCGGTTCCGGCACCGCGGTCGCGGGCACCATCACGGCGGCGCGCAACACGCTGATCAGAACCGGTAACAGCGACTTCAACTGGCAGTTCGGCGTCGGCGCCATCTGGTTCGACGGCCTCCAGGGCAAGGTCGACGCCAACATCCAGATCACCGACACGGACATCCTCGACAGCTCCTACGAGGCGATCCAGTCGATCGAGAGCGGCGTCACGGGCGTCACGTTCAAGAACGTCAACATCGACGGCGCGGGCACCTACGCGATCCAGGCGCAGGCACCGGCCGACATGACGTTCATCAACGTCAAGGCCAAGAACATCGCCCAGTCCGCCACCCCGATCCACAACTGTGTCGGCACCGGTCTGAACATCATCGACGGCGGCGGCAACTCCGGTATCACCGGTCAGACCTGCACCGGCACCTGGCCGACCCCGATCTGGACCAACGGCGGCGTGCCGACCGGCGGTGGCGGCGGTACGACCACGCCTCCCACCACCCCGCCGACCACGCCCCCGACCACACCGCCCACCACTCCCCCGACGACCCCGCCGACGACTCCGGCCAACGGCAACCTGGCGCAGGGCCGCCCCGCGACCGCCTCGTCCGCGGTGCAGAGCTACTCGGCGGCCAACGCCGTCGACGGCAACGCGTCCTCGTACTGGGAGAGCAACAGCAACGCCTTCCCGCAGACGCTGACCGTCGACCTCGGCGCGGCCACGTCGATCGGCAAGGTCACGCTCAAGCTTCCGCCGTCGGCGGACTGGGCGACCCGTACCGAGACCCTGTCGGTGCTGGGTTCGACGGACAACAGCTCCTGGAGCACGCTGAAGGCTTCCGGTGGCGTCTCCTTCAACCCGTCGTCGGGCAACACGGCCACGCTGACCTTCAACGCAGCCACCGCGCGGTACGTCCGGCTGAACATCACCGGCAACACCGGCTGGTCCGCGGGCCAGATCTCGGAGTTCGAGGTCTACGCGGCCGACGGCACGCCGACCACGCCGCCCACCACGCCCCCGACCACCCCGCCGACGACGCCTCCCACGACCCCGCCCGCCAACCCGAACCTGGCGCAGGGCCGTACGGCCACCGACACCGGTCACTCCGACATCTACGTCGCGGCCAACGCGGTGGACGGCAACGTCAACTCCTACTGGGAGAGCGCCAACAGCGCCTTCCCGCAGTCCCTGACGGTCGACCTCGGCTCCGCCAAGACCGTCGGCCGGCTGGTGCTGAAGCTGCCGACCAACTGGGGCACCAGGACCGAGACGCTGAGCGTCCTCGGCTCCACCGACAACAACACGTACAGCACGCTCAAGGCGTCCGCGGGCTACACCTTCACCCTGGGTACCGGCACCGCGACCGTCACCCTGACCCCGACCACCACCCGCTACCTGCGGCTCACCTTCACCGGGAACACCGGCTGGCCGGCGGGCCAGCTCTCCGAGCTGGAGGCCTACGCCTCCTGATCCGGTGACCGCACCGACTCTCCGCCCCGGCGGCCCCGTAGGTCAGGGCCCCCGGGGCGGGGCATTTGTGCCGGTCGCGGCGGTACGGGCGGGCGATCTAGAGTCGGTTCCATGGAATACCGTCACCTTGGCCGCAGCGGCCTGATCATCAGCGAAATCGCCTACGGAAACTGGCTCACCCACGGCTCCCAGGTGGAGGAGGACGCGGCGACCGCGTGTGTGCGGGCGGCGCTGGACACGGGGATCACGACCTTCGACACCGCGGACACGTACGCGCAGACCCGCGCGGAGTCGGTGCTCGGCCGGGCGCTGAAGGGCGAGCGCCGGGAGGGTCTGGAGATCCTCACCAAGGTCTTCTGGCCGACCGGTCCCGGACGCAACGACCGGGGTCTGTCCCGCAAGCACATCATGGAGTCGATCGACGGCTCGCTGCGACGGCTCCAGACGGACTACGTCGACCTCTACCAGGCGCACCGGTTCGACCGGTTCACGCCGCTGGAGGAGACGATGGAGGCGTTCGCCGACGTCGTGCACTCCGGCAAGGCGCACTACATCGGCGTCTCGGAGTGGACGGCTGACCAGATCCGCCGCGGGCACGCGCTCGCCCGCGAGCTGCGCATCCCGCTGGTCTCCAACCAGCCGCAGTACTCCGCGCTCTGGCGCGTCATCGAGGCCGAAGTGGTGCCCACCTGCGAGGAGTTGGGCATCGGTCAGATCGTGTTCTCGCCGATCGCGCAGGGTGTGCTGACCGGCAAGTACGTGCCGGGGCAGCAGCCGCCCGCCGGTTCGCGCGCCACCGACGCCAAGGGCGGCGCGAACATGATCGACCGCTGGATGAACGACGACGTGCTGGGGCGGGTGCAGCAGCTCCACGCGCTGGCCGCCGACGCCGGTCTGACGATGGCTCAGCTCGCGGTCGCCTGGGTGCTCCAGAACCCGAACGTCTCGGCCGCGATCGTCGGCGCCTCCCGCCCCGAGCAGGTCGCGGAGAACGTGAAGGCGGCCGGCGTGACCCTGGACGCGGGTCTGCTGGCGAAGCTGGACGCCGTCCTGGAGCCGGTCGCGATCACCGACCCGCTGAAGACACCGCAGATCACGCCCGCCGCGCGGCCGTAGGACCCGAGGCACGCCCGCGGAACACGGTCCGATCCATCGCGCCGAGGGGAAGCCCGCCCGGCCGCCGCGTACAGTATGTCTACGTGCCTGTAGACGAAACTGACGCCCGCGGCCGGGCGGGCCTTTCGCGTACCGAGCGAGAAGGGCCGCTCCCCCGATGACCGCCCGCGCGCCATGGCGTCGCGTACTGCTCCCGGCCGCCTTCGCCGCCGCCTTCGCGGTGCTCGCCTGGGTGGTGCTGGCCGGGCACGGCACGCCGTACGCGGTGGACACCGGGCCGCACCGCTGGTCGGTGGGGCACCGGCCGCACGCCATGGTGACCGTGGCCCGTACCGTCACCGACCTCGGCACCGGCCCGTTCCCGTATCTCGCCGCCGTGCTGGGCGGCTGGCTGGCGGGCGGCGGCGGTGTGGGACGCGGCGCGCTGCGGACCTCGCGCGGTGTGCCCACGGCGCTGCTCGCGCTGGTCGTGCTGCTCGCGGGCCAGGCGGTACGCACGCTGCTGGTCATGGCGCTGCACCGGGCCAGGCCGCCCGCGGCGGACTGGGCGACGCACGCCTCCGGCTACTCCTTCCCTTCCGGGCACACCGCGTCCAGCGCGATGGCCGCCGGGCTGCTGGCCTGGGGGCTGCTGCGCTGGCGGCCGGGCCGCACCGGGCGGCTGCTCGCCGCGCTGTGCGCGCTCGTCGCGCTGGCCGTCGGCTGCACCCGCGTGTATCTGGGCGTGCACTGGCCGACGGATGTCTTCGGCGGCTGGCTCTTCGCCGGTTGCTGGCTCACCGCGGCGCTGCCGCCGCTCACGACGTTCGCCGGCCGGAGCGGGCCGGGCGGACCCGGCCCGTCCGATCAGATCGAGACGCCGCGAGCCCGCAGATAGTGCAGCGGGTCGATGTCGTCGCCGTATTCGGGTCCCGTCCGCATCTCGAAGTGCAGGTGCGGTCCTGTGACGTTGCCGGTCGAGCCCGAACGCGCTATCCGCTGGCCGGAGGTGACCTGCTGTCCGACCTTGACCGAGATCTGTGACAGGTGGGCGTACTGGCTGTAGTCGCCGTCCGCGTGCCGGATGACGATCTGGTAGCCGTAACTGCCGCCCCAGCCCGCCGTCACCACGGTGCCCGCGGCCACCGACTTCACGCTGGTGCCGGTGCCGACCAGGAAGTCCACGCCGGTGTGGTAGCCGCTGGCCCAACTGGAGCCGGAGGCGTGGTAGGGCGTGCCGATCGGCGCGCCGCTGACCGGCAGGGTGTACGCGGTGTGGGTCGGGGCCGCGGCGGGCTTCGTCGTACGGTCCAGCGTGCGGGTGCCCGCGGGGGCCACCGACTTCTTGGGCGTGGCCTTCGGGGTGGCCTTGGGCGTCGGCTGCGGCTGCGCCTTGGGGTGGGTCGTGGTCTGCGGCTTGCGCTGCGTCGTGTGCTGCGGCTGCGCCACCGGGGTCCGCAGGTCGAGCCGCTGGCCGGGGAAGATCAGATCGGGGTCGTCGCCGACCACCGAGCGGTTGTCGGCGTAGAGCCGGGGCCAGCCGCCCGCCACATGGTGGTCGTCGGCGATGCCGGACAGCGTGTCGCCCGACATCACCGTGTAACGGTCCTTGCCCGGGGCCGACTTGGGCTGCGCGGTCTTCGGCGTGGTCTTCTTCGCGGGCGCCTTGGCCGGGGAACTGGCCCGGGCCTTCGCGGTGCTCTTGGTCTCGCTCCTGACCGGGGCCTTCGCGGGCGTCCTGCGCGCCTGGTCGGACGCGGTCCGCACCTTCGCGGCGGGCACCTCGACCTTGTGGGAGGCGGTGGCGGCGGTACGGGTCAGCCCGGCGCGTACCGAGCAGACCGGCCAGGCGCCGGGGCCCTGGCTGTGCAGCACCTTCTCGGCGACGGCTATCTGCTGGTTCTTCGTCGCGAGGTCGGCGCGCGGCGCGTAGGCCCTACCGCCGAAGGACTTCCAGGTGCTGGAGGCGAACTGGAGCCCGCCGTAGTACCCGTTGCCCGTGTTGATCTGCCAGTTGCCCGTGGACTCGCAGTTGGCGACCTTGTCCCAGGTGCTCTCGGAGGCCGCGTGGGCGCTGCTCAGCCCGATCAGCGGCAGGGCGAGACCGGCGCCGCCCGCGGTGACGGTGAGGGATGCCTGCGATACGCGGCTGGGGCGGTATCGGCGGTGACGTCCGCGTAAGGGCATAGCACGAGTCCTCTCCAGGACCGGCCCGTGGGGCCTGGGCTGCCGTACGCCCGAATTGCCGGGCGGGCCAAAGATAGGGCCCGTACACACTCGGCCACAAGGGGTGACGACAAGTGTTCGGTTTCGGGCGGTTCGGGAATGACGGGGTCCGGTACGCGTTGGAATGAACGTGAGTTCTCCGCTGCGCGACACCCCGTTCTCCGTCCTGGACCGCTCCCGCACGAGGGAGGGCCAGGACGGCGCTCAGGCGCTGCGCGACACCGTGGCGTTCGCGCGCGAGGTCGAAGCGCTCGGCTACCACCGCTTCTGGGTGTCCGAGCACCACAGCGTGCCCGGCGTGGCCGGTTCCGCGCCGACGGTGCTCGCGGCGGCGGTCGCGGCGGCCACCTCGCGGATCAGGGTCGGCACCGGCGGTGTGATGCTGCCCAATCACCAACCTCTGGTCGTGGCCGAGCAGTTCGGGGTCCTGGAGGCGCTGTTCCCGGGCCGGATCGACATGGGTCTGGGGCGGTCGGTGGGCTTCACCGACGGCATCCGCAAGGCGCTGGGCCGCGGCAAGGAGGCGGCGGGCGCGTTCGACGCGCAGATCGACGAACTGCTCGGGTACTTCACCGGCACCCAGCGGGTCCACCCGCAGGTGCACGCCTGGCCCGCCGAGGGGCTGCGTCCGCCGGTGTTCCTGCTGGCCGTCGGCAGCGGCGCGGACCTGGCCGCCGCGCACGGCCTGCCGCTGGTGATCGGCGGTGTGCGCGGCGAGGACGCGATGCTGCGCGCGGTGGACCGCTACCGCGCCGCCTTCCGCCCCTCCGCGTGGTCGGCCGCCCCCTATGTCGTGCTGTCCGGCACCGTCGCGGTCGCCGACAGCGGCGAGCGGGCCCGCAGGCTGCTGGTCCCGGAGGCGTGGTCGACGGCCTGGTCCCGTACGCACGGCGTCTTTCCGGCCCTCGCGCCGTACGAGTCGACGGCCGCGCGCGCGATGGCGGGTCCGGAGCGGGAACGCTTCGAGGAGGCGATGGCCGGGCATCTGCACGGCACGCCCGAGGACGTCGCGAAGGCGCTGGAGTCGCTGCTGGAGCGCAGCGCGGCCGACGAATTCCTCGTCACGACCAGTACGTACGACCGCGCGGAGCTGCTGGAGTCCTACCGGCTGCTGGCCGCGATCACCTCGGGAGACCCGGCCGGCGCGTGAGAGCGCCGGGTTAGGGTCACCTGGTGAGCGAACAGATCATCGAACCGGTCTCCGGCGACCTCGATGTCCGCTGGCACGCGGGGTGGCCGTCGGCCAAGCACGACCCGGCGCCGGAGATCCAGGTGCACGCGTACGACGAACACACCCTGATCCTGCGGCAGAACATGTCGGTGCACTTCGAGGCGCCCTTCCTCTTCCTGCTCCTCGGCGCCGAGCGCGCCCTGCTGCTGGACACCGGCGCCACCGCCGACGCCCGCCACTTCCCGCTGCGCCGCACCGTGGACGCGGCGATCGAGGCATGGCTGGCCCTCCAGCCGGGCACCGCGCCGGACGCGTACGAGCTGGTGGTGGCGCACACCCACGGCCACGGCGACCACATCGCGGGCGACGCCCAGTTCGCCGACCGGCCCCGTACCGTCGTGGTCGGTCCGGACCTCGACGCGGTGACCGCCTTCTACGGGCTGCGGGACTGGCCGCGGGGCACCGCCACGTTCGACCTCGGCGGCCGGGTCCTCGACGTGCTGCCGGGCCCCGGGCACGAGGCCGCCGCCACCGTCTTCCACGACCGGCGCACCGGAATCCTGTTCACCGGCGACACCCTCTACCCCGGTCATCTCTACGTCCGCGACCCGGCCGCGTACACCGCGACCGTGGACCGGCTGCTGGCCTTCTGCGAGCGGCACCCGGTCACCCATCTGCTCGGCTGTCACATCGAGATGACCACCACGCCCGGCGACGACTACCCGCGCGGCACCACCCACCAGCCGGACGAGCCGCCGCTCCAGATGGACGTGGGCCACCTGCGGGCCCTGCGCGCGGCGCTGACCGCGGTGGACGCCCGCCCCGGCGTCCACGGCTTCGCCGACTTCCTCGTCCACATCGAACCCCACACCGAACCTCTCGACACGGAGCGCACATGAGTACGGTAAACGTCGGCGTCATAGGCGTGGGGAACTGCGCCTCCTCCCTGGTCCAGGGTGTGGAGTTCTACGCGTCCGCGGCCGGCACGGGCGACGGCCCGGAAGCGGGCCCGGCGGGCCTGACCCACCCGGTGTGCGCGGGCTACGCCGTCTCCGACGTCCGGTTCACCGCCGCCTTCGACGTCCACACGGCCAAGACCGGCCGCGACCTGTCCGAGGCGATCTGGGCGCCGCCGAACAACGCGCGGGCCTTCGCGAAGGTGCCGCACCTCGGTGTGGAGGTGACCGAGGGCGCGCTGAGCGACGGCGTCGGGCGCAGCGCCGCCGACCAGGTCGACGCGCGCGGTACGGCCACGGTCGACGACATCGCGCGGCGGCTGCGGGACAGCGGAACCCACGTCCTGGTGAATTTCCTGCCGGTCGGCAGCCAGGCCGCATCCGAGCTGTACGCGCGGGCCGCGCTGCGCGCCGGGTGCGCCTTCCTCAACTGCATCCCGTCGGTGATCGCCCGCTCCCCGCAGTGGGCGGGCCGGTTCGCCGAGGCGGGGCTGCCGCTGGCCGGTGACGACCTGAAGAGCCAGTTCGGCGCGACGCTCGTGCACCGCGCGCTGGTGGACGTGCTCGCGCGCAACGGCGTACGGCTGCGGAGCACGTACCAGCTGCTCGGCGGCGGGAACATGGACTTCCTGAACATGCAGGACGCGGAGCGGATGGCGAGCAAGAAGGCCACCAAGACGCAAGGGATGTACGGGGGTTCGGGCGAGGCGGCGCCGTCGCACGTGGGCGCCGACTTCATCCCGTTCCTCGCCGACCGGAAGGTGGCCTTCATCCGGGTCGAGGCGGAGGGCTTCGGCGGCACACCGCTGGAGATCGACCTGCGGATGGAGGTCGACGACTCGCCGAGCGCCGCGGGGAATGTGCTGGACGCCGTCCGCTACCTGAAGGCCGCGCTCGACCGCGGTCTGGGCGGCGTGGTGGACCCGGTGTCGGCGGCCGTCATGAAGGCCACGCCCACGCCGCTGGACGAGGCCGCGATCGAGGCGGGGCTCGCTGCGCTGTCCGACGGGTGATCAGGGCGCTTCGGGAACCGGGGATGTGACGGCGCGTCGGATCCGGCCGCCGGCCGGTGAGCGGCCGTCAGCCGGTCGGCCCCCGGGCGTCACGCCGGTGGCGGCGGTGTCTCATCCTTATGGGTCACGTCGCCGCGCCGACCCGGCCACGGCGTTCCTACGGTGACGGCATGAACGTCTTCCGCGCCTCGTCGTGCCGCCACGACCGTCCTCGTAAGACCGCCGCCCCCGCCGTCTGCGCCGTCGCGGCCTCGGTGGCCGCCGCCAGGTGTCTGGCCATCGGCTGCTGCCTCGCCGCCGCGACCGCGCTGGCCACCGTGTCCGCCGCCGCGACCGCCCCCGCCGCGGCCCTTCCCGGGGACGGCGGGCGCGGCTCGTCGGGCCCCGGCGCCGCGACGGTGGTCGCCGGCGGTCCGCTGCTCGCCGGGCACGGGGTGCTGGTGCAGCCGCACGCCGGGTCGCCGCGGCTGCCGTCCGGGCTGTCCGCGCTGTCGTGGACGGTCTCCGACGCGCGCACCGGCCAGGTGCTGGCCGCCAAGGACCCGCACCGCAGGCTTCCGCCCGCCAGCACCCTGAAGACGCTGTTCGCGGTCACCGTGCTGCCGCGCTTCCCCGGCGACGCCACCCACCGCGTCACCGACTCCGACCTCGCGGGGATCGGCGCGGGCAGCAGCCTGGTCGGTATCCAGGCCCGGCAGACGTACACCGTCGCCGACCTGTGGCGCGGTGTCTTCCTCAGCTCGGGCAACGACGCCGTGCACGTCCTGGCGCACATGAACGGCTCGGTGCCGCTGACCGTCAGCCAGATGCAGGCCAAGGCCGAGATGCTCGGCGCGGACGACACCCATGTGGTCTCCCCCGACGGCTACGACATGCCGGGCCAGGTCTCCTCGGCCTACGACCTGGCCGTCATCGCCCGCGCGGGCCTGGCCATGCCGGACTTCGCGACGTACGCCTCCACCCGGTGGGCGCAGTTCCCCGGCGGCTACGACGCGCACGGCAAGTACGTGAAGTCGTTCGGCATCCAGAACACCAACCGGCTGCTCACCGGCGCCGACGGCGTCAAGCGCTACCCCGGCGTGATCGGTGTGAAGAACGGCTACACCACCAACGCGGGCAACACCCTGGTCGCCGCCGCCAAGCGCGGGGACCGCACGCTGATCGCGACCGTGATGAATCCGCAGTCCGGGCTGCCGCAGGCGGTGTACCACGAGGCGGGCGCGCTGCTGGACTGGGGCTTCTCGGCCGCGGGCCGCACCTCGTCGGTCGGCACGCTGAACACGGCGACGACCGCGTACCACGACGATTCCGCGCACGCCTCCGAGGAGGCCGAGCGGCCCGCGCCGCAGCCCGCCCAGGAGCCCGCGCGGCAGGAGCCGAAGCCCGCCCCCGCGCCGCACGCGCCCAGCACCGCGGACGCCGCGTCGTCGTCGCCGACCACCTGGTACGTGGGCGGCGCGCTGGCGCTGGGCGCGGCGGGCTCGGTGGTCGTGCTGCGCCGCCGGTACGCGGCGAAGGCGCGCTGAGCGAAGAGCGCCAACTCGGGCCGCGCTGTGGGCCGGAAGCGGTGACGACGCGCTGGCCAGGGGCGTACTCTCAGTTGCCGGGCAGGGGACACGCACGGTGTCCGCAGCGCCGCGCCGAGAGGGAGCCGTACCCGCATGAGCCGCCGTACTTCCGGTCCCGTATCCACCTGGGCCGAGGTCCAGCGGCAGCGCCAGCGGCAGCAAGAGGCCCAGCAGCGCGCCTGGTTGCAGGCGCGGCGGGAGACCGAGCGGCAGCAGCGCGCGGCGGAGCGGGCCGCCTCCCGGCGCAGCCGTGAGCAGCAGGCCGCGTACCGCGCGAGCCGGGAGGCCGACGCGCAGCAGCGGACCGACGACCTGGAGCGCCGGTTCGCCGAGCTCCAGGGCCTGTTGGCGGCCGGCTGCGCGGCGCCCGTCTTCACCCCCGCGGCGCTGCTGACGCCCGAGGTGGTCGAGCCGTTCGCCCCCGGACGGCTCGCCGAGCCGATCCCGATGCCCGACCCGAACGCGTACACGCCCCGGCAGGGCGGCGGTTGGGGCGCGGCGCGGCACGAACGCGAGCGGGCCCGCACGCTGTACGAGAACGACCTGCGGGCCGCGCAGGCCACCGAGGCGCTGCGGCAGCGCCAACTCGCCGACTACCAGCGGCAGTACCGGCAGTGGGCCGACCAGCGGCTGGCGGAGATCCGGCGGCAGAACGCCGAGGTCGAGACCTCCGTCGCCGCACTGCGCGACGGGGACCCCGAGGCGGTCGAGGACTATCTGACGGCGGCCCTCTACGCCTCCGCCGCGTGGCCGCACGGCCTGCCGCGGCAGGTCTCGGCGTCCTACGACCGGGCCGACCGGCAGCTCGTGCTCGACTGGGAGCTGCCCGCCTTCTCCGTGGTGCCCGAGGCGTCGCTGGTGCGGTACATGCCGGGCGCCGACCGGGACAAGGAGGTGGCGCGCCCGGTCGCCGAGCGCCGCGCCGCCTACCGGGACGTCCTGGCCCAGTGCCTGCTGCTCGTGCTGCGCGAGCTGTTCGGCGCCGACGCGCACAATGTCCTGGACTCGGTGGTGCTCAACGGCTTCGTGGACGACACCGACCCGGCCACCGGCCACCGTACGAAGACCGTCGTCGCCTCCGCGCTGGTGTCGGACGCCGCCTTCGCGGCGGTCAACCTCGACCGGGTCAACGCGGTCGACTGCTTCACCGAGGCGCTGGACGGCCGGCTCTCCCCCCGCCCGGACAAGCGCGCGGCCGTCGAGCCCATCCGACTGCCGGGCGAGGCGGGCCGCACGATGGTCTCGCACGGCGGCGAGGAGGAGCCGGACCTGCTGGCCATGGACCCGCTGGAGTTCGAGGAGCTGGTCGCGCGGCTGTTCCGCGCGATGGGGATGAACGCGGTCACGACGGTGCGCTCCGGCGACGGCGGTGTGGACGTGGACGCGCTGGACCCCGACCCGATACGCGGCGGCAAGATCGTGGTGCAGGTCAAGCGCTACCGCAACACGGTCTCGCCGAGCGCCGTACGCGACCTGTTCGGCACGGTGCAGAGCGTCGGCGCCAACAAGGGCGTGCTGATCACCACCTCCGGTTTCGGGCCGACCTCGCACGCCTTCGCCAACGGCAAGCCGCTGACGCTGGTGTCGGGCCCGGACCTGGTGGACCTGCTGCACAGCAACGGGCTCGGCGGCCGTCTGGGCCCCGCCCCCGGCACCGTCGAGCGCACCCCGACACTGGTCTCGACGGTGCTGCCCGGTATCGACGCCGACGCGGACGCCGACTCCGAGGCGAGCGTGCTCGGCATGTGGTGGGCAGGCGGTGTGCGGCTCGACGTCTGCGCGCTGGTGTGCCGGGGCGGCCGGGTGCTGGACGACGACCACTTCGTCTTCTTCAACAATCCGCGCACGCCCGACGGCAGTGTGCGGATGATGCCCGCGCTCGGCGAGGACAAGGCCGCGATCTGGGTGAGCTTCGACCGGCTGCCCGCCCGCGCGGACCGGGTGGTGCTGGTCGCCGCCGTCGACCCGGAGGCCGACCCGGACGCCGACCTGACCGGATTCACCGACGCCCGGATCAGGCTCACCGACCCCAGCGGAGCCGAAGCCGACCGCCTTGAGGTCTCCGACGGCAGGCCCGGTGAGACGGCGCTGGTGCTCGGTTCCTTCCGCAGGAGCGGTACGGGCGCCGACTGGCGCTTCGTGGCGGGCGGCAAGGGGTACGCGGGCTCGGGCGGGCTGGTGGCGCTGGTCGGGGAGCACGGGATCGCGGTCGACTGAGCGGCGGTTTCCCGCCCCGGGATACGGGTTCGGGAACATCCGCCGACCCCGCCGTGTTATGGTCTGTGTGCAGCACATGTCTGCGCCCCTTCTTGCGGCGCCGGTGCTCGTTTGAATGACAGCTCCTCGCGGTGACGCGCCCCAGGCCCCATGGCTCTGGTCCCGGTCCCCACGGAGTTCTCGAATCACCTGACGGTCGCACGACGGCCCTGTGGTGATCTCCCGCGGTACGTGGAGCGTGTTGTGCCCGCTCACGCCGAAATCCCTTTCCGGCATGCCCGTTTGACGCATCACACGCCAGACCCGCCGCACTCCGTACTCGCACGGCGACCTGCCGTGCACACGACTTTCCTCTCGTCCGAGAAAGGACGACTCCCATGACTGACATCCTCGAACGCCCCCCCGTCCGGCAGGAAACGCCGGTTCGGGTGGCGGGCGTACTCGACATCCACGGCGGCCAGGGCCGCCTCCGATCCGCCGGGCTGCTGCCGACACCCGACGACGTACACGTACCGCAGGCCCAGATCCGGCAGGCCGGACTCAGGAACGGCGACCTCGTGGAGGGCACCCTCGGCGGAAAGCCCGGCACGCTGGGCCGCGTCGACCTGGTCAACGGTGTCCCGGCCGAACACCTGGGCCCGCGACCGCACTTCAGGGACCTGACGCCCCTCCACCCCCGGCAGCGGCTGCGGCTGGAGAGCCCGGCGCTGACCGGCACCGGCGCGCTCGCCGGACGGGTGATGGACCTGGTGACCCCGCTCGGCAAGGGGCAGCGCGGCCTGCTCGTGGCCCCGCCCAAGGCCGGAAAGACGATGCTGCTCCAGAGCATCGCGACGGCCGTCGCCGAGAACCACCCCGAGTGCCACCTGATGGTGGTGCTGCTGGACGAACGCCCGGAGGAGGTCACCGAGATGCGCAGAACCGTGCGCGGCGAGGTGATCGCCTCGACCTTCGACCGGCCGGCCAAGCAGCACATCGCGGTCGCGGAACTCGCCGTCGAGCGGGCGAAGCGGCTGGTGGAACAGGGCCAGGACGTGGTGGTCCTGCTCGACTCGCTGACCCGGCTGTGCCGGGCGCACAACTCGGCCGCCTCCACCGGCGGTCGCACGCTGACCGGCGGTGTGGACGCCGCCGCGCTGATCGGCCCCAAGCAGTTCTTCGGCGCCGCCCGGCTCGCCGAGGAGGGCGGATCGCTGACCATCCTGGCCACCGCGCTGGTGGACACCGGGTCGCGCGCCGACGACTATTACTACGAAGAGCTGAAGAGCACCGGCAACATGGAGCTGCACCTGGACCGCTCCCTCGCCGAGCGGCGGATCTTCCCGGCCGTTGACGTCGGCATCTCCGGCACCCGCCGCGAGGAACTGCTGCTGCCCGGCGCCGAACTGGCGGTCGTACGCGGCCTGCGCCGGGTCCTGCAAGGGCGCGGCACCCAGTCCGGCCTCGAAGTCCTGCTGGACAAGATCCGGCAGACCCCGGACAACAACGCCTTCCTGCGGCAGATCCGGAGCACGGTTCCCGGCGAGGTCTGAGCCGGCCGGGACCCGGACCGGGCACGAGCCCGCGCCGATGCCCGCATCCGCGCCCGCCCCCGCCCCCGCCCCCGGAGTAAATCCGGTGGCCGTCGCGCATCGCGCGACGTGATGATCGGGGGATGGACGACGCCACGGACAGCCACGCCGACGACGCGTGGGAGCGGGCCTTCCTCAGGGACGGCTTCGTGAGGATCGAGGGCGCGGTACCCGCCCCGACCGCCCGCGCCTGCGCCGATCTCCTGTGGAAGGAGACCGGCTGCGACCCCGCCGACCCCGCGACCTGGACACAACCGGTGCACTGGGTGGGCGGCATGGCCCAGCCGCCGTTCGCCGAGGCCGCCAACACCCCCGTACTGCACGCCGCGTTCGACCGCCTTGTCGGCGCCGGACGCTGGTCGCCGCGGTACTCCCTCGGCTCCTTCCCGCTGCGCTTCCCGCACCCGGACGAGCCGGACGACGCGGGCTGGCACATCGAAGGCAGCTACGAAGTCCCCGGCGAGCAGTGGCCCTTCGCCAACCTCCGCTCCCGCGACCGCGCGCTGCTCATGCTGTTCCTGTTCACCGACGTGGACGAGGAGAACGCGCCGACCCGGATCCGCGTCGGCTCCCACCTGGACGTGCCCGCGGTCCTCGCCCCGTACGGCGAGGGCGGTGCCTCGATTCTGGCGGTCTCCGAGCAGATCGCGTCGGCCACGGAACACCGCCCGCTCGCCCTCGCCACCGGCTCCCCCGGCGACGTCTACCTCTGCCACCCGTTCCTCGTGCACGCCGCCCAGCCGCACCACGGCAGCCGCCCGCGTTTCATGGCCCAGCCGCCGCTCCTGCCCGCGGCGCCGTACGAACTGGAGCGGGCCGACGGCGGCTACTCGCCGGTCGAGACCGCGATCAGACGCGGCCTCGGCATGGAGTCCGCGCGGGGGCCCGCGGGGAGGGAAGCGGACTCCCGGCCCGTGATCGGTTAGCGTGCCCGGCATGTTGTACGGACGGGACACCGAGACGGCCGCGCTGGAAGAACTGCTGGCGGGGGCGAGGGCGGGCCGCAGCGGAGTGCTCGTGGTGCGCGGTGACGCCGGGATCGGCAAGACCGCACTGCTGGAGCAGACCGTGGCGGCGGCGCGCGACCTGACGGTCGTCCGCAGCTCCGGCGTGGAATTCGAGGCCGAACTCCCCTACGCGGGGCTTCAGTTGCTCCTGCGCAGGGCGATGGGGTCGCTGGAGGCGCTGCCCGTGCCGCAACGGCGGGCGCTGCGGGCCGCGTTCGGCCTGGAGGCCGACACCGCGAGCGAGCCCATGTTCGTCGGCCTGGCCGTGCTGTCGCTGCTGTCGGACCACGCGGGCGAGGGGCCGCTGCTGTGTGTCGTGGACGACGCGCAGTGGCTGGACCGGGCGTCCACCGACGCGCTGGTCTTCGCGGCGCGACGGCTCGACGCCGAGGGCGTGGCGATGGTCTTCGCCGTACGTGACGGCGCCGGGTCGTTCACCGCGCCCGGCCTGCCCGAACTGCGGCTCGGCCCGCTGCCCGAGGACGCGGCGCGGGCGCTGCTCGCCGACCGCGGCGGCGCACCGGCCGACACCGTACGCACCCGCGTGCTCTGCGAGGCGCGGGGCAATCCGCTGGCGCTGCTGGAACTCCCGCTCGGACCGTCCGCCGACACGCGGGGCGGGGGCGGTTCCGCCGCGGCCGGCGGCGGGCTGCCGCTGACCACGCGCCTCCAGATGGCCTTCCACGGCCAGGTCAGCCACCTGCCGCCCGGCACCCAGACGCTGTTGCTGGTGGCCGCGGCCGACCACACCGGCGACCCCGACATCCTGGTACGCGCGGCGGCGGTGCTGGGCGTCGGCGTCGACGACCTGCCGCCCGCGGAGGAGGCGAAGCTGGTCTACGTGGACGACGAGGACATGCTGCGCTTCCGGCACCCGCTGGTCCGCGCCGCGATCCATCAGCGCGCCGCCCTCCCCGACCGTCTCGCCGCGCACCGCGCCCTCGCCGAGGCCGCCGACCCGGTACGCGACCCCGACCACCGCGCCTGGCACCTGGCCGCCGCGGCGACCGGCCCCGACGAAGCCGTGGCGACCGCCCTCCAGCGGACCGCGGGCCGCGCCCGCGAACGCAGCGGTCACGCGGCGGCCTCCGCCGCCTACGAACGCGCCGCCCGTCTCAGCACCGACCCCGTCGCCCGCGTCGAACGACTCCTCCTCGCCGCCGAATCCGCCTCCGAAGCGGGCGACATCCCCCGCGCCCGCGCCTTCGCCGACCAGGCGACCCGCGCCGCCGGGACCGAGGCGGAAGCAGCGGCCGTACGAGGCGGCGCGGAGCCGTCGTCGGCCCCAACGGCCCACGCGGAGCCGGGCACTTCACCCCGCGCGTCCACGCCGGGCGGTCGGGCACCCGCCGGATCGACCTCCGCTGTCGACGCCGCCGGGCAGAGCGCTTCGCCCGACTCGTCCGGACCGGGCGGCCCCGCACCCGGCGATCCGACGTCCACCGCCGACACCGGCGGCGTTGGCCGGCCCGTTCCGCCTCGCCCGTCCGGGCCGGGCCGCCCGGCGCCCACGGAATCTGCGTCCACCGCCGCGCGGGGCGCGGCGAACCCGTTGTCCGCCGTGCGCGGCAGAGCGCTCTACGTGCGGGCGCTCGCGGACTTCTGGGAGGGGGATTTCGGCGCAGCGCATCAACTCCTTTTGGAAGCGGCGGATTTGCTGGCGGAGGCGGATTCGGCGGCGGCGGCGCGGATGCTGGTGCAGGCGACGCATACGGCCTGGTACCTCGGCGACGACGAGGTGGCGGGGACGTTGGGGCGGCTTGCGGCGCTGGAGCTGCCGCCGTGGGCGCCGATCCGGCCGGTGGCGGAGTTCCTGGTGCGGGCGATCGGGCCAGGCAGCGCGGCGGCCGGGCCGCCCGACGTGGCCGAGGCCGCGGCGGCGTCGCGGGCCGCGCGCGGGGGCCGGGTCGATCCGCGGGACCTGGTGATGCTGTGCGGGGTGGGCCTGGCGCTCGGGCAGGACGCGGCGGCGTACGACCTGGCGACGGCGCTGGCGGCGGAGAGCCGCGAGAGCGGCGGTGTCGGCAGGCTGACGACGCTGATGTTCTTCCGCGCGGAGGCGGAGCTGTTCGACGGCCGCCTCGACGAGGCCGTCGCCACGGCGTCCGAGGGGCTGCGGATCTCACGGGACACCGGACAGCAGCAGTGGGTCAGCCAGTTGAGCAGTGCGCTGGCGCATGTCGCGGCGCTGCGCGGGGACGAGGCCGAGTGCCGCCGGCTGGTGGACGAGGCCCTGGCGGGCGGCGCGGGCACGGCGATGGCGCCGGGCGCGCCGTGGGCGTACTGGTCGCAAGGGATGCTCGAACTGGGCCTGGGCCGTACGCAGTTCGCGCTCGACCGGCTGTCGCTGCTGACCGAGCCGACCGTACGGCACCACATTTCCGCGACTCGCGGCGTCCCCGACCTGGTGGAGGCGGCGGTGCGGCTGGGCGTGCCGGAGCGGGCGGACGAGCCCGTGGCCAGATTCGAGGCGTGGGCCGCGCGTTCCGGGCAGGACTGGGCGCGGGCGCTGGTGGCGCGCTGCCGGGCGCTGCGGGCCAAGGACGCCGACGCGGAGGCGTACTTCATCGAGGCGCTGGCCCGTCACGACCCGCACCGAAGGGTGTTGGAGTCGGCGCGCACGGCGCTGCTGTACGGCGAGTGGCTGCGCAGGGCCCGTCGCAAGAGCGAGGCGCGCGGGCACCTGCGGACCGCGCTGGAGACCTTCGAACGGCTCGGCGCGCGGCCGTGGGCGGACCGGGCGCGCAGTGAACTGGGCGCTTCGGGGGCCTCGGTGACGGTAAGTCAGGAAACGGTCAGGTCGGTCGCGGACGAGGCAGGGCTGACGCCGCAGGAGTCGCAGATCGTCCGGCTGGCCGCGCTCGGGCTGACCAACCGGGACATCGCCGCGCAGCTCTTCCTCAGCCCGCGCACGGTCGGCCACCACCTCTACAAGGCGTATCCCAAGCTCGGTGTGGTCTCGCGCGGCGAGCTGGCCGCGCTGTTCCCGGACACGTGACCGCGTAACGACAGGACCGCGCAACGACGTCACCGCGTGACCACGTGGACCCGCGGGCCCTTCACGCGGCTGTGCCCGCCCGGTGGTGAGGAACCGGGCGGGCACGGATGCCGCGGGGAGCCGCCACAGCGGCTGTGGAGCGGGTGGGTCAGGAAACAGTGACGCCGTGCGAGGCCAGGTAGGCGACCGGGTCGATGTCGGAGCCGTAGTCCGGGGTCGTGCGGACCTCGAAGTGCAGGTGCGGGCCGGTCACGTTGCCGGTCGCGCCGGAGACGCCGATCTGCTGGCCCTCGGTGACGGTCTGCCCGGCCGAGACGAGCGCCTGGGTCAGGTGGCCGTACAGCGTGTACTTGCCGTCGGCGTGCTTGATGATCACGTCGTTGCCGTACGCGCCGTCCCAACCCGCGGAGACGACGGTGCCCGCGGCGACCGACTTCACGCTGGTGCCGGAGCCGACCAGGAAGTCCACACCGGTGTGGTAGCCACTGGACCAGTTGGCGCCGGAGGCGTGGTACTGGGTACCGATCGCCGCGTCCCCGACCGGCTTGGTGTAGCCGGAGGAGCTGGCGGCGGTGGTGTCGGCGGACTTGGTGGTCGTGTTCGTCGTGTCGGACGACTTCGACGGGGCGGTGGTCTCGGCGGGCGCCGGGGTCGCCTTCTTGGTGGGGGCCGGGGCAGCCTTCTTCGGCGCCGGGGCGGACTTCTGCGCAGCGGCGGGCTTCTCGGTGGAGGCGCCGTTCAGCGTGAGGTGCTGGCCCGGGTAGATCAGGTTCGGGTTGGAGCCCACGACCGACTTGTTGTCGGAGTAGAGCTGCTGCCAGCCGCCGTTGACGTGGTGGCTGTCGGCGATCTTCGACAGCGAGTCACCGCTGACCACGGAGTACTTGGTGGTCTTGGCCTTGGCCGCCTTGGGTGCGGCGCTCTTGTCCGCCACGGTCGTCGCCTTGACGGCCGAGGTGTGCGAGGCGGCGGCGGGGGCGCTGTGGGCGGGCTCGGCCGCCGAGGCGATGCCCGCGCCGACCAGCGGCAGGGCGATGGCCACGCCACCCGTGCCCGCGGCGATGCAGATGCGGGTGAGGCGGCTCATACGGGTCTTGCGGTGCTGTCCCTTTGCGGGCATGGGGGATTTCCTCTCCTACGCCTACGAGGTGAGCTGTCGGGTTCGGGCAGGAGATGCCCGGTCACGTGGAAATGCCGTTGCGTGTACGCAAGGCGCCGCGACTTCACCCCGAGCCGTCCGGTACTGCTGGACGGCGGCTTACCTGGGTCCCCCGCCCCTGCCGTGTGTGATCAAAGATCCAGGAAACCGGGCGGCGGCAGGATTCGGCGTTCCGCCCGACGGACATTCACAATTCGCGGGCATCCGGCCCGCAGGAGGCGAAGCTAAACGACCGGCCGAGCGGCGGGCAACCAACCGTGATCGTCATCGGGCACCCCGAGCGGAGCGTGGTCACTCCCGGTCATCCGGCGTCATCGCTGCGTGTGCGGGCCGCTCACCGTCCGTGCCTCCGTGACCGATTCCTGGTGACAAACCGCCCGGATCGGGAACAGTGGGTACATCGGAGGAATCGGACCGTGTTCCCGAGGTGATGCCGCTCACTGCGGACCGGTCGAGTGAGCCGCATCACGCCTAAATGCCCGATTTAATACGCTACTTGGGGATATCAGTAGCTGCCGGGCGAGCCGCCGATCCGGCCGTCGAGCGACCTGCTGAGCCGGTACGCGACCGGCCGGAAGCCGACCGCGGGCCAGTGCCCCGCCGCCAGCGGTGAGGCGGAGTGCCAGCGGGCCGACATGTAGCGGTGGCCGTGGTCGTACGCCCAGGCCAGCGCGGTGGCGAGCAGGACGCGGCTGACGCCCTCGCCGCGCGCGGAGGGTTCGACGTACGCCTCGGCCAGCTCCACGCAGGACTCGGGGATCACCGGGTCGGGCGTGGCGGGGACCAGCAGCACCATGCCGATCTCCTCGCCCCTGCGGGAGGCGATCCAGGCGGCGCTGCGCGGGTCGCCGAGCGCGTCGGCGTAGTAGACCCGCAGGGCGGCGAGCGCCCGTTCCGGCTGGGGCTGGAACACCGCGGACTCGCGCTGCCTGCGCGAGGACTCGGCGGCCATCCGGCCGATCTGCGGCAGGTCGCCGACGCCCGCGCGCCGGATGCCGAGCCCTTCGACGCCGCGCGGCTGGCGCCCGCGCGCCTTGACCGCCATCAGACCGTGCACCAATTCGCGGCCGAAGCCGAGGTCCGCCCAGGGCAGGGTGGCGGTCTCCCCCGCGGGCACGTCGACGTAGTGGACCAGCCGTCGCTCCGCGACGAGCCGGGCCGCGACGCGGGCGTACAGCGCGCGCAGCACCTCCGACTCGCGTCCGCCGGGCAGCGCGTGACCGCCGTGCGGGACCAGCGCGGAGTGCGGGTGACTGCGCAGCCCCGCCGGGTCGTCCTGGGCGAGGTCCACCGGGACGGCGGCGAGGTGTCCGATCAGGCCGCCGTCGCCGTCGAGCGCGCGGGCGGCCTCGAGACCCGGAACGCCGATCAGCTTGCCCAGCAGCTCCTCACCGCGCACGGGGCCGTCGGCGAGCCACGACCGTTGCGACGGCGGGCGGCGGGCGCGCGCGAACCAGCGGTCGTAGCGCTGCACGGCCTGGGGTATGTGCTCGGTGGTCAGCGGCGCGATGGCGACAGTCATGGTGGATGGGGACGCTAGCGGGGTGCGCGGTCCCACGGCAAGGCGAGGCCGGACCGGCGGCGGCCGGGAGGTCAACGGGCTTGCGCGCGACGGCCGTTCAGCCTGTCCAGGCGGGGTGTCTCGGGTCGTCGGCACGTACCAGGACATCGGCGGTCTGTTCCGGCATCGCCTCCTGGTCGTAACGGTCGAACGCGGGCAGCGTCCACCGGTCGGCCTGCGCCGTGCGCCGCTCCAGCGCGGCCGGGGACAGCCGCAGATGGACCGTCAGATCGAACGGCAGCCCCTGCCCGAGGAGCAGCGGCCCGTCGAGTACGAGGACGCCGCCGGGCGGCAGGCGCACGTAGTCGGCGCGCGTGGCGCGGTCGGTGGCGGCGTCCCACAGCGTCGGCAGGACGCGGCCTGAGCCGCCGGGGCCGAGCGGGTCGAGCACTTCGCGGCGCAGCGCGCCGGTGTCCAGCCAGAGCTGGTAGTACGCGTCGGCGTCCCGGTGGCCGTACTCGTACCGCAGGGACGCGGGCCGCAGGAAGTCGGCGGCGCGCACCCGGAGCGCGCGGCGGCCGAGGGCGGGCAGCGCGGCGGCGACGGCGTCTGCCAGATCGCCGGGACGCGCGGCGTCCGCGCCGTCCACGGCCACCCGCCACCAGGGCCCCGGCCCGTCCGCGCTCACCCCCGCGGTCGCGTCCGCGATCCGCTCGGCGAGGGTGTCGGCCAACCGTGACCAGGTGATCGGGGTGAGCTGCACACCGGCCATCCTGCACCGCCGTCACCCGTTCGGGCGACTTCGCTGCGCCAGGAGCGGGGCGGGGGGCGCGGTGGGCACATGAACCGGTCCTGGCGGGCAATGCTCGCGCCGGACACCGTTCGCCGCCTCCCCCACATGGTGGAAATTCGCTACAAATCACTCATTTGCCACCGTGCGTGATCTATTACTTTTTGTGAGCCTGGAAGAACTCATGGTGACCGTCCCCATCACCCAGGAGAAAGCCAAATGATCCTGTCGATCTCCGGCGTCGTCCTACTCGGCGTCATCTGCTTCCTGTTCTTCCGCAAGGACGGGCTGAAGGTGTCCCACGGCCTCGTCTGCGCCCTCTTCGGCTTCTACCTCGCGGGCACGGCCATCGCCCCGAGCATCAAGGCGGGCGGCGCGAGCCTGGCCAGCCTGCTGGGCGGGATCAAGGTCTAGGGCCCCGGCCTGGGACCTGGCCGTCGCCGGCGGGCGGCCACTCCAGTACGGGCCCGGCGCGGTCGTCCGCTCCGGGCCCGTGTCCATTCCGGCCGCCGCCCGTCCCCCCGCCGCACCCTCAGGGCGCCGCCCTTCCCCACGCGGCCCTTCCCGCACCCGAAGCCCGAACCCGAACCACCCATGGAGCACCCCGTGGCCAGGCGTCCCCTTCCCAGCATTCTGACCAGCCGACCCGCGCTCGTCCGTGGGCGCGATCTGGCGCGTACCGCGGCAGACAGCGCCACCGACGTGCTCCATCCGGTCATCACCATCGCCCGCGGCATGCGCAAGCAGGTGCTGTGGGCGGGCGGCTGGTGGGGCCGCACCCCCAAGGACCGCCGCGGCCCCGCGCTGCTGCTGGCCGCCGCGGGCGTGGTCGTCGTCGTGATGATGCCGTACGGCCCGCTGCTGGCGATCGGCGCGATCATGGCGTCCGCCGCGTGGATGGGCCGCGACCGCACCCCCGCCGCCCCGGCGGGCCCGAGCGAGGCCGAGACCGGCCGGCTCCAGGCGCTGTACGAGGCGCTGGTGCCGTACCTGTCGGACGCCGGGGACCCCGCGCCGCTGTACGCGCACGAGGGAAGCTGGGAGAAGGTGTTCAGCGAGTACGAGTTCCAGGGCGGGCGGCTGGCCCGGCTGCACCTGCGCTACCCGGCGTACTTCACCGACGGCGAGGCAGAGTCGCGCGCCCGGGTGGAGCAGCTTCTGCACGCCAAGGCGGGCCGGGGCCGGGAGTACCGCTTCGACTGGAACGAGGAGGAGAACCACCTCACCCTCACCGCGCTGGCGCCGCTGCCGACCGACATCGTGGCGCAGCGGTTCATCACCTCGCCCGGCGAGACGGTCCTCGGCTTCACCGACGCCGGGGCCGTCCAGCGGACGGTGCCGGTGACCGGCGGCGAGGGCACCAGGGACGCCCCGCCGGTCGTCTGGCGCACCGGCCCCCGCTCCACCGAGCCGCACCTGCTGGCGCTCGGCCAGCCCGGCACCGGCACCACGAGCCTGCTGCGGTCCATCGCGCTCCAGGCGCTGGTCCACGGTGACGTGGTGGTCGTGGACGGCAGCGGCACCGGTGAGTACGCGTCCCTGATCGGGCGGCCCGGCGTCCTCGCCGTGGAGGGCGGCCTGTCCGGCGCCTCCGCCACCCTCGAATGGGCCGCGCACGAGACGGAACGGCGGCTCATCGCCGTCAACCGGGCGCGGCAGAACGGCGATCCGGTCTCCGAGGACGTACGCCGTCCGCTGTGGATCCTGGTGGACCGGCCCACCGCGCTGACCCAGCTCGCCCTCGCCGAGGGGCGGCCCGACCCGCAGACGCTCCTCGACGTCCCGCTGCGGCACGGGCGCGCGGCCAATGTCGCCGTCGCCATCGCCGACCAGCTCGACGCCACGGAGGCGCTCGCGCCCGTCGTGATCGCCCAGACCCGGGCCCGGGTCGTCCTCGGGCCGCTCGCCCCGGAGCACGTCGAGGCCGTTCTCGGCGCCCCGCAGCGCACCACCCCGGCCGCCGACGTTCCTCCCGGCCGCGGGTACGCCCGGCTCGGCACCGGGCCCGTCCTGCGCCTCCAGGTGCCCTCCACCCCCGACCCCTACGACGACGAGTGCGCCCAGTCGCACCGCGACGCCGTTCTCGGCCTCCTCCCCACCACCTCCGAGGCCGAGGCCGACTCCGTCGAGGTCCCCGAGCCCGAGGAGTCCTCTCCCGCCGTCCTCGAACCGGCCCCCGTCGCCCTCCGCAAGGACGCCGTCGTCCGCACCGTCGCCGACCTGGAACTCGGCTAGCCCCTGCCTCTAGCCGCACGACGGGACGTGCCCCGTAGGGGCGCGGGGAGCTGCGCGACCAGCCGTCCCGGCGGCGAGCTGTGAGAACCGGCCTCAGCGGGTCAGTTGCTGTCGTGTCCGGGCTGACAGCCCGTCGTGGCTGAGCACGCAGTTCCCCGCGCCCCTAAAAGAGCGGCGCGCCGCCCCGGCGCAAAGGGGCCGCAGAGGGGCCCTAGGCCACGAAGAGGCCGGTGGTTTCGCCGTCGGCGGCGCCGCCGGAACGGACGACGTGGGCGGCTTGGGCAAGCCGGGCGGCAGCCTCGGCGGCGGCGGCCCCGCTGACGGTGAAGGGAAGCCGGATGTACGGCTCGAAGGCACCGTCAACGCCGAAGCGGGGCCCGGACGGCACACGGACACCGAGCCGTTCACCGGCGACGGCCAGCCGCGAGCCGGACACGTCACCGGTGTGGACCCACATGGTCATACCGCCACGGGGCACCGCGAAGTCCCAGTCGGGAGTGTGCTCACGCAAGGCGGCGACGAGGTCGTCGCGACACTCGCGGGCCCGCTCGCGGCGAGCCGCGAGGGCCAGGTCCCAGCCGCCGCCGCGCAGCAGCCAGGCGACGGCGAGCTGATCGACGACGGGCGAGCCGATGTCGAGGTAGGCGCGGGCCGAGACCAGGCGGCGTACGACGTCCGGGGTGGTGCGGACCCAGCCGATCCGCAGCCCCGCCCAGACCGCCTTGCTGGCGGAGCCCACGGTCATGACGGTGCCGCCGCGGTCGAAGGCGGCCATCGGCCGCACCCCCGACTCCTCACCGTCCAGGACGAGTTCGGCCATCGTCTCGTCGGCCACGACGACCGTGCCCGCCGCGCGCGCGGCCTCGACCAGGTCGCGCCGCTGGTCCTCCCCGATGAGACTGCCGGTCGGGTTGTGGAAGTCCGGCATGACGTACGCCATACGCGGTGCGGCGTCCCGCAGCACGCGCCGCCAGGCGTCCATGTCCCAGCCGCCGAGCCCCTCGCGCAGCGTGACCGGCACGAGCCGGGAGCCCGTCTCGCGGAAGAGCTCCAGCACGTTGGCGTAACTGGGCGACTCGACGGCGACCCGTTCGCCGAAGCCGACCAGCCGCCGGGCCGCCGCCGCGATGGCGCCCATCGCCCCGGTGGTCACCATGATCTGCTCCGGCATGGTGGGCACACCGCGCGCGGTATAGCGGTCGGCGATGGCCTCGCGCAGCACCGGCAGCCCCGCGGGGAAGTCGCCGTGCGTGGCGGCGTAGGCGGGCAGTTCGGCGAGCGCGCCCTCCATGGCGCGGGTCAGCCACGGCTCGGGCGCGGGCAGCGAGGCGCAGCCGAGGTCGATCACGGACCCCGCGGCGTCCGGCGGCAGCGGCTCCAGGCTGCGCGAGGGCAGCACATGGCCGTCGGGGATCGCGGTCCAGCTTCCGGCGCCGCGCCGCGAGCGGGCGAATCCCTCGGCGCGCAGCGCCTCGTAGGCGGCGGCGACGGTGGTCCGGCTGACGCCGAGCGCGAGAGCCAGTTCCCGTTCTGCGGGCAGCCGCGCGGCGACCTGTACCCGGCCTTCGAGCACCAGCAGCCTGATCCCGTCGGCCAGCCCCCGGTAGGCGGGCAGTTTCCGCCCGTGGCCCGCCGCCGCTCCGGCGCCGCGGCCGCTTTGCGGGCGTGGTTCGAGAAGCCGGGCGAGGTGCGCGGCGCCGACCGTCGCAGTCCACTGGGACACAGAAATCAGTCCACCTTCCACAGATTGGCCGTGGATTCGAAGCACTTACAGGCCACAGAGTGGCATGTGCGCCAACACGTCCGCCAGGGGGGTTCCGTTGTTCTCGTCGTTCCCGCACCCGTCGCTCTCGCCGGTCCCGTACCGCCGCCTCGTCCGTCTCTACGTCGGGCTGGTCCTGTACGGGGCCAGCTCCGCGCTGATGATCCGCGCCGCGCTCGGCCTGGACCCGTGGGACGTCTTCCACCAGGGGCTGTCCCGGCTGACCGGACTGAGCATCGGCGTCGTCTCCATTGTCGTCGGCGCGGCCGTTCTGCTCCTGTGGTGGCCGATCCGGCAGCGCCCCGGCCTCGGCACGGTCTCCAACGTCTTCGTCGTGGGCCTGGCGATGGACGGGACCTGCCGCCTGGTGCCGCACGTGGAGGCCCTGGCCGTACGCGTCCCGCTGCTGCTGGCCGGGGTGGCGCTCAACGGCCTGGCGACCGGCCTCTACATCACCGCCCGTTTCGGCCCCGGCCCGCGCGACGGCCTGATGACCGGCCTGCACCGCAGGACCGGCCGTTCCGTACGGCTGGTGCGTACCGGCATCGAGGTGACCGTACTGGCCGCCGGTTTCGCCCTGGGCGGCGGCGTGGGAGTCGGTACGGTGCTCTACGCGCTGGCCATCGGCCCGCTCGCGCAGTTCTTCCTGCGGGTCTTCGCGGAACCGGGGGGAGAGCCGGGTCCGGTCGTGGTCAGGGACGGGGCCAAGGACGCGACCAGGGACGGGGATGTGAATTCGGATACGAATTCGGGTGCCGACGCGGGCTCGACCCCGGACGTAATGCCCGCTTCTGCGGTGATTCGTCGGGACGCGCCCGAACGCGCTGTGGTCGATCCGATTTAGCCGGAGGCGGTGCGGACCGGTAGTGTACGCGGTTGGCCCAGCAGCTTGACCGTTACTGCACGCAAAAGATATGACGACACCGGGTGACATCTCCGCCCAGATGTGACAAACCGGGCACCGGTGGGTACAAACAGGGGCGACACGACGGGCGACGCATCTCCCTAAACGGGAATCTTCACCGCCGACCGGACGTTGACCGGATGACGACGACAGCGACACCTGTCCTGTGGGCGACCAAGCCCGGGAGGCACGATTCATGAGTGAGCGAGCTCTCCGCGGCACGCGACTCGGGGCCACCAGCTACGAGACCGACCGCGGTATCGATCTGGCCCCGCGCCAGACCGTTGAGTACGCATGCCGGAACGGACATCGATTTGAGATGCCGTTCTCGGTTGAGGCCGAGATTCCGCCGGAGTGGGAGTGCCGCGCCTGCGGCCAGACCGCCCTGCTGGTGGACGGAGAGGGCCCGGAGGAGAAGACGACCAAGCCCGCGCGCACGCACTGGGACATGCTGATGGAGCGGCGCACGCTCGAGGAGCTGGAGGAGGTGCTGGCCGAACGGCTGGCCGTCCTGCGCTCCGGAGCGATGAACATCGCCGTGCATCCGCGCGACAATCGCAAGAGCGCCTGACAGCGCGGGCTCACCCATGGGGGCACCCCAGGGATCACCT
Organism: Streptomyces sp. NPDC008139; assembly: GCF_042957025.1. Taxonomy (NCBI): domain Bacteria; kingdom Bacillati; phylum Actinomycetota; class Actinomycetes; order Kitasatosporales; family Streptomycetaceae; genus Streptomyces; species Streptomyces sp. NPDC008139. The sequence continues at coordinate 121,900 of NZ_JBIBHM010000011.1, forward strand.
CCCCGGGGACCAAGGCCCCCCGACACTTCCCCGCCGGGGGCGGAGCACCTGCTCCGCCCCCGGCGGTTTTTTGCGTGGCGCGGCGCTGATCCCGAGATCTGCGTGGCGCGGACCGCCGGACCTGCGCGCATGATCAGTCCCGGTGGTCGACGACCTCGCCCTGGATGACCTTGCCGTCGGGCTTGTGGATCCGGATCTGCTCGTTGGCGTCCCGCGCCTGCTGGAAGAGGTCGCCGACGGAGCCGGGCTCCGCGGCGGCGGTCCGGGCCGCGAGGGCGCGGGCGTTGAGCCGGTCGACGCCCTTGCCGATGAGCCTGCGGGTCGGCGGGAAGAGCAGGAACAGCGCCACGGCGTCGGAGATGAAGCCGGGGATGATCAGCAGCAGGCCGCCGAGCATCGCCAGTCCGTTGCGCCCCTTGCTCGCGGCGGGCGGGGTCGGGGCCGCGTTCGGGTCCCGCGCGGCCTGCGCCTGGGCGGCCTGCACCTGCGCGGTCAGATTCCGCCACGCGCTGCGCCCGGCCCGCTTGACCGCGCTCGCGCCCAGGATCAGCCCGGCGACGATCAGCAGGAAGACCGTCAGCCCGCTGGTCGCCCCTGCCACCATGATGAGCAGCCAGATCTCCAGCACCGCCCAGGCCGCGACAGCCAGCGGCAGGATGGTGCGGACGCGCGAACGGCGCCGTCGCTGCGGGCCGGGCTGCTGCGGACGGACAGAGGGCGGAGTGCTCATCGTCATAGCTCAAGTGTGCCAAAGATCAGGTAAAGACCGGATCGGTGGACGCTTCCCTCTTCGGGTTCCGCGGGGATTCCCGCGGACGCCCGTGCGCACGTCCGTGCGTCACGCCCCCGCCTGCCCCACGAAGGGGCCCAGGGGGCCGTGAGCGGCCTTACGGCTTGCGGCCGACGATCTTGCCCGCCCGGGAGCCCACGCCCCACGCGGTGACCCGCCACAGCGCCTCGACCACGATGTTGCGGCTCATCTTGCTGTCGCCGCGCTCGCGCTCGACGAAGGTGATCGGCACCTCGACCACGTGGAAGCCGCCCTTGACCGCGCGCCAGGCGAGGTCCACCTGGAAGCAGTAACCGGCGGAGGCGATCTCGGCCATGCCGAGACCTTCCAGGGTCTCCTTGCGGAAGGCGCGGTAGCCGCCGGTCACGTCGCGGATCGGGACGTCCAGCAGGAGCCGGGAATACGTGCTGCCGCCGCGCGACAGATACTCGCGGGACTTCGGCCAGTTGACGACCCGTCCGCCCGGGATCCAGCGCGAACCGAGCACCAGGTCCGCGCTCTTGAGCGCGGTCAGCAGCCGGGGCAGTTCCTCCGGCTGATGGGAGCCGTCCGCGTCCATCTCGACCAGGACGCCGTAGCCGTTGTCGATGCCCCACTGGAAGCCGGCGAGGTACGCCGCGCCCAGGCCCTCCTTGCCCTGCCGGTGCAGGACGTGGACCTGCTCGTCGGCGCCCGCAAGCTCGTCGGCGAGCTTCCCGGTGCCGTCCGGGCTGTTGTCGTCGGCGACGAGGATGTGGGCGTCGGGTACCGACGTGCGCACCCGCTGCACGATCGGCTTGATGTTCTCGGCCTCGTTGTAGGTCGGGATGATGACCAGAACCTTGCCGAGCGGCCCGAAGCTCCGCTGCTCGCCGTCGTTCACTACTGCCCCTTTGCCATGCCCATGCGTGTGCGGTCGCGCCTGCCGAGCGCGAAGGCGACCGCACAGGACAGGAGCCCAACAATAGCGAGTGACCACTCAGGAACCGTACCGACGCGGTCGGCGAGAGTGATCTCGTCGCGCAGCGGGATGTCGGCACTCAGCACCTGCTGGGTGAACTCCGCGCTTTGCTGTTCGATCTTGCCATCAGGAGCGACGATCGCACTGATTCCGCTGGTCGCGGCGGTGACGATGGCGCGGCCGTGCTCGACGGCGCGCAGCCGGGACATGGCGAGCTGCTGTTCGGGCTGGCCGGTGCGGCCGTAGGTGGCGTTGTTGGTCTGGACGACCAGGGCGCGCGCCCCGGCTTTCACCGTGTCGCGCACGATGCCGTCGTAGGCGACCTCGAAGCAGATCACGTCGCCGAGTTCGGCCGGGCCGATCCGCATCACGCCGGTGCCCTTGCCAGGGTAGAAGTCCCGCGGGATCTGGTTGAGCATCGGGACGACCTTGGTCAGCGCCTTGCGGAAGGGCACGTACTCGCCGAACGGCACCGGGTGCTGCTTGGTGTAGTGGGCGCCGGGGCCGGTGACCGGGTCCCACACGATGCCCTCGTTCTGCACGTGGTCCTCGTCCGGGCCGTCGACCAGGGCGCCGACCAGCACCGGCACGCCCACCGCCTTCACGGCCTCGGCGATCTTGTCGTACGCCTCCGGGTACGTGAAGGGGTCCAGGTCGGAGGAGTTCTCCGGCCACAGCACGATGTCGGGCTTGGGCACCTTGCCCGCCTCGATGTCGGCGGCGAGCTTGAGCGTGGCCTGTACGTGGTTGTTGAGGATCTGCATCGGGCGGCCGAGGAAGTGCATGCCGGGCTGCTGCACATTGCCCTGGACGACGGCGACGCGCACGTGGCCGACGGCGTTGGTGTGCACCGGCACGAGCAGGCCGGACAGCAGGACGGCCACCGACAGGGCCAGGGCGGTCACGCCCGGCAGGACGGCGGCGCGGCGGGCTTCGTACGCCCGGTACCCGGCCAGGGCCGCCGCGGCCAGCAGCGTGCCGCTGAGCGCCACAGCGAAGGTCACCAGCGGGGCGCCGCCGAGCGCGGCGAGCGGGGTGTACGGGGAGGCGGTGTTGGCGAACGCCAGGCGCCCCCACGGGAAGCCGCCGAACGGCAGCCGGTCGCGTACCAGCTCCTGTGCGACCCACAGGCACGCGGTCCACAGCGGCCAGCCCGGCAGGCGCCGGGCGAGCACGATCAGCGCGGCCATCAGCACGAGATACGCCGCCTCGACCGCCGACAGCAGCGGTACGGCCAGCCAGATCACCGAGCGCAGCCACACCAGGAGCCACAGGAAGAAGGGGAACGCGAAGGCGAAGCCCAGCCAGGCCGCCTGGCGCACCGTCCTGCCCTCGAGCACCAGTGCCAGGGCCGCCACCGCCACCACCGACAGCGGCCACACCCCGTACGGCGGAAACGCCAGCGCCAGCGCGCAGCCGCTCACCGCGGCCACCGCCGACCTGGGCGCGGCCGCCCGCGCCGCCGCCGCGAACCGCTCGCGGCGCGACGACTTCCCCTCCGCCCCAACCCCTGGAGCCGCTGACGGCTCCGTCAACGGCTCAACCGCGGTCGCCGCGGAAACGGTGTCGGGTCGCGGGCGCACGTCGCGGCCTTTCTTGCAGGTGAAGTGGTGATGAAGGCGACGGTACCCCGCCCCACCCGCCTGGGGGCACCCCCGGACGAAGTCTGGGAGCGCGAGGGCAACGGAACCGGCCCAGGCGCCCATCGGGCCGACCTGGGATCCTCCCCCAGACTCCGTCCGGGGGGACCCCCAGACTGCGGGACA
>NZ_JBIBHM010000011.1:125494-146734 GCF_042957025.1 Streptomyces sp. NPDC008139
AGGGAGCACGAGGGCAACGGAACGGGCCCAGGCGCCCATCGGGCCGACGCGGGATCCTCCCCCAGACTCCGTCCGGGGGGACCCCCAGACTGCGGGACAGGGAGCACGAGGGCAACGGAACGGGCCCAGGCGCCCATCGAGCCGACGCGGGATCCTCCCCCAGACTCCGTCCGGGGGGACCCCCAGACTGCGGAACAGGGAGCACGAGGGCAACGGAACGGGCCCGGACGCCCTTCGGGCCGACCTGGGATCCGCTGGCTGCGGGTCAGTACCAAGGCCGTTGTCTACTGGGCGTCCGGGCCCTTCCCGGGTCACACCTGCCGACCGGGGCGCGTACGCGTTCCGGCGCCGCTGACGCTGGACCTGGCTGCCAGTGGCGGCGTGCACGTGCGGCGCGGCGCCCCATGGCCCAGCGGCGGTCGACAGAACCGCGGAGGGCCCCCGGTCCGACGTCCTGTGGTGGACTTGGCCGAACCTACTCGCCTCTGACCATCGGCTGTCAACACCCCCTTGACCTGCGGGGTTTCGCCAAATCAGCAGGTCAGTGCGGGGCCCTGCGACACACCGCGACAGGCCGAGGGCACACCGTTCGGCCGCATGTGCCGAGCGATGCTCACCCGTTCGGCCGCTCGAAGACGGTACGGCCGCCGACGACGGTGCGCAGGGCGGACGGAAGCGGGCGTCCGGGGGTGAGATCGGGCAGGCCGGGGGTGCCGGAGCGCGGGTCGGTGGACCAGTTGGCGACGCGTTCGTCGGGGGCCTGGACAACGAGGTCGCCGCTGTCCCAGACGGCGTAGTCGGCGGGGGCTCCGGGGACCAGGACGCCGGTGTCGTCCCGCCCGATGGCGCGCCAGCCGCCACGCGTGTGGGCGTTGAAGGCGGCGCGGGCCGAGACGCGGTGCTCGGGGGTGCGGTGGAAGGCGGCCGCGCGGACGGCGCCCCAGGGGTCGAGCGGGGTGACGGGGCTGTCGGAGCCGAGGACCAGCGGCACCCCGGCACGGGTCATGGCGGCGAAGGGGTTGAGGTCGCGGGCCCGCTCGGCGCCGAGCCGGTCGGCGTACATGCCGTCCTCGCCGCCCCAGGCCGCGTCGAAGGCGGGCTGTACGGAGGCCACGAGGCCGAATTCGGCGAAGGCCGCGATGGTGTCGGGGGTCATCAGTTCGGCGTGTTCCACGCGGTGCCGCAGGGCCCTGACGCGTTCCAGGCCGACGGCCGCGGCGGCGGCCCGTACGCCGTCGACGACCGCGCCGATCGCCGCGTCCCCGATGGCGTGGAAACCGGCCTGGAGGCCCGCTTGCGTGCAGAGGGTGAGGTGGCGGGCGATGGTCTCGGCGTCGAGGTAGCTGACGCCGGTGTGCGGCGCGTCGGCGTACGGGGCGTGCAGGCAGGCGGTGTGGGAGCCGATCGAGCCGTCCACGAAGAGGTCGCCGCCCGCGCCGATCGCGCCGAGGTCCCGGACCCGGTCGAGGTCTGCGGGGGCGGACGCGGCCTGCGCCCAGTAGCCGAAGACCCGCGGCCCGGCTTCGGCGGAGGCCAGCGCGAGGAGGCCGGTGAGGTCGTCCTCGGAGGAGATGTCGGGGCCCGCGCACTCGTGCAGCGCGCCGATGCCCTGTTCCGCGGCGTGCAGCAGCGCGGCGCGCTGGGCGGCGGCGCGCTGGGCGGGGGTGACGGCGGCGTACGCGGCGCGGCGTACCGCGTGGTGCGCGTCGCTGGTCAGCGGCGCCTGCGGGTCGAAGCCGGGCTCGTCCCGGACACCGGGCACCAGGTCGAGCAGCGCGGTGCTGACGGCGGCCGAGTGGACGTCCGTACGGGTCAGGTAGAGGGGTCGTCCGCCGACCGCCTCGTCCAGCTCCGCGCGGGTCGGTGTGCGCCGCTCGGGCCACCGGCTCTCGTCCCAGCCGTGGCCGAGCAGCACGCGGTCGGCGGGCCGCGCGGCGGCGTACGCGGCCGTACGGGTCAGCGCGTCGGCCAGCGACGCGGCGCCGGACAGGTCGAGGCCGGTGAGGGCGAGGCCGGTGGCGGTGGTGTGCACGTGCGCGTCGGTGAAGGCCGGGGTGACCAGCGCCCCTTCGAGCTGGACGACACGGTCCACGCCGTCCGCGAAGGAGTCCGCGGCCCCTTCCGAACCGACCCACGCGACGGTGCCGCCGTCCACGACCATCGCGGTCGCGAAGGGGTCGGCGGGGCTGTAGACGGCGCCGCCGCGGAGCAGGACGGTGCCGGTCGGCGCGGGGGTGGCGGGGGGCTGCGGAGTGGAGGTGCGGTGCATGGGCACAAGTGTCCCCCGGTCGGGGCGCGCACCGGACTCCGGGGTGGCGCCCCCGGCGCCTCCGCGCCTCCCGTGACGGCGGGTCCACGGCGGCCGGACACACGGCTCAGACGCGCGGCGGCCTGGCCTCGTACGCCGTGGAAAGGACGACCGTGGTGCGGGTGGAGACGCCCGCGAGGGTGCGGATCCGGGTCAGGAGGTGTTCCAGCTCGATGGGGGCGGAGACCCGCACCTTGAGGATGTAGTTCTCGTCGCCCGCGACGCTGTGGCACGCCTCGATCTCGGGGACCTCGGCGAGCCGGTCCGCGATGTCGTCGGGGGCGCTGGGGTCGAACGGTTTGACGGAGATGAAGGCCGTCAGGGACAGGCCGACCGCCTCGGGGTCGACGATGGCCGCGTAGCCGCGGATCACCCCGCGCTGTTCGAGCCTGCGCACGCGCTGGTGCACCGCCGAGGTGGACAGGCCGGTGGCCTTGCCCAGGTCGGTGTAGCTCATGCGCCCGTCGGCGACGAGAAGTTCCACGATGTGCCGGTCCAACTCCTCCATAGCGGATGACCTTACCCATAGGCACAGCGCCGCGTTACGTATGCATGTGCACGGTTCGGTCACATCCCGCGCCGGGTGCCGCCGTCGCGGTCACACGGGCAGCAGCCGGTCCAGGTGGGCGTTGCTGAAGGTGCGGTCCGGATCCAGCTCGGCGGCCAGCGCCCGGAAGTCCGCCATACGGGGGTAGCGGGACCTGACCTCGGCGGCGTCGGCGACGTAGACCTTGCCCCAGTGCGGGCGCGGCGCGTACGGCGCGAGGCGCCGTTCGAGGCGGGCGAGGACGGGGAGGACGGCGGCGGTGTCCGGCACCCAGGTGAAGTGGAAGGCGACGCAGTCGTGTCCGTAGGCGGGGCTGAGCCAGAGCCGGTCGGCGGCGACGGTCCGCACTTCGCAGATCTGGAGCAGCGGCGCGATGTCGGCGCCGAGCGCGGCGAGGGCGTGGAGCGCGGGCAGGGCGTGTTCGCGGGGCAGCAGGTACTCGGACTGCAACTCGGCGCCGCTGCTGGGGGTGAATCCCGGCCTGAAGTGCGGCAGTCGCTCGTGCCAGGGGCCGGCCACGCCCTGCTGCGACGTGCAGTTCACGGGGTCGGCGCCGGGGACGGGGTGCATCGGCCCGGCGGCGGGCGCGGCCCAGGGGAATTCGGGCGCGGGCGCGTCGGCGAGCTGCTTGAGCCAGATCTGCCCGAAGCGCGGCGCGCGCCAGTCGGTGAACATGCTGACGCTGTACGCGGCCCCGGTGATCGCGTCGAAGTGCCGGTCCAGGTCGGCCAGTTCGAGCCCGGTGAAGACGTGCTGGCGGACGGCGAAGTCGGGGACCAGGTCGAGGGTGAGGGCGCTGACGACGCCGAGCGCGCCGAGCGAGACCACGGCGCCGTCGAAGCGGTCGCCGTCCTTGTCCCGGCTGAGTACGGCGACTTCGCCGTCCGCGGTGACGAGTTCGAGGGCGCTGACGGAGGTGCCGAGGCCACCGTTGGCGTTGCCGGAGCCATGGGTGCCGGTGGCAACGCTGCCCGCCACCGAAATGTGCGGCAGCGACGCCATGTTGGGCAGCGCGAAGCCGGACTCGTGCAGCCGCTGGGCGAGTTCGGCGTAGCGGACGCCCGCGGCGACGCGGACGGTGGCCGCGGCCGGGTCGATGTCGATCTCCGGTGGCAGGCCGGAGAGTTCGACGAGGGCGCCGTCGGTGTCGGCGATGTCGTTGAAGGAGTGGCCGCTGCCCAGCACCCGCACGCGGCGGCTCGCGGCGACCAGTGAGCGCAGGGCGCCGGTCGACTCCGGGCGGTGCACCCGTTCCGCCGAGAAGGTGATGTTCCCGGCCCAGTTGGTCCGCATCCCACCGTCACGCATTACGCCGCCACCTGTCACGCATCCCACCGTCACGCATCACGTCGCCACGCATTCTGCCGAGCCGCTTCCACCGGTCGGCGGGGCCCTGCCCGGCCACGCCCGCTCGCACCTTATCCGGCACTCCCGCAAGATGCCGCGCGGGGGCACGAGGGGTGCGCGGAGGCATGGCGAGGGCGCATGGACCGGCCAAAAGGCGGGATGTGACGAAGGCCACACCCAATGCATCCCTATGAGGTCGATGGCGTGATTACCCGCGTAGCGCGGCGGGAAGTGCTCGCTATGGCCGCGGGATTGACGCCGGGCCGGCCCGATGGAGGGCACATCCGTCCGATGGGGGAGACGCGAATATGCGTAACCATGTGCGCCACAACCGCAGTGAGCGGACCCAGCCGGCGCCCGAGGAGGGGCACGAACGCGAATTCGCGCTCGCGCTGCTGCCGGGACTGCCGGACGCCGACGACACGGATGACTCGTTCGAGGACGATCTCGAACTGGTCCGGGTGGACTGCCCGGAGTGCGCGCGGCCGATCGCGGTCTTCGCCGACGAGGACCGGCTTCCGGAGCACGCCCTGTGCCCCACCCCGTGGAACCCCTTCGGCCTCACGGTCTGCTCCGGCTCGGGCCGCCCCGTCGAGGAGGCCAGCCCCCTCGACGGCTCCCTGCCCGGTGAGGTCCACGATCTCGACCTCGGCACCCTCCTGGTCCTGCCCGACACCCTGGACTGGCGCACCCAGCCCTTCTCGCACGTGGGCGGTCCCGGCTCGCACCCCTTCCGGGTACCGGCGCCCCGCGCGGCCTGAAGCCGGCGCCCCGACCGGGGCGCCGGGGTACCACCCGCCGGGTGACCGCTCAGCTCCGCGACTCGGGGCCCGCCACGTGGCGCGCGATCACCATGCGCTGGATCTGGTTGGTGCCCTCGACGATCTGCAGCACCTTGGCCTCGCGCATGTACCGCTCCACGGGGAAGTCGGCCGTGTAGCCGTAGCCGCCCAGGAGCTGGACGGCGTCCGTCGTCACCTGCATCGCCGCGTCGGTGCAGAAGAGCTTGGCCATGGCGGCCTGCCGGGAGAAGTCGAGACCGGCGTCGCGGGTCCTGGCCGCGGCCAGATACAGGGCGCGTCCCGCCTCGATCTTGGTGGCCATGTCGGCGATCATGAAGCGCAGCCCCTGGAAGTCGGCCAGGGGCCGGGCGAATTGGCGGCGCTCCTTGACGTACGCGAGCCCGGCGTCCAGCGCGGCCTGGGCCAGGCCGACGGCGCAGGCGGCGATGCCGAGCCGCCCGGCGTCCAGCGCGGCCAGCGCGATGGCGAACCCCTGGCCCTCCTCGCCGATGCGGCGGCTGTCGGGGACGGTCACGCCGTCGAAGTGCACCTGCGCGGTGGGTGAGCCCTTCATGCCCATCTTCCGCTCGGGCGCGGCGGCGCTGAGGCCCGGCGCGTCGCCCGGCACCAGATACGCGGAGATGCCGCGCGCGCCGTCGCCGCCGCTGCGGGCCAGGACGGTGTAGAAGTCGGCGACCCCGCCGTGGGTGATCCACGCCTTGGTGCCGTCGATCGTCCAGTTCCCGCCGTCGCCGTCCGCGCCGCCGCCGGTACGTACGGCGCGCGTACGCAGGCTGGCCGCGTCGGAGCCCGCGGCGGGCTCGGAGAGGCAGTAGGCGCCGAGGAGGCTGCCGCCGAGCATGGCGGGCAGGTGCTCGGCGCGCTGTTCCTTGGCGCCGAAGTGCGCGAGCGCGTGGCAGGCGAGGGTGTGGACGCTGACGCCGAGGCCGATGGTGAGGCGGGCCGCGGCCAGTTCCTCCAGCACCTGGAGATAGACCTCGTACGGCTGCCCCCCGCCGCCGTGCTCCTCCGCGTACGGCAGGCCGAGCAGTCCGGTCTCCCCGATCAGCGCGAAGGTCTCACGCGGGAAGTGGCCCGCGTCCTCCTCCGCGGCGGCCGCGGGCACGATCTCCCGCTGGGCCAGGTCCCGGGTGAGCGCGAGCAGATCCCGCGCCTCCTCGGTGGGCAGGTGGCGGACAACCGGCTGCGGGCCGTGCTGCGACATCGCGGCACGCTCCTCCCTGTCGGGGGCGTCGGCGGCACGCCCTGGGTGTGGCGGCGCCGTCGGTGGGCAGTGCCCATGAACCGATGGTCCCCTGCCGGGTCGCGGCACGCGGTGATCAGCGGTTCTGGCGCGTTGGAGTATGCCTGATCGGACGCCTCACGTCACGGGCGCGAGTGTGTGTCCTGTCTTTCCCGCCCGCCCACCCGTGCGGGTGCTTTCTCCGTCTGCGGGTGCCGCCTGTGCCTGGTCGGTGCCGGTCCGGGGCACCTCCTCGAAATCCGTCACACCTGGCCCCGCGCATCCAGTGCCGTTCCTGTCGACGTATTTCTGCGGGGGCACCCCGCCCCGTCCCCTCCTCGCCCGTCGGCGTCCGCCTGTCCGTGGGTGGCCGGGGTGGGTGTCAAAGACCGTGAGGGCCCCCCGAGCGTCCTCCGCCCGGGGGGCTGGGTGGGTGGCCCCCTCGGACGGTCCGCAGGCGGACGGGTGCCAAAGACCGCGAGGGCCCCCGAGCGTCCTCCGCCCAAGGGGCTGGGGAGTGGCACCCTCACACGGTCCGCAGGCGAACGGGTGCCAAAGACAGAAGGGCTCCGCCGATCCCCACGGTGGAGGAACAGTCGGCCGCCCTCACCGGTCGTTGACACCTCCCTCAGCCACAGCGCGCAGGCGCACGCCGACGTCCCCGAGCACCCCCTCCCCAGCAACCCTCACCGGCAGGCGGACGCCGACGGGCCCTGACCCATCCGCCCCCTCCCGCCCACCCCGGCGGGTCGACGGCGGCGCAGGACCCGCATTCCACCGACCCCCTCCCCCCGGCACCCCCACCGGACAGGCGGACGCCGACGACCTCACCCCCACCACCCCTCTCCGCCACCCCCACCGGACAGGCGGACGCCGACGTACCGGGAGGGGACGGGCCGGGGTGCCCCCGCAGAAATGCGGTGACAGGAACGGTGCCGGACACGAGGAACCAGGTAGCCGCATTTCGAGGAGGTGCCCCGGACCGGCACCGACGACCAGGCACAAGCGGCACCCGCAGACGACAAAACACCCGCACGGGTGGGCGGGCGGGCGGGAAAAGAAGCAAGACACGACTGGAGTGACAGGTGAGTACGGCGACGGAGGCGGATGAGTACGATCACGCTCCCACAGGGCCGCGAGCGGCCCTACGCTGCTGCCCATGGAGAGCTTGGACGCCACGGATCCGCGCACAGTCGGCGGATACCCGCTGTTCGCGCGGCTCGGCGCGGGCGGCATGGGACAGGTCTATCTGGCGCGCACACCCGCCGGGCGGGCACTCGCGCTGAAGACCGTACGGTCCGAGTTCGGGCTCGACCCCGGCTTCGGGGAACGGTTCGCGCGGGAGATCCGCCACGCGGACCGGGTGCGTTCGCCGTGGACGGTGGCGGTGGTGGACTACAGCCCGCCCGGCACCCGCCCCCCGTGGCTGGCGACCGAGTACGTGGCGGCGCCCTCACTGGCCGAGTGGGTCTCGGCGCACGGCCCGCTGCCGGAACCGGCCCTGGCGTCGCTGGCCGCCGAACTCTGCGAGGCGCTGCGGTCGGTGCACGCGGTGGGTCTCGCGCACCGCGACGTGAAGCCGTCGAACGTACTGCTCGGCCCCGACCGGCCGCTGCTGATCGACTTCGGCATCGCGCGGGCCGCGGAGGACTCCCGGCACACCAGGACCGGCGGGGTGATCGGCTCCCCCGGCTACATGGCGCCCGAGCAGGCGACCGCGGGCGCGTCCGCCGAGCCCGGCGACCTGTTCGCGCTCGCGGCCGTACTGGTCTACGCGGGGACCGGGCACGGACCGTTCAACCGGCCGGGCGAGGAGCCGTCGACGCCCGCGCTGATGTACCGGATCGTGCACGAGGACGGCGACCTCACCGGGCTGCCCAACGCGGTGGCGCCGCTGGTCCACGCGTGCCTCGCCAAGGAACCGGCCGACCGGCCAACCGCCGAGGAGGCGCTGGCGCTGCTGCGGGAGGCGGGGCACCGTACGGGCGTGTGGCACGAGGTCCCGCCGCCCGGCCTCACCGACGAGCTGCGCGGCCGTGAAGCGCGGGTCCGCACGCTGCTGGCGGACCCGACGGCCGCCGTGGGGCCCTCGCCGTACTCCCCCACGGCGCCGCTGACCGCGCCCGGCCGCGGCCCCAGCTCCGGAGGCCAGACCCCCGCTCCCCCGCACGCCGCGTACGCGCCGCCGCGTACACCGTCGCCCGTGTCGGGCCCTGTCCGGCCCACCGGGCCGTACTCCGGGCCGCAACCCGCGCCGTGGGGTGCCGCGCGCCGCGCGCCGGGGATGGGCCGCGGTGCCCGCGTCGGCCTGATCCTCGCGGGCGTGCTGGCGCTGTTCGTGGTGGTCGGCGTGATCCTCGACCAGCAGCGCGGCTCCGGCGACAACAACAACGGGAATCCCGACCCGAGCACGAGCACCCACACCTCCGCGCCCACCGACGCGCTGCCCGCCTCGTGGGTCGGCACCTGGGTCGGTACGGGGCCCGGCAATCCGAGCGGCAGCGGCGGCCAGCCGCGCAGCGACCGGTTCACCGTCACGCTCACCCTGCACGCGGGGGCACGCGGCGAGGCCGTCGGCCAGGACGTCAGCAACATCCCCGAGGCGGGCACGGGGGCGGAGCGGGGCTGTACGGAGGCGCTGTCGCTGGCGCGGGTCCGGGGGAACACCATGACCTTGCGGGTCACCGCCGCCGAGCCCACGGACCCCGACTCGTCGCTGACCTGTCTGACAGGGCATGAGTACTCCGTCTCCATGACGGACGCGCGCACCCTGCGGATCGAGGCGGGGCCGCAGGCCGAGGGCGCCCCCAGCACGCTCACCAAGCGGAGCTGACCGGGGAGGCGTCGGTCAGGTTCCGGTGAGCCGCAGCCCCGCCCACAGCGCGACCGTGGAGGCGATGAGCGTCGGCGGCACCGTGAGCAGCCCGAGCCGGGTGAAGGTGCCCAGGTCGGAGTCGGTGCCGTGGTCGCGCAGCACGCGCCGCCACAGCAGGGTGGCGAGCGAGCCCGCGTAGGTGAGGTTGGGGCCGAGGTTGACGCCGATGAGCACGGCGAGCACCGGGCCGGGGCCGCCCGCGGCGGCCAGCGGAAGGAGGGCGAGCACGGCGGGCAGGTTGTTGATCAGATTGGCCAGGACGGCGGCGAACGCGGCGGTCCCGAGCAGCGCGAGCAGGCCGCTGCCGTGCGGCAGCACCCGGTCGGCGGCGTCGGACAGCCCGTTGTCGACCACCGCCTTCACCACGACGCCGAGGGCGAGCACGAACAGGCAGAACAGCGGCCCGGCCGCCGCGACCAGGCCGCGGACCGTCGCCCGGCGGCGGCGCAGCGCCCGTACGCCCAGGACCAGCGCGCCCGCGAGCGCCGCCCAGGCGGGGTTGATGCCGCCGAGCGAGGTGACCGCGAAGCCGACCAGGGTCAGGCCGAGGACGACCAGCGTGAACACCGGTACGGCCGGCGGCTCGCCCTGCTCCGGCGGGTGCTCGCGGACGGCGAGGTCGGCGGCGAAGTAGCGGCGGAAGACGGCGTATTCGATGCCGACGGACAGCAGCCACGGCAGGGTCATCAGGAGCGCGAAGCGGGTGAAGGACACTCCGGCGGCCGTGAAGGCCAGCAGATTGGTGAGGTTGGAGACCGGCAGCAGCAGGGAGGCGGAGTTGGCCAGGTGCGCGGTCGCGTACAGGTGCGGGCGGGCCCTGGCGCCCGCCCGCGCGGCCGTCGCGATGATCACCGGGGTGAGCAGGACGACGGTCGCGTCCAGGCTGAGCACCGCCGTGACCAGCGCGGCCACGACGAACACCCCGGCCAGCAGCCGCTTGGGCTCCCCTCGGCAGGCCCGCGCGACCGCGTCGCCCGCCGCCGTGAACAGACCGTCGTCGGCGCACAGTTCCGCCAGGACGAGCACGGCCGCCAGGAAGCCGACGACCGGCAGCAGTTCCCTGGTCTCGTGCCAGGCTGCGGACGGCGTCACCGCCCCGATGCCGATGAGCAGTCCCGCGGCGGGCACCGCGGCCACCGCCTCGGGCCAGCCGCGCGGGCGCAGGACGGCGAAGCCGAGGACCACCAGGAGAGCGAGGGCGGAGATCGTCTCCGCGACGGCGGTGTTCAGGGGGCTCTCCTCGGGCGGACCACGGGCTGGCGTATCGCCTGATTCCACCACGTGGGCCGCGCGGCTCCGCTCCGAGGGCCGCCCGACGCACCCGAGTGCGTCGTTTCTCACGGCCCGCGCGCGGGCGGAGCCGTGACGGCGGGCCGAGCGGCTAGCTGGCGTCGGCCAGCGACAGGGTGTGGAGCCGTTCCGGCGGGCCGGGGCGGGCGTAGTACCAGCCCTGGCCGGTGTCGCAGCCGAGGGCGCGCAGATGGTCGGCCTGGGTGCGGGTCTCGACGCCTTCGACGGTGACGGTCAGGTTGAGGGCGTGGGCGAGGGAGACGATGCCGCCGACGATCTTGAGGTCGACGGGGTCGGCGGCGTGGCCGCGCATGCCGCGTGTGAAGGAGCGGTCGAGCTTGAGGACGCTGACGGGCAGCCAGCGCAGGGAGGACAGGTTGGAGTAGCCGGTGCCGAAGTCGTCGAGGGCGATGGAGACGCCGAGGTCGACTATCTGCCGCAGGGGCTTGAGGGTGTCCTCGTCGGCGCCGATCAGAGCGCTCTCTGTGACCTCAAGGCAGAGCGAGGCGGGGTCGAGGCCGGTGTCCTCCAGGACGCGGGAGACCTCCTGGACCAGCTCGGGGTGGTGCAGCTGGATCGGTGAGAGGTTGACGTTGACCCGTGGCGGCGGGCCGCCGCCGATGTGCTCGCTCTGCCAGGCGTACGCCTGGCGGGCGGCCCGCTCCAGGACCCAGCGGCCGAGGCCGACGATGTGTCCCGTGCTCTCGGCGAGCGGGATGAACTGGTCGGGCCCGAGTATGCCGTGGGTGGGGTGGCACCAGCGCACCAGCGCTTCGGCGCCGTGCACGGCGCCGTCGTCGAGGCCCACGAGGGGCTGGTACTCGATGAAGAACTCGTCGTGTTCCAGGGCGCTCGGGAGCTGGTTGGTCAGGCCGTGCCGGGTGATGGCGCGGGCGTCGGCGACCGGGTCGGCGACCTCGTACCGGTTGCCGCCCTGTTCCTTGGCGCGATACATCGTGATGTCGGCGCTGCGCAGGACGTCGGCGGCGATCCGGGACTCGACGGGGCCGTGGACGATGCCGATGCTGCCGTGGACGGGCAGTTCGCGGCCGTCGAGCAGGACGGGGGCGGACAGCGCGTCCAGGATGCGTTCGGCGAGGGCGGTGACGGCGGCGAGGCTCGGCGGGTCGGTGTAGAGGGCGACGAATTCGTCGCCGCCGATCCTGGCGACGAGCTGATCGGGCGAGGTGACGCACGACTGGAGGCGTTCGGCGACGGCGACGAGGAGCTGGTCGCCCACCGCGTGGCCGAGGCTGTCGTTGACGGCCTTGAAGCCGTCGAGGTCGAGGTAGCAGACGCCGATACGGCTGGTGCCGTTGGCGGGGTCGGCGTCGAGCGCGGCGTCGAGGCGTTCGAAGAACAGGGCGCGGTTGGGCAGTCCGGTGAGCGCGTCGTGGGTCGCCTGGTGGCGCAGTCGGCGCAGCAGTCCGCGCCGTTCCGTGACGTCCTCGACGAGCGCGAGCTGGTACTGCGGGCGGCCGGTGGCGTCGCGCAGCAGGGACGCCCGGACGTTGGCCCACAAGATGGTGCCGTCGACCCGCTGGTAGGCGCGCTCGACGTCGTACGTGTCGCGTTCGCCGCGTACCAGCTCGCCGTTGAGCCGGCGGGTGCCGGTGCCGGTGCCGTCGTCCTTGTGGACCCATTCGGTGACATTGCGGCGCATGGTCAGGGATTCGCTGCCGAACATCCGGGTCATCGCGTCGTTGACTTCGAGGACTTCCCCGTCGAGGTCGGCGATGCCGATGCCGAGGGCGGCGCCCTCGAAGACGGCGCGGAAGCGGGCCTCGCTGGCTGCCAGGGCGCCCTCGGCGTCGCGCTGGGCGTCCAGGGCGGCGCGGATGATGGACTCCTGCTCGCGCAGGGTGCGTTCGCGCAGGGCCCGCGAGAAGCCGACGGCGACCGCGTGCTGGAGGCGTGAGCAGCGGGCCCGGCATTCGTCGGTGTCGAGGCCGGGGCCCGGCGGGCAGTACAGGACGAGGTAGGCGTCGATGACGCCGAGGATGCTGGGCAGCGCCTCGGGGTCGGTGCAGTGCGCGGCGACCAGGGCGGTGCCGACCTCGGCGGCCGGGCGGGGGTCGAACGGGCGGCCCCTGAGGGTGTCGCTCAGCACGCGGGTGAGCGGCACCAGGTGGTCCTCGAACTCGGCGCGGGTCATCGAGGTGACCGTCACCGGGTAGATGGCGCGTGCCCAAATGGCGGCGAATCTGCGCAGATTGTCGCCGGGGCGTGCGTCGGGCGCGTGCGCGCCCTCGTTTCCGGCCGCGGCCGGGAGCGCGGTCACGCTTTCAGCCCCACACCGGCGAGACCGTGGAGTACGGCGGGGTCGTCGTCGTCGCTGAGCGGGGCCTCGGGGCGCCAGTGCGGCAGCGGGACGACGCCGGGCTCGACGAGTTCGAAGCCGTCGAAGAAGCGTTCCACCTCTTCTTTGGTGCGCATGATCAGCGGGGTGGCGGTGCGCTGGTAGACGGCCTGGACGCCGCGCTGTCCGGAGGGGACGGGACCGAACTGGAGGGTGGCGTGGGTGACGACCAGGACGCTGCCGGGGGCCAGCGCGTCCCGCAGCGCGGCGACGACCTCGTTCGGGTGGTCGGCGTCGGACAGGAAGTGCAGGACGGCGACGAGCAGCAGGCCCATGGGGCGGTCGAAGTCCAGCAGCCGCTTGGTCTCGGGGTTGTCCAGGACCGAGCCGGGGTCGCGGAGGTCGGCGGCGGCGATGGTCGCCTTGTCGTTGCCCTCCAGGACGGCGCGGCTGTGGGCGACGGCGACCGGGTCGTTGTCGACGTACACCACGTGGGCGTCGGGGTTGGCCCGCTGCACCACCTCGTGAACGTTGCCGAAGGTGGGGATGCCGGAGCCGATGTCGAGGAACTGGTCGATGCCGCGATCCATCGCGAAGCGCACGGCGCGGTGCATGACCGCCCGGTTGGCCTGGCCGATCTTGGGCGCCCCCGGCATGGCCCGCATGGCCAGCCGCGCCGCCTCCCGGTCCACCTCGAAGTTGTGCGAGCCACCGAGGAAGTAGTCGTAGATCCGGGACACGCTGGGCACCGTCAGGTCGATGCCCTGCGGGGCCCAGGAAGGACGGTCGGTCACGGTTGCTGTCTCCAGGTCATCGGGCTCAACGGGCGCGTCGCACACGGTGGTTCGGCCGACGGGCGCGCACCTGTCTACCCTGTGAGGCTACTGATCACGTGTTCGGAGTGAAACACGCGACCGGAGATCCAGGGTCCGTTTTTGGTCAACAACCACCAGCATGTGCATATGCGAAAACGCGCAGATGCGGACTCGCGCACACACCAGCGCGGGTCCGCTGCCGGTGACGGCCGCGGACCCGCGATAGATTTTCGGACAGCCTCAGACCAGTTCAGACCAGTTCGACCGACAGCGGTTCAGCGGCCTGTGCGGTCGCCGCCACGGAACGTCGGACCGTCGCGGTCGGCGGCCGGTCAGCAGGTGCCCTCGTCCTGCCACACGCCCCACTCGCCGGTGGTGCCGGGCTCCTCGTTGGTGGTCCACCACTTGGCCTTCCACTTGTGCCCGTTGTGCGCCACCTCGTTGCCGCCGACGTAGACGGCGGAGGCGGCCCACTGGGCGACCGTGCAGGTGCCGCCGCCGGGCGGGGTGGTCGGCGGTGTGGTCGGCGGCGTCGTGGGCGGGTTGGTGGGAGGCGTGGCGCCCGCGAACTTCACCGAGTACTTGGCGAAGTCCCAGGAGTTCTGCGCCACGCTGCTGCACGTGCCCGAGGTGCTGCCGTTGTTGTCCGGCGGGCTGCACTGGCGGTCGCGGTTGAGCGACCAGAAGGTGAAGCGGCCCATGCCGTGGCTGGTCGCGTAGTCCAGCACGGTCTGGAAGTCGGCCTGGTAGAAGAACTCGCCGGTGTCGCTGCGGCCGTTCATGCCGGAGAAGCCCTCGTGGGCGTACGCGGTGGCGGTGTCCCAGCCGAAGGTGGTCTTCAGCAGGCCGTTGAAGGCGGTGAGCGCGCTGGTCTGCGACGCCGCCCCGTTGAAGCCGCCGTCGAAGGGCATGATCGAGAAGTTGTTGGGGGTGAAGCCCTGCGACTTGGCCTCGTTGAGCATCTGCTGGCCGAACCAGCCGGTGCCCGCCGCGGTGCCCGCCGTGGTCACCGAGATGAACAGGCCGGGGTTGTTCTGCTGGAGGATCTTGGCCGCGCCGATCTCGCGCGCGACGGCCGCGGTGTTCTCGTACTCCGGCTCCTCCAGGTCGAAGTCCATCGCCTTGAGCTGGTACTTGGTGATGACCTGCTGGTACGCGGCGGCCGTGGACGCGGCGTCGGAACACGCCTGGCCGAGCTTGGTGCCGCCGTAGCCGCCGATGGAGACGGACACGTCTCCGCCCTTGGCCCGGATCGCGGAGATCACGTTCGCCACCGCGGTGTCGGAGGACACCGCACTGGTCCCGTCCCACGTGGGGCTGCACCCACCGCCGTTGGGGGCGAGGATGAAGGCGAGCTGGAACGCCTTCAGGCCGGTCGCGTCCATGATGGCGGTCGCGCTCGGCGGGTTGTTGTCGTTGGGCATCAGATACGGGGCGGCGGCGTACCAGTTGTTGGTCAGGGCGTTCGTCGAGACCGTGGCTCCGCTGGCCTGACTTGGGCCGAGAGCGGCAACGGTACCGAGCCCGGCCACGGCCAGGGCGACGGCGGCCACGCCCGAGCCGATTGCTTTGAGACGGTTCACGTCTAGCCTCCTGTGGGGGAACGTGGCAGACAGAATCCTGCGGTGACGCGAACCCGTCAATAGTTGGTCCAGACCTTTGGACTAAACCACGAATTGGTCTCTACCACTTCGAGTCCAATTCCCCACGTGCGACGGCCTGTCCACCCCCGCACGCACCCGGCCCCGCCCCTCGCGTACGAGGAGCGGGGCCGGGCCGGAAACGGCCGGTCGGTCGGACAGACGACCGGAGACGACCGGAGACGACCGGACAGACGGATGTCAGACGATGCCGACCGCCGCCAGCGCGCGGCGCTGGCCGGGGCTCGGCTTCGCCGGGAAGTAGACGTAGGCGACACCGCCGGTGCCGCCGCTGACGCCGCCGGTGGCGTTGATCCGCTTGGTCCTCAGCCAGATGGTCTCGAACTGGGCGCGCTTGTAGATGTTGCGCACCGCGTCGTCACTGGAGCTGGCCGGGTCGTTGGCGACGACGTCGCCGTCCGCGGTGAAGCCCGCGATGCACATCAGGTGGCCCGAGGTGCCGTATCCCGCGCCGTCCAGTTCGGTGGCGAGGAAGGACTGCGAGGTGATGACGGGGATACCGGCCTTGATCAGCCGCTCGATGTCGTCGAGCGAGCGCAGCCGGGTGATGACGCCCTGGAGGTCCTTGTACGTGGCCGCGTAGGCCGCATTGAAGGGCCAGTTGCCGCAGCCCTCGTACTGGTAGTCGTACGTGTAGCGGGCGCCCTGGTCGACCTGGGGGTCGGCGTAGGCGGGGTTCACCCAGGCCAGGTCCGCGGCCGTGGGGCCGCGGCCCCAGTACTCGATGACCATCGTCGAGGAGGTCGGGCTGCACCAGGCCTCGCCGCCGTTGTCGTACTCCGGGTACTCGCCCTTGTGGATGTTCTGCGAGTAGCGCGGCACCGGGAGTTCGACGCCCTTGGCCACGCCCGGCACCGACGCCGGGACGGTGAAGCGGTCCGGGATGTTGGACGCCATCGCGCCGAGCCGCCACACGGTGGGCGTGGCGCGGCTGCCGGGCTTGCGGAAGAGCGTCAGCCGCAGCCGGTACGAGGCCAGCAGCGGCCCGGCGGTGGTGTCGTCGATGGAGAAGGTGTCGGTCCAGATGCTGCTCTTGCCGTCGGTCTGGTCGTCCACCGAGGTGCGGCGGATGTCCTCGGGGCCGTCGCCCGCGGTCCACCGGCCCATGACGTACGCCGGGGTCGCGGTGCCGTCGGTGTACGTGCCGAGCAGTTCGATCTGGATCCAGGTGCCCGCAGGGGTGTGCGCGTTCCAGGACGCGATCAGCTCGCTTGCGGGGTGCGGCACCCGGCGGACCGGCGAGGTCCAGGTGGCCGACTCCCACGTCGCGGTGGTGCCGGTGTGCGGGTCGGTGTAGTCGAGCGTGCCGGTGGCGCGGCCGATGACCACGCCGGGCCGGCGGCCCGGCAGCGGCAGCGTGCCGTGGTGGGTGCCGAACAGCCAGTCGGGCAGCGAGGTCCAGCCGTGGTAGTCGACGGGGGCGGCGTCGGGCGTGCCGCCGCCTGCCTGGTGTCGCGCGGCGTCGGGAACGGCCGCGCCGGAGGCGGTGGCCGGGGCGGCGGAGGCGGACTGCGCGGACGCGGTCGCGGTGGCCGCGGCCGCCGCGAGCGCGGCGGTCAGTACGGCACGCCGGGGCGCGGGTCTGGTCATGGCGGTGTTCCCCTCGATGTGATCGGGAATTCCTGCCCGCTCCTACGAGTGCATGACAGGTGGCCCCAACTATCGTCGTTCACCGGCCGTTTCCACCAGGGTTTCCGGCCGCGCGCCGGGAACAACATTGGACTGGACCACTGGCGCTCAACAGGGAAGAACCACCAGGTCACGCCCTGTCAGATTGAGCCGCTCGCCACCGCTTTCCGTACAGACGGCAATATCCTCGATGCGGGCGCCGAAGGTGTCGGGCAGATAGATGCCCGGTTCCACGGAGAACGCCATTCCCGGCTCAAGGGGGCGTTTGCTGCCCGCCACGATGTACGGCTCCTCGTGGGTGTCCAGGCCGATGCCGTGTCCCGTGCGGTGGATGAAGTGGTCGCCGTAGCCCGCGTCGGTGATGATGTCCCGGCCGACGGCGTCCAGTTCCTCCGCGGTGACACCGGGCCGTACCGCAGCGGTCTGCGCGGTCTGGGCGCGCAGCAGCACGTCGTACAGCTCCCGGAAGGCGGCGGGCGGCTCGCCCACGGCGTAGGTACGGGTGGAGTCCGAGCAGTAGCCGTCCGCGGTGGTGCCGCCGATGTCGATCACCACCGGGTCGCCCGCCCTGATCACCCGGTCCGACACCTCGTGGTGCGGGCTCGCGCCGTTCGGCCCCGAGCCGACGATCACGAAGTCGACCCGCTCGTGGCCCGCCTCGATGATGGCGTCCGCGATGTCCTTGGCGACCTCGCGCTCGGTGCGGCCGGGCACCAGCCACTCGCCGATCCTGCGGTGCACCCGGTCGATCGCCGCGCCCGCGCGGCGCAGCGCAGCGATCTCCGCCGGTGTCTTGCGCATCCGCAGCTCCGCCAGCACGTCACCGGCGAGGACGGCCTCGGCGTCCGGGAGCGCGGCCCGGAAGGCGAGCAGCTTCTCCGCCCACATGTGGTTGTCGACGGCGAAGCGGGCCACCGCGGCGGGCAGCCGCCGGGCGATGAGCGCGTACGCGTCGTCGGTCTCGTCGAAGCCGACGATCTCGATGCCGAGCCCGCCGGCGGGCGACGCCTGCGCGGCGGGCTTCTCCAGCCGCGGCACCACCAGGAAGGGCTCGCCCTCCACCGGCACCACCAGGCACGTCAGCCGCTCCAGCGGCAGCGCCTGATACCCGGTGAGATAGCGCAGGTCCGCGCCGGGCGCCACCAGCAGGGCCTGGACGCCCGCCGTTTCGGCCTCGGCACGCGCCCTCGCCAGGCGCTCGGAGGTGTACAGCACGGATGCGGCTGCGCCGCCGCTCTCGGAGTGGGTCACCTTCGCACCGTACCGGGGCGCCCCCGGCGGCGCGTGCGGCGGTGGCGGGTGAGCGGCCCCGAGCCCCCGGACACGCGACGGCGCGCGGGCCGCCGGGCGGGGGCCCGCCGTAAGGTCGGGGGGTGAACGGACTGACGGTACGGGAGCTGGGGCGGCTGCTCGGGGGGGCGGAGCCGTCCTGCGGGCGGACGCGGCTGATCGCCGTGGACGGGCACGCGGGCTCGGGCAAGAGCACGCTGGCCGGGCGGCTGGCGGCGGAGCTGGGCGGCGCGCCCGTCGTCCATCTGGACGACCTGGCCACGCACGAGGAGCCGTTCGAGTGGACCGGCCGCCTGGTCGAACAGGTGCTGACGCCGCTGAGCGAGGGAAGGTCCGCCCGGCACCAGGTGTACGACTGGACCGCGCGTCGTTTCGCGGGCGAGCGGGAGATCCCGGCCGCGCCGGTCGTGCTGCTGGACGGCGTCGGCAGCGGGCGGCAAGCGCTGCGCCCGTATCTGGCGTTGCTGCTGTGGCTGGAGGTGCCGCCGGCGACCGCGCGGCAGCGCGGACTGTTGCGCGACGGACCGGAACTGGCACATTTCTGGACCGGCTGGACCCGCGCGGAGGACGCGCATTTCGCCGCGGATCCGTCCCGCCCCTTCGCCGACCTTCTGGTGCGCCAGACCGACGACGTCGGCGGCTGCCGGGCCGTCCCGAACCCCGCCCGTGATCACCGGGAGTGACGACTCGGCGGCAGCCCGCCGCCACTCCCCCGCCGCCGGGCACACGTCCGTCAACACCGCTTGACCGGCCGGGTATCCAGCACTTACGTTTTCAACAAGCGGCCGGAGACGGCCGTTGATAAGACGCGGAGCCCCCGGTTGTTCCCCCGTGACCGGGGGCTCTGCCCTGTCTCCGGGCCGGAATCGGCCCGTCGAGAGCCGGTTTTTCTCACTCACGGTCACCGCCCGACGGCCGTACGTCGGGGCCGTGTTCCCCGCGCTCACGCGGATTCACGCTGTCCCGCAGGTCACGGCACCCTACGGCCCACGGGACATCGCGGGTACGATGCGAAAAGGGCGGACCGGCAGCCGGGGGTGGACTGTCGCCTGCCCCAACTCCCGCCCGGTGCACACGGGTTGGGACAGCGGGCGACAGTGCGGCGCGGGGGAACGATTGGTGGGGACTTGATGGACTTCGGCACCGAGCGTCCGGGCGCCCCGGCCGATCTCGCCTGGCTGCGCGGCGTCGACGCGTACACGATGGGCGCCTACGTCCAGGCCGAGGAGGAGTTCAGGACCGCGGTCCGGATCGACCCCGGCATGGCGGACGCCTGGCTCGGGCTGCACGCGCTGCGCGCCGACACCGCCACCGCGCTGCTCCAGATGTACCGGCACCGCGACCGCTTCGGCGAGCAGCGGGCCGCCCACCGCAGGACCCTCAACTCCTGGTACTGGCTGGGCTGGTGGGTGCAGCCGGTGCTGGAGACCAGCCGCGACCTGCTGCTGGCGCACGCCTCGCACTGGCTGGACGGCCGCCATGTCGCCGAGCTGGACCGGGCCCTGGCGGACTGCCCGCCGGTCGACACCGACCCGCAGGTCCGCTTCCTGCACGCCTGCCGCGCCTATCTCGTCAAGGACTGGGAGCGGCTGGTCCGGCACACCGAGCCACTGCTGGGCGACCCCGTACTCGGCATCGAGGCCGGGCTGTTCGGCGGTATGGCCAGGGTCAGGCTGGAGATGTGCGGCCAGGCCGAGCCGCTGCTGGCCGCCGCCTTGATGCGCTGCCGCAGCGAGCAGCCGCAGCGCAAGGAGCTCCGCTACTGGCTGGCCCGCGCGTACGAGGGCACCGGGCGTACGGCGGCGGCCGTGCCGCTCTACCGGGCGGTGCACCGCGTCGACCCCGCCTTCATGGACACCTCCGCCCGGCTGGCCGCGATCCACGAGACCGACGACGGCCTCGACGAGGGCGTGGGGCTGGCGGCCGTATCGCTGGCAGGGACCGGGCAGGCGATGCCGGAGGGCGGCGCCGACATGGAGTCCGCGCTGCTGGCCGACCCCGGCGAGGGCCGCGGTCCGGGGCCGGAGCCCGACGAGTCGCTGCTGTCCGCGGGCCCGCTGGACGACGACGTACGCGACCGGTCCGCCGCCCCGCTCGGCGGCGCCCTGCCGGTGCAGGTCCCGATGGGCGGCTCCGACCCGGTGCTGCTCACCCAGGCGCTGGCGGAACTGGACAGGATGGTCGGTCTGGAGCCGGTCAAGCGCCAGGTCAAGGCGCTGTCCGCGCAGTTGCGGATGGCCCGGCTGCGGGCCGGGCAGGGCCTGCCGGTGCAGCCGCCGAAACGGCACTTCGTCTTCTCCGGGCCCTCCGGCACCGGCAAGACCACCGTCGCCCGCATCCTCGGCCGGGTCTTCTACGCGCTCGGACTGCTCGGCGGCGACCACCTGGTGGAGGCCCAACGCTCCGATCTGGTCGGCGAATTCCTCGGCCAGACCGCGGTGAAGGCCAATGAGCTGATCGACTCCGCGCTCGGCGGCGTGCTCTTCGTGGACGAGGCGTACGCGCTGTCCAACTCCGGCTACAGCAAGGGCGACGCGTACGGCGACGAGGCGCTCCAGGTGCTGCTCAAGCGCGCCGAGGACAACCGCGACCGGCTCGTGGTCATCCTCGCGGGTTACCCCGAGGGGATGGACCGGCTGTTGGCCGCCAACCCCGGACTCAGCTCCCGCTTCACCACCCGCGTCGACTTCCCCAGCTACCGGCCGCTGGAACTCACCCGGATCGGTGAAGTCCTCGCCGCGGAGAACGGCGACCGCTGGGACGAGGAGGCGCTGGAGGAGCTGAAGGCCATCGCGGGCCACGTGGTGGACCAGGGCTGGATCGACGAGTTGGGCAACGGACGGCTGCTGCGCACCCTGTACGAGAAGAGCTGCGCCTACCGGGACCTGCGGCTGTCCGAGTACCCGGCCTCGCCCAGCCGCGACGAATTGTCCACCCTGCGCCTGCCCGATCTCATGCAGGCGTACGGCGAAGTCCTCTCCGGGCGCGGCCCCGGAGCGACCCCGACCGACCCGGTCGAGTAGCACCGGCCGCCAGGACGAGATCCGCAAGGGGCGTGGGGGGGGGCGGGACGACCCCGTGCGCCCCCCCCCACCGCGCGCGCCCCACCGCACCCCCAAGCAGCCCAACTACCACGCCGGCGGGGCGGGGCGCG